>CAYOGN010000159.1:0-13793 GCA_964403545.1 uncultured Gammaproteobacteria bacterium
ACCTCCGCAGATTGGACACCGTTGATCTAATTTGTTTTGGCGAACATTGGTGCCATCACCTTAATCATTTCTGTAGCCCTGGTCAGTTTTTGAGATTTCGTATCACCTTTGGCTACCGGTCCATCTACGAACAGATTAGCAAGCCCATGCACGGATGACCAGGCCAGAAGCTCCTGTGGACTAAATCTCTCCGGGTCACTGTCGTCAATGGTGTCCGCAAATCCTCCTCTTAAATGTGTGCTGAGTTTATTCGCAGCCGCAACGTAGTCATTGTCATTGGAATAGATCGTCTCCTCATGCCACATTGCGCGAAAAAATGCAGGCTTTTCCAGCGCGAATGAAATATAGGCCAGACCAACGGCATGGAATGCATTAGTTTTTTCAATCTGCGCTCTGGATTTTGCGACCTCCATTGCATCCGAGAGTTGATGTAGCGCCCGCGTTGCAAAGGCTGTCAGTAGTGAACGTTTATCTGAATAATGCCTGAATGCAGAGGATGGCGAAACACCGACCAGTTTTGCACAACCCCGCAATGTAACCGCCTCGAGTCCAAATTGGGTGGCAAGCTCATCCACTGCATTGAGTAGTGATTCGGCCAAATTTCCGTGATGGTAGGCCTTTTTTCCCTTCCTGTCCCGGTTCATAACCGTGTTCCGGGTTGAATAATGTGTACATTGTTCACTTTTTTTTGCTCCAGGGCCTTGAAACTAACTTATAAGTTCGTATATTATATGCGAACAGTGTTCACATTAGTCAATAGCTGAAGCAAAAGAAACCCAAATTGAACACTGATGTGTGGGGTTGATGCTTCTACATTAATTCGTAAGGAGAAAAAGATATGTCACTATCAAGCGGCTCAACAAATGATCATCGCAACCATCGATCACGAGATCATTGCTGTGGCAGTTGGGGAAAACAGGGCAACTGGTCTGGGTTCAATATTGCTGCAATGGTTTTAGGCTTCGTATTTTTTTGGCCTGTTGGCCTGTTTTTACTGTATTGGATCATCAGTGGTCGGTCTGTGAAAGATTTGCCTCAGGGAATTCGGAATCAGTGGTCCAGGATGACGGGCAACTGGAGCGGCAATGACAGTTTCAACAAGAGTGGTCATAATGAAAATACCGTATTCGATGAATTTCAACAAACACAGCATGATCGAATTCACGAAATCAAGGAAGAAATAAAAGTACGTTCACGCCGGTTTGGCGAGTTTCGTAGCAACGCAAAGCGCCGCGCCGATGAAGAGGAGTTCAATCAGTTTATGTCCGACGCACCAGCGCGCACCGATAGCTAAACATGGATAAGAAAAGAATTACGACTTTGAGTGATTTTGTTATGTCACTGCATAATTTCGAATTCTTTTCGGTCAGGCGGCGATCGGTGCGTGTCCCTTAATGGTAGTACGAAACATCAGGCGCCGCTTACCATCATAATCATTTACCGCGTAGTGCATGGTATTGTGATCGAGCCAGGCTTGACTGATTCTCGCAAATTCCATCTGGTTGAGTCCATTCAAATCAACACCGTATATCTCCGCACCAATCGTAGGCGTAACAGGTCTAATAGAAATTTTATGATTCATCTTCTTACTGCCCCGGGAAAATCTTGTTCTTTGTTGATAAAGGGGGTTTATACAATTTGAACCTCCTCGAGGAGGATGCGCTGTCGTCGGCACACTTTTGAAAGCGAATCTTTTGCTACTTTTTGTCCTATTTCGCTGGCATAAGCATCGTTAAACTCTTCTTCGTTATCGAACCATAGTTCTGAAACTGCATCGAATTCTCCCCGGCCATTGTCGGTAGCAAAATTAAAAACAGCTTTTCGTATGCCTGGTAATTGCCTGACTAGTGTTGCGTGGTTTTCTAACCAGTGGCTTTTAAAACTTGCATAGTCTAAAGCCTGGTTTCGCTTCAATAGAATCATTGCTTTGAACATTTTATTTCTCGTTAGATTGGTTTTAAATTCTCGGTTAACAAGCCATTGACGAGATCTACACCCTGTTCCGTATCCTGAGTTGCTCTTGCGCGTTAAATCCGCCCTTTTAATTCTTGGTGTGATTTGGTAGAACAGTCCCGGTAAATCAAATAACAACAATTTTGACAACTATCCAACAGAGGAACTAATCAATGTATATCATCAATGGTCTTTTACTAATTCTCGTCGGCCTCGGAGCAATGGGATTTGGCTTGTTTCTATTCTATGCTTTTTTACCCCTGTTCTATGCATTTTTTGGTGTTGGCGTTGGTTACTGGCTGGGGTCATTGCTAACCGGTGCAGGCGAAGGTGAAATGAGTCTGATTAAACTGTTATTTGGGCTGGGCGGTGGCATCCTGTTCGCAGGTGCAGCTCATTTTATTGAGCCATTTCGACGAATTTTGGTTGGCATCGGACTTGGTTCTTTGATTGGTGGTCTTATTGCCAGTGCACTTGGCCTTACTGGTATTGTGGGATCCATAATAATGTTTGCCGGCGCGGTGATTGGGGCGGGCATTACACTCGCAATATTTGACAGGTTTATTATCATCGCATCTGCATTTGGAGGAGCAGGACTGGCTATGGATGGCTTGCATCTCATCCTTAGAAATGCCGACATGCTGGATCGTACGGACGGCGGAATGATTCCGTTATTCATCTGGATTTTTGTTGGAACTCTGGCCATGAGTTGGCAGCTCATGAATCTTGCCAAATGGGCAAAAAATTCAGGTTAGGAAACTCAGGAATTTTGCTCGGTGCAATGAAAATACGACGACTTTCTGTACCGCACCGATGCAGATCCGGAGGCTTGCATGACTCTGTCGCCAGGACAGGTTGATGCGCAGAGAAAGGATCCGCCGGTTGCCGACACTCCGTCAAAATCGATCGCTTCGATGATAAGGAAATAGATGATTAAACTTGAAATGGGGTATGTTTAGCGGTTCCCTAACGATGCCTCCATATCTGCCACTGTATTTTTCAGGGGAGTCTGGCTTATGCGTATTAAACCGTCACGAGAACGGTCAAAATCTGTTATCACCATCATTACAAAAGACAGAATAATAACGAAGACAGTAGATCTTAACCGACTTCTCTGTCCGGAAAGGCCAGCGCTCTGTCCAACCTCTGCCATTGCAATCACTGATACCAGTATCAGCATCCATAGGATGGCTGCGGGCAATCTGTCCAGGGCTGCAGCATTTCTTATCGTATTTTGGTCGATTACGTCATTCACTGCGGCGACAAGAGACATCTCGACGGCGCCTGGTTGTGGTTGCTGAAACACTGCAGCTTCAGTCGCAGGCCATAGCTGTGTAATTTTTTCAGAAGAGGCTGCGATTGTTTTCGATCGGTATTCAGAGGTCTTCATCTCGTTCGCGTGTACTATTCTGGACCGCCCGTAATCCAGTAAGATTTGCTTGATACTTGATCGGCCCGGTTCGGCGACCAGGCCAGCTCTAAGAAATGCGGTACCAATCGCGTTTGCTTCGTTTAGTAATTCCTGTTTACGTAAATCATGTCGATAGACACTGGCACTAAAAGTAAAGGCGAACAAGAGCCCAAGTATTGCAAATGTCGATGTCAGGATAATATTTCCGCCGCGTGGTTTTGATTCCCCATTTTTTTTATATATTCGATGACCGACGCGAAGTCCAAGCTCAAATGCAAGCAGAAGTAATATAATCTTGCCCAAAGCGACCTGCCAGGGGGCAATGCTGTAGAAGAAATTGCTAATCTGAGAAAGAATATCATACAGCATACTGTTACCTGAGCCCGAACATTCAAAATTTAAAGACTGGAACGATACACGGATGGTATGCCAGTGAATTGATTTCAGTCAAATTGGATCCTGCATTCCGTTTTCAACCTTCCGGAGATAAGAATTCAACTTCACACCAAAATTCAGTGTTGGCATAAAAACCCTCAGAAGTCGATGACATGATCGACAAAATGAATAGCATATTTCCGGGTATATCGTGGGTAAGCCTTCAAGGCTCCAAGAGGACAAAGCAGTAACTATTGATGCAGATTTTTCAACAACTTGTAGAGGCGCCCGCTGCTAATACTGCACTACACGATACAGTTGATAATATCCTGTCTCCACAAAATCCCCACAGCACCAGGATATTCGATAAAAAATATCTGGCACCATTTTGCCTGGAGTTGAAATTGAATGTCGATGTTCTGACCCTGATATCTCGGGTGAAGCAAGCGGAACTACGTACTTTGTTACAGTGATCGCGTCGCGCTCACTAACCGATCTAAAGCGGAATCGAGCTTAGCCTTAACGCAGGCAATGTTCAGTCGGGCAAACCCCTTACCCTCCTCACCAAAAGCCTGCCCTCTCGTCACTGACCATCCAGCGCGTTCTCTGAGAAACGCTGTCAATTCGTCCACAGGAAGGTTCATTTTGCGAAAGTCCAACCACACCAGGAAGGTGCCTTCCGGCTCTATCAGCTCGACCCCAGGCAGATCCATAACTTTTGTCCGAACAAGGTTCAAATTGTCACTCAAATACTCAATAACTGCGTCCAACCAGGGTTCGCCGTCCTGGTAGGCGGCTTCCATGGCGACATTTGAAAAGACATTATTCTTATTGACCGTCAGTCGACTGTTTTCCGCTTGAAAAATTTTTCGCTTGTCTGGGTTTGAAACAATTGTAAATGCGCTACAACAGCCCGCGATATTGAAACTTTTAGCGGGTGAGATCAGCGAAATCGACTGTGCCGCGTAATCAGGGCCGAGGCAAGCAAAAGGCGTATATGGTTTGCCCGGAAAAGTTATATCACCGTGAATTTCATCGGCAACAACGACTACCCCATTTCGCCGACATAAATCACCCAGCCGAATTAATTCTTCCCTGGTCCACACCCTCCCGACCGGATTATGCGGATTGCAGAGAAACAGCATTTTGTTTCGCGGCGCCGACACAATTCGCTCAAGCCCATCAAAGTCAATTTCATAATGTCCGCCGCCAAGAACGAGGGGATTTGTTACAAGTTTGCGTTTGTTTTCCTTAATCACATCGTAAAAATCAAAGAACACAGGAGGCTGAACAATGACCCCGTCCCCCACACTGGTAAACAATGAAATCGAGATCGCGAGACTGTTAAGAATATTCGGCGCACGTAATATTGTGTTTTCATCGACCTCCCATCCATGGCGCTTTCGCAACCAGGCCCTTAGCGCAGGCATCAAGCCATCCGGCAGTGTTTCATAGCCGAAAACGCCATGTTCCAATCGCTTTTTCATAGCGGCCAGTACTGGCGCCGGGGCTTTGAAATCCATGTCCGCGACACCTGCCGGAAATAAATCCTCGCCATCCTTACCCAACACCATTGGATGCGTTTTTAGCGCGGGTACCAGGCGACGGTCGATGTCTTCATCGAGGTAGTGTTTGATTTCATGTGTAGTCATCGGAACACCGGTTTGGACATAAGGGGTTTAGTAATCTTATAAAGGATCTGACACGCTAACCGGGAGTCGAATTGACCCTTGTGATTAGTGCTTCAGGACTTTCGATTTTTTCAGAATAACGGTCCAGCAGTTGCGCAGACCGCCCCCTGGTCATATAGGTAAATTTAACCAATTCCTCCATCACATCAACAATACGATTGTAGTAAGCCGAGGGTTTCATTCTGTCGCTATCGTCAAATTCAGAAAACGCTTTTGGCACAGAGGATTGATTTGGAATAGTGATCATTCTCATCCAGCGTCCCAGCACACGCAATTGGTTCACCGCATTAAAACTCTGTGAGCCGCCATTCACCTGCATCACCGCAAGCGTTTTACCCTGGGTTGGCCTTACTGCGCCATCAGATAACGGAATCCAGTCTATCTGTGATTTAAAGATCCCGGTCATTGCTCCATGCCTCTCGGGAGAAACCCAGACCATACCTTCTGCCCAGCAGGCTAGCTCGCGAAGCTCCCGCACTTTCGGGTGATCGGTTGCTACTGAATCAGGCAACGGCAAATTTTCAGGATTGAACGTTTGCGTATCAGCACCAAGGTAGCGCAGGACGTACCCACATTCTTCCGCCACCAACCGTGAAAAGGAACGTGTTCTCAACGAACCGTACAGAAGCAGTATTTTTGGTGCATGGCCACTATCAAGTTCTGATACATAGTGTTTGGGGTTAACGGGCCGAACCTTGTCAAAATCCAAATTGGGCAATTTGTTTCTGGTGAATCTTTGATCCGAGCTATCTTTCATAACGTTCAGTATATAAATGATGATTTGTTCTTTCTTTGCGTACACCCAATATGAAGTTTTGCTGTGATTTACTTCACATTAAGAACAGCGACCAAGCCGGGGGATACGAATCACATGATGCAAAGCGCTGTCATACTGCCACCCAGCTGCGCATTCACATCTGGATTTTCGAGCAATGGTGTACGTGTGACGATCCCGTCCAGTGCTTCGCTTGTATCGGAGATCGTTTGTAGGTCAAGTGAATTCAAGTTACCTCGCTGTTTGTGTTTCTTTATCCCTTAGCGCCGACCGCTTTGACCAATTGCCATTTCGAGGCATCTGTGATGTCCTCGATACCCCACCATTGCAGCAACGACCGTACTCATGAAAATGATTGATTCTTTGCTTGTGGCACGAGATAATAATTCCATACTTCGGCAAATACCGAAGTAATGGCTTAAATTATCCAAAACCTACAAGCTTGTCAAGTTTCACTTTTTCGGATATTAATCAGTTATGGATCAGGAAGCAGCTATTGATGCCTTTGCCGCCCTTGCGCAATCGTCGCGTATGATGATCTTTCGACTGTTAGTGACAGAAGGGCCCGGCGGTCTCCAGGTCGGTGAGATATCGAAAAAATTAGACATTGTCACTTCGACATTGTCGGGACACCTGGGGGTGTTGAAACGTGCTGGATTACTCAAGGCATCGCGACACCAGAGAGAAATTCACTACAGTGTCAATTTAGGCACCATGAATGAGTTAATCGGGTTTTTGTTGGCAGATTGCTGTAAAGGGCGAGTTGAGAACTGTTCTGAAATACTGTCTTTGCTTGCAAAAAACTGACTGTCGTTCCTGAATTTCCATCCGAAACACCTTTAGGCTCTCATCTGTCGATACTCAAGGCGAAGCCCACCAGGCTTCTTATGGAAACTATCTTGTCGTCCTTGAACTGCTGCTTACGGCTTTCAGGCCTATCTTTATCGAAACCCAGGGGTCAGGTCCTGGAATTTGCTGTTTGTCATCATCGTTTTCTCTTCGGGATAACGATGAGCTAAATCTGTCTTTTACGCAATCAGCCCATTTGGTCCACATTCCGTTGACGGGGTACATCAGCTACTAACTGATTTCCTGAATTCTCTTGGGGTCATTCCCGACCATCGCTTGAAGGCTCTAATGAAGTGGGAATGATCCGAATAGCCCAATTTGGCTGATATTTCCCGAATATTCTGGTCAGTTTTTATCAAACTCTCTCTGGCAAGTTCATACCTGACTTCCCCCAGCAGTTTGTTGAAGCTTGTACCATGCCCTATAAGTTGGCGTTGCAGCGTACGAGTGGAGATGTCAACGGTCAGCGCAATGGACTCAATCTTGCATTCGCCATGCGCGATACCGATAGCAACAATCAACTTCAAGCTTTCTAAAAAGTCGGCATCGATATCATAGCTGCTGAGATTGACCCGGCTAGACGGTATTTCCAGCCTGACCGGCAGTTTGAGCACAACATCTGGAATCGCAATTGCAGTTTGGCGGCAGGAAAACTCAATCTGCGACGTGGCTATAAGTGGACATGCGTTTGTAAGACTTATGTTGGGCATAAACAATCTAACTCTTTCCGGTCGCCATCCCGACCCTGTAGCAAGCTGAATTAACTGGATCATGCAGGTTAACCGATATAGCTCCATCTGGACATCATTCCTGATCAGTGGATTTCCATTAGCCGCAAACCAGTACCGACCATGGCGCGTTTCAAGGTCAAACCCCACCTGTGAACTTTGGCTGGAAGCCACTTCGCAAAAGGTGATGAGTAGTTCTTTCAGGTTTTTGCAGTTTCCGATCAATGGTGCCAGGGTTTCTACACGATGCCATGGATACCTCACCGCAACCTGGTTACCGAAATCGGGAATGTTCCGATCCCTGGCCACCAGGTTAACCAGCCGCCAGAACGGTTTTTCCGGAAGCAGACTTCCTGGATCTTCGGATTCGGCAATGGGTAATCGAACTCGCCGAAAATATTTCACCGCATCGATACCATTGACAAGCATGGTTTCGGTAAACTGCTTCCGGAAAGCCGCCCTGACCAGGTGAATTTCTTTTTTGATTTTCGCCAAACTACGTTTACTACCAAACCATGAAACTTGGTTGTAAACAAAATGGCGGGATATGGCAACTATATTTCATACTAATTATGAAATAATAGCCATCCTTTCAATTCTTTCGTTTCTTTAAAGGTATATGAACATGATCAATTGTGCTCGGTCATTGTGTATGGCAGTGGTTGCCGCCAGATTAGTCTTCTCACCAGCTTTTGCCCAGGAACAAGAGCAACCAGAACCAGAACAAATCCTGTTCACGAATGCCTCCGTATTTGATGGTTTTGCTCCAGACCTGATCGAAGGCGCGAATGTTTTGGTGGAGGGCAATGTAATAACCCGGGTGTCAACAAGCGCTATTGATGCACCAAATGCGAAAGTGATCGATGCCACGGGAAAATACCTGACACCAGGCCTGATCGATATGCACACACATAGTGTGTTCTTTACCCCTGAGGGGTCAAATAGCTATCAGGATGAATGGGATGCCCCGGCCGGTGGCGCAATGGCGGCTCAGGGTCTTCGCGATGATGCGTTGATGAAAGGCATTACCACCGTTCGTGAAATTGCAGGTAACACACGGGGTATGGCGAGGGCGATGCAGCGTGGACTCCTGGTAGGTCCGAGGATTTATACATCAGGCGCAGTCCTCAGCCATACTGGTGGACACGGTGACTGGGGCGACAGGAATGATATGGAAACCTCAGATTATGGCGCTCAGGTCCAACATTCCCTAATTGTAAATAACCGGGACGATGTGATCTTGGCGTCACGCCGAAACTATCGTAATGGCGCACATTTTACCAAGATCATGGCGGGCGGCGGCGTTGCCAGTCGGTTTGATCCATTGGATATCATGGGTGCAACCCAGGAAGAAATGGAAGCAGCGGTTGAAATAGCGACTGATTATGGAACTTACGTCGCTATTCACGCATACCACGATAAGTCCTACCAGCGCGCTATTGACGCGGGCGTTCGCAGCTTTGAGCATGGCTTCCTTGTCTCTGAGGATATTGTGAATCAACTAGCCGCAAAAGGTGAAGAGATTGTCTGGAGCTTCCAGTGTTACATGTCTGTAAAATCTTTTGGCACCTATGAATCCATGCCCGAATTCTTTACCCACGAGCAGAAACTGAAGGGTGTGGCTGTGGGCAAGGGTGCACGTAATGCTGCCATGTTGATGTACGATGCAGGCGTCTTCATGACGGGTGGTGCAGATATGTTCGGGCAGGGGCTTCAGGATATCCGCAAACAGGATAACACCTGGAAGGTCAATGAAGTGGGATATCCGGCGGCCCATGTATGTATAATGCACACCGGTAACGCGGGCAAAGTGCTGAAATGGTCGGGCCCACTTGATCCGTACCCGACCTATGCATTGGGCACCATTGCACCGAATTCGTATGCCGACATTCTGCTTTGGGACGAAAACCCTGTTGAAGACATCGACGTCATTCTCGATGAAAGCAAACTGCACTACATCATGAAAGATGGCCTGACGTACAAGAACATCATGGTTGATCCGGGTGATTCAGATTATTTGCAGGCCAGCACATCCAATACGAGATATTACAACCCGATTCCATAGCAACTGGAAGTTACTCATTATTTTCTATAAAAACATAATGAGATTCGCAATCTAAAATGCGGCGTTACGGCGCCCTTTTTTGTTACAAAACTGATATTGATAGGGTGATAAGTGATTGACATCTGGAATCCGATCCATCCGACCCCCTGAATGGATTTAATACGCTCTCTGATGAAAGCAACTTTTTTAAAAGCCTTGAAATCGGTTGGACGCCTTCGCAGGATCAGATATACGTCGACAATGTCCATATCTCATTCTGGCATGCAGACGAGAGCATCACTCAAGGCACGGTGAAAGGGCAAGGTATCAATTTCTCTGCATCGAAGATGTTAAACCAATGGATGCCATTTATTAGAGGGGGGTTCAGTGAAGACGCCGGCACGCTGACAGAATCATCTATCAGCACGGGTTTCGCATACTACGGCCTTGGTAGAGGACCCAATAACCTTGGTGTTGCCGTGAACTGGGCTGACATCGAAGGGAGCGAAGATGGTCAGGTAACTTTTGAAGTATTTTATTTCATGAAGTTCGCAGGTTTTTTGGGAATTACACCGGACATCCAATTCATTAGGAATCCTGCACTTAACTCGAATAAAAACCAAATTACCATTTACGGCCTTCGGGCACGGGTGACTTGGTAGCAAAAGTTTGGATAGCCTTTTTGTTTAGAAGTTCAACATCGGCTTAGGGCAATACTCCGCCCTCTAACGCACTATTCTTGAACGGCTATATTTCCACATGGCAGGCCCCGGGATTCAATTGCCCAAGGGGCTACTATATATTCAATTGCTGCAGTTTGTTTACTTTCCGCTACTACCAGCGCACGCCTCTTTGCCGCCAAGATTTTTATAGCTGTTTATGCCGTATATCCACCACGGCCGCAATAGATTTGGGGCTTTTAACCCAAACCATAATCTGTCGCCCACTTAAGAGAAGCCTGGGTTGCGCCTGCGTATTTATCTACAGGGCGATACTCACAGCCAATCCAGCCAGAATAACCAAGTCGGTCTAACAGGTTAAAGAAATAGGAGTAATTTAATTCGCCGTGATCAGGAGGAGTGCGTCCTGGAATTCCGGCAATTTGCATATGTTTGATGCTGTCCAGGTGAGATTCAAGTAACCGGCTAATATAACCTTCCATAAGTTGGGCGTTATGGAAATCGAACTGAATGCCCAGGTTGGGCTTATTTACCAGACGAACGACTTCAGCCGCTTGAGGCGTTAGCGTGGTCAAATACCCCGGGCGCTCGAAAGTATTAATGGGTTCGATGAGAATTCCGACATCGATCTGCTGCGCTTGTTCAGCCGCCCAGGAAAGGTTTTCGATATAGACTTCGCGACAACGGTCATAGCTTTGAGACTCTGGAACAATCCCGGCCAGTACATGGATGAAGCTGCTTTGTAAGGTCCTCGCATATTCCAGCGCAACGCCCATGCTGTCCTGAAACTCACCTTCACGGCCGGGTAATCCTGCTAAACCATACTCGCCTGCTTCCATGTCGCCGGGGGGCGCATTAAACATGATAAATTTTAAACCTGCAGCGCTGCAAGATTCGGCCAGTTGATGTGCTGATTGGGTGTATGGTAGTTGGCATTCAACCGCTTCGAAACCCAGGTTTCGGGCGGCTTGAAATCGAGCCGGCCAATCGTATTCCTGTAGTAACCAGTTCAAGTTGGCAGCAAATCTTGGCATTATCGTGCTCTGATGTTCGTGGATATCAGCAAAGTGATGGTTTTGGGTTTCCCGAATTCCTTTTCCAAAGATCTTTGCGAACCCAGTTTAACATTAATATCGTTTACACTAAACGAACTGTGGATAAATAACGCAGGTATCGTTTACTGAAGAGCCAGATCCTGTTTGTGAAAACACATGTCAATACTCGCATTAATAATCGCAACACCCAACCAGTTCGCCGGGCAGAATACGCCTATCTCGAATTGGTTAAAACGGCAAAGTATAGGAAGAAACCGACCCTGAGCAATGTCGCCTGGCAAGGGTGGTCTAAATAACAACACTGATAGTAAAAAAGACACAGAGACCGAGTCTCAGGCGGCTATCGGTTCGTCGCCAGGCCAGGCATTGAACCACCTCAAAAGAGTGACTGGAAGCGGAAGCCAATTTCGAACCAACGCGTGTCAGGCTATGGGACCGATGAATGACCAGAATGTTGTGTCCGTATAAAAAACCCGGAGACCATCACTGATCCCGGGCATCAATTGCAGTTATATCAAGAGCTAATCATGGAGGACTCAACCCTTGAGCATAAGCCTACTCTCGCCCACAGAATAATAATTGATCGAAATCAAATAGGGGCTACTCAGCAATAAAAAACCGGCAATCGTCACCCGGCTACGAGGTTGAATGAAGGTTTGCACACTCATAGCACCCAATTTTCGGTAATAAAATATCGATTACAGCGTCTACAGACCTGGGTTCTCACCAGGCCAAATATCGGTTATTCTTTCTGTGTTTAGATACATGGCGATGCGGTCAATTTCTCCGTCCGACCGGCTTGAGGTGCTCAATAAGGAATACGGTACGCAGTTGTTAATTTCGAAATCGAACGCTTCACTGGTTGATGAATTCGCCCTGCTGCGGACCGACCAGGTGACGGTACGAGGCCAGAGCCAGTCGCTCAGCAATTTCACCGCGGAATCACCCGTCACCAGACAATAACAACTGAACACCCTCATGACTTATGACTCAATCCTCACCTGAAATGAAAAACATGTTCGGTGGCACTCCAGGCGGAGGCTTCTTCGGTCTACCGTTGGTTAGTGCGGGTGACACCCGCGATGCCAGTATCATTCTCATGGGAGCACCGTCAGCGACGCCTTACACGAGCGTTGGCAATTACTGCGCCACCGCACCAGATGCGATTCGTGGCGCCTTTGGCTGGCCCGGAGTGCTTGGGCACCACGATTTCGATATCGATGGTTTCCTGTTGCCCAACACAATCAACGCAATCGACTGGGGTAATCTAGACTACAGCGAAACCGACTTCGCCGCCAATCGCGAATCGATTCGGCTACAGGTTGAACAAATCCTTGTCTCCGGGGCGATACCCCTGGTGCTCGGCGGGGACGACTCGATCCCGATTCCGGTGCTCGCGGCTTATCGCAAACACGGTCCGCTTACCATTCTGCAACTCGACGCGCATATCGACTGGCGCGACGATGTCGACGGCGAATCCTTGGGCCTGTCGAGCAATATGCGCCGCGCCTCGGAAATGGGCTGGGTCGAAAATATTATCCAGGTCGGTGCCCGCGGTATCGGTAGCGCCCGCCCGAACGATCGCCAGGACGCGCTCGACTGGGGCGTCAGCTTTTACCCGATGCGCGAGGTGATGCGCAACGGTTTTGTAGAAATTATCGAATCAATCCCGGCAAATGCCAATTTGTATATTGCACTTGATATCGATGTCATGGATCCAGCCGTGGTACCGGCGGTGATCGGACCCGCCCCGGGTGGTTTTTCTTATTGGCAAATTCTCGAGATCCTGGAAGCTGCAGCCAGCCGGGCGCGAATTTGCGGATTCAACCTGGCCGAACTGATGCCAGGCGCCGATATCGGCGGCCGCGGCGCACTTGTCGCCGCGCGCATCGTCGCGATGGTCATGGGGTTGGTTGCAAGACAATTTGGCGCGCGCTCAATACCCGACGAACGCTAACAGACGGACTCATCACCTCCATGGTCGGATCCGGTTCCCCATCCGTTTAATAATGCTCCATTATTAACCATGAGCGGGTCAGGCTAAAACTTGTATTTTGGCCCCGAGCCAAAATTATTATTCGGAATTATTCAGGGGTATACTGACGCGCATGGCGGGTACGGCGCATTCACTGGTAAACAGGCTAATCAAGATCGAGTCGCAGGAACTCCCGGCGGCGATCGTGTCATTTCTGTTTGTCTTTACCCTGATGGCGGCCTACTACCTGCTGCGCC
>CAYOGN010000160.1:0-18118 GCA_964403545.1 uncultured Gammaproteobacteria bacterium
TCGGCAAACTCATCGTCCGGTGACAGGAACGGGTGGGCTTCGCCATCGCCCTTGATCTGGGTCACTTCGTACAGTGGTTCCCACTTATTTCGCTCAGTGACATAGGTTTCATCCAGGCTGGTACCATTCCACTGCGCTTCCAGTGGAAACATAATGCCGTTTGACAGGTTGCCGTTGTGGGCGATGGCCAGTATTTCACCATCAGTTTTTTCTTCATAATCGGCTAAATACTTCCACAGATCCCGTGGATCCGGGCTGCCCTGGGGTGCGGTCATGGTAAATGGTATTACCTGTCTGGCCCGGGTCGCGCCATCGCGCATGATAACCACCCGGTGCATATTATTACCCTGAATCAAAGAAGTCCATTCGAAACCGATAAATGCGGTGAATCGATCCGGTTCATTGAATACCTCGGCGTCGTCAATAATTTTTTCCCACAAGTTTTTAAACGGTTTCGAGCCGGGCGAATAGAGTTTAAACATCTCTGGATCGATCTCGTTATTGGAGAACTTTGTAATCAGATCAAGCGATGCCTGTACCGCGGCATCTCCGCCTTCCTCAAGTGCCTTGATCCAGCTCGCTGACTGTTCGTAGCCCATCAATTCCGGTTTACCGGCAGCAAGGTCGCCGAAGAACCCTATGCCGTCGGAGTGATCGGCAACCACCAACCAGTCCAGTGGTCGGGACAAGCGCACTGCCTGTCCGGTGGAGGAAATGACTTCTTCACCGCGGGCAAAACGGTATGCTTCACGCGGCGGTAAACGATTGCCAAACAGACCGGCGTCCATGGAGAGATTGGTATGCAGGTGAGAATCACCCCACAGTGGCCGCTCCGGAATACCCCGCAGGGCATAGGGAGAATAAACTTTACTGGTATAGGCATTGTTTAACAGATCGGCTGTGGGTGTACCGGCATCCTGCGCCACCACTGGCAATGAAACCATTAGTGTGGTGATAAATGCTGCGGTAAAAGCAGATTTATTGCATTGGGGAATGGATGTAGAACTCATCATTTTATCTTCCGTTTGGTTATTCTGGACCGCGAATTGGGCGCGAATTGGGCGCGAATTATATCAAATAACCCCCCCGACGACGCACAAGATTATGCTCCAGAGATTACATTAATGTCACAAACTACATCAACTACTTATAGCCCCTGAATAGCCCCTTGAATAGCCCCTGAATAGCCCCTGAGTAGCCCGCAATACGGTATCATCCGCGCTAGCCAAGTCCAACCAGAAATTAATGAGCAGCAATTACGATGCATCCTCAATTGAGGTACTGACCGGCCTCGATCCGGTGCGTAAACGACCCGGTATGTATACCGAGACGGATCGACCCAATCACCTGGCCCATGAAGTGATCGATAACAGTGTCGACGAAGCCATCGCGGGCTATGCGCATAAAATTGAGGTTACTTTACATACAGACGGGGCAATGACGGTACGGGATGACGGTCGCGGCATGCCGGTCGATATTCATAAAGAGCATGGATTATCCGGGGTTGAGTTAATCCTTACCCGGCTTCACGCAGGCGGCAAATTTTCGGACGAAAATTACAGCTACTCCGGAGGCTTGCATGGTGTCGGGGTGTCGGTGGTGAATGCCCTGTCGGACAAACTGGAAGTCTGGATCCGGCGAAATGGCGAGGAATACTATATGGTATTTGCCAACGGTGAGGCCAAAAGTGCACTTCAATCAGTGGCCAAAGTTGCCAGGAGAGCGAGCGGCACTATGATCAGATTTCATCCCGATTCAGCCTATTTTGATTCCCCAAAATTTCACCTGCCAAGGCTAAAACGGGTATTGCGGGCGAAAGCTGTGCTATGTCCCGGATTGCAGATATCATTTCATGACGAGCAGAATCCGGAAAACGACGACCAGTGGCAGTATACGGATGGGTTGAGTGAATATTTACTATCTGAACTGAGCAACGCTGAACTCGTTCCTGAACAACCCTTTGTCTGCAATCACAGGCAGTCAGATGGCGAGATTGACTGGGCTGCAGCATGGGTCGCCGATGGTGGAGAATGCATTTGCGAAAGCTATGTCAACCTGATTCCAACCACCCAGGGAGGCACCCACGTCAGTGGGTTGCGCAGCGGTTTCACCGAAGCCATTCGGGAATTTTGCGAGTATCGGGATTTGCTCCCAAGGGGGATCAAACTCACCCCCGAAGATGTATGGAACAACTGCACCTATATACTTTCGATACGGATCAAGGAGCCACAGTTCAGCGGCCAGACCAAGGATCGGCTATCTTCCAGAGAGACCAATACTTTTGTCCAGGCCTCGGCAAAAGACCAGCTTAGCCTCTGGCTTAATCAGCATATCAAGGATGCTGAAAAAATCTCGCTGTTGGCTATCGACAACGCCCAGCGCCGGATGCGGGCTGGCAAACGTGTGCAGCGAAAAAAAATAACCAGCGGCCCCGCACTGCCGGGAAAACTCGCGGATTGCACCAGCGACAACCTGGAAATGACAGAACTCTTTCTGGTGGAAGGAGATTCTGCGGGAGGCTCGGCCAAACAGGCACGAGATCGCATTTTCCAAGCCATTATGCCGCTGCGGGGGAAGATCCTGAACACCTGGGAAGTGGACTCGTCTGAAGTGCTTGGTTCTCAGGAAGTGCATGATATCGCAATCGCCCTGGGCGTGGATCCGGGCTCCAGTGATCTCGCGGGACTGCGATATGGCCGGGTTTGTATTCTCGCCGATGCCGATTCAGACGGTCTCCATATTGCCACTTTATTATGCGCCCTGTTTCTACGTCACTTTCCGGCGCTGGTGGAGAATGGCCGTGTCTGTGTGGCAATGCCACCGTTGTACCGGATCGACGTCGCAAAACAAGTCTATTACGCATTAGACGAGAAGGAAAAAGAACAAATTCTGGAGAAAATTGATCGCGAGAAAATTCGTGGAAAAGTGAATGTACAGCGATTTAAAGGGCTTGGTGAGATGAATCCATTGCAATTACGGGAAACCACAATGAATCCCTCCTCGCGCTCGCTGGTGCAATTGCAGATGAATATAGGAGATCACCCTTACGAGGTTCTGGACATGTTGCTGGCAAAAAAGCGTGCCGGGGATCGCAAAAACTGGCTACGGGAAAATGGAGATCGCGCCGAGGTGGCTTGACAAAATTGCGTAAAAACGGTTTAAAAACTGGACATTGTCAGTAAATGGTGCCTACAATTCCGCTGTACCGATAGATTAACTGGAGATTGTCAAGGTTTATGATCAGTTATTTCTGCTGTGATGCCTCAGGTAAGCCAGTACGTTTACGGCACCTATAAGTGAAAAGTGCACCGGGATTTGTCCTGAGTGTGATAATTTCTGACCCGGGATGCTATCCGTTTTTTCAACGTTTGAATCGATTACCAGGTCCGCCAAAGAGGAGGCAAGCAAATGTCTGAAAGACATAGCGGAGTCGTCAAGTGGTTCGATAACCGTAAAGGTTATGGTTTTATTCAGCGTGACAATGTTGAAGAAGATGTCTTCGTACACTTCAGGGAAATTCGTGGCGAAGGCTTTAAAACCCTGTTTGAGGGTCAGCGGGTTGAATTTGGCCTGATTGAGCGGGATAAAGGATTTGCCGCTGAAGATGTCGCAACAATCGAATAAACCGCAGAGGCCTCAGATCAGACAATTCGGATCTCAAGTCGACCAGCAGTCAACAAATTACTGACCAAACCAGTACTTTCTGATACCAGCACCGGGTTGATACAAGTACCGGCAGGTTCCTGATCCCGAAACAGCTTTGCGGAATTTACTGCTCCATGGCCGCCAGCACCTGCGCTGCCGCAGTGATGGTGGTTTCAATATCTTCATCGCTGTGAGCGGCAGAGACGAACCCCGACTCAAATGCCGATGGTGCAATGCTGATCCCATGCTCAAGCATGCCATGGAAAAATCGGTTAAATTTATCACCATCGCAAGCACTGACGCCGGCAAAGTCGTTCACCGTCAGTTGATCAGTAAAGAATAGTCCAAACATGGATCCAACCGTATTCGCGGTCATGGAAACCCCCGCATTCCTGGCTGCCTGAACTACGCCTTTCGTCAGTTTCTCCGTCTTGCGCTCAAGTTCCTGATAAAAACCCTCCACCTCGGTGCCACGCAACGTTTCCAACCCTGCAGTCATAGCGAGGGGATTACCGGACAACGTACCAGCCTGATAGACACCGCCTTCAGGGGCAAGGTGCGCCATAATCTCGGCGCGAGCGCCAAATGCTCCCACAGGCATGCCGCCACCAATAATTTTTCCAAGAGCGGTAATGTCGCCAATCACACCATATAGACCCTGGGCCCCCTGTGGTCCGACGCGAAATCCGGTCATCACCTCATCCATAATTAACAGACTCCCGTACTGATCACAAATATTTCGCAGTCCTTCCAGAAACCCTTTTTCCGGTGGAATGCAATTCATATTTCCCGCTACCGGTTCGACAATGATTGCCGCAATTTCCCGACCAACCTGATTAAATATTTGAGCTACCGAATCGAGATCGTTATAGTTCGCCGTCAGGGTATGTTTAACCGTATCAGCCGGGACTCCCGGTGAGGTCGGAACGCCAAAGGTAAGCGCACCGGAGCCAGCTTTAACCAACAGGCTATCAGCATGCCCATGGTAGCAGCCTTCAAATTTCACGATTTTGTCACGGCCGGTATAACCCCTGGCGAGCCGGATCGCACTCATGGTCGCTTCGGTCCCGGAATTAACCATTCTGATTTTGTCTACCCATGGCAGCCGCTCGCATACCAGGTTGGCCATTTCAGTTTCCAGTATCGTCGGGGCGCCGAAGCTGAGGCCATCTGCGGCCTGCCGTTGAACCGCCGCAATGACGGCGGGGTCAGCGTGACCAAGGATCATCGGCCCCCACGATCCCACATAATCGATATAGGATCTGCCATCTTCACCATAAATGTGGCTACCCTGGGCGCGCTTGACAAATATCGGAAATCCACCCACTGACTTAAACGCCCGTACCGGTGAATTGACCCCCCCGGGAATCACCCTGGTTGCCTGTTCAAATAATTCTTTATCTCCCATTTGAATACTCGGTCATTTTTATGAAATTGATTTAGTTACTAAAATCTGCATTGTTCAGCTCACTGCCACGAATAAGAAACAGCACCATTTCATCGTGTTCAGTACCCAGCCAGGTTAACGGCAACCGTGGCCACGCATTTTCTACTGCCTGGGAAGCCGATCCGGCTTCAACGATCAAGGCACCATTTGCAGACAAATAATGCCCCGCCTGCTGCAGCAACGGACGAATAAAATCCAGCCCGTCGATCCCGCCCCGCAACCCCAGTTCCGGCTCCATACGATACTCTGCTGGTAGTGTATCCATCCGCCGATCAGAAACATAGGGTGGATTACAAAGTATCAGATCAAACTTTTGCCTTACCCCATTTTTCTCCAGTCCGTGGAACATTCCACCCTGATTCAGGATGACCCGATCAGACAACCGATACCGATCCACATTGATTCTGGCCACCTCAAGGGCGTCCGGGGACAAATCGCTTAGCACTACCGACGCACTTTCAAATGCCATCGCAGCGGCAATTCCGATACACCCACTGCCGCAACACAGGTCCAGTATGGTGCCAACGTCACTACTATAGATCCAGGGTTCGAATTGCTGTGGAATCCATTCTGCCATAAATGAACGGGGCACCAGCGCTCGTTCATCAATATAGAATGACAATCCCGCAAACCACGCTTCACCCAGCAGGTATGCCAATGGCTTTCGACTCTTTACTCTCCTTTCCAACAATTCCGTCACTGCCTTGACCTCATTGGGTTTCAGCCGACGATTCCAGTGATAGTTTTCCAGTCCAAGCGGTTCCCCACAGGCCTTTAGAACCAGCCAGCCAGCTTCTTCCGTGGCGCTATCTACTCCATGACCATATGATAGATTGGCTCTTGTCAATAACTCTTCCACCTCCACCAGGGCACCCTCCAGTGTGACCTCGGGAGTCAACCTGAATCCACTGTTAACATCTGACCCTGAAAGCGTCACTGCAGTACCTGCATCATGGATGGATGTCGAACTCTGAGAAAGTTCTTGCCTTTACCCCGATTCACCCAACCCCTGGTGGCAATCACTTTGCCTTCAAGTCTGGCCGGGTCACCATGCCAGAAACTGTTCCAGTCCTGAAGTCGGATGGTTACCATCATAGTTTTGCCAAGTTCGATTAACAAATTTTTTCCGGATTCTCCGATTCGGTGTATTGTTCCCTTAAAAAGGCCAAATCCGGGGTTGATCCACGTCCTGCGATCGGTGTCTACCGGATCATAGTAATGGTTCTGCCAAATTCCGAGCTTATTGCGCCGGGCTTTGGATTCCGCTTCCAGATAGTGTTCGAGTCGATCAATATCCGGTGGAAAGGCTACCGCAAAAGCGTAACCCCGGGCCAGTAGAATTTCCTGGGCATCATCTCCATTGAGCAACTCCAGATAACCAAGGGTTCGTCCATAGGTATCTGATTGTTGCCTACCTTCTACCAGATTTACCTCTTTACCTTCCACCAGTTCCCGCATCGCCAGCAAGGCCTCCAGAGCGTAGGGTTGTGCGGACCGGTTCTTGTACTTCTTTTCGGGGGCATTTATCCCGAGCAATCTGACTTTTTCATTAGTGGCCAAAACTACGGTATCCCCATCGATCACATGGGCCACATAAACCTGACGCGTCTTTGCTGCCCAGGTACAACCCGACGCTATAAAGAAAAATGCGGCAAATAAAAAAGCACCCTGCAATGGTGCCCCCGACTTCCTTGGCGAAATGGTCGCCAGCAATCCCGGTGAGGAAAATCTATTTGCGGGAATAGCGGGCCTGAAATTTACCCACACGACCGGCCGTATCCACGACCTTCTGCTTGCCGGTATAGAAAGGATGACAAGAGGAACAGATTTCTATGGTCAAATCCTGTTTAAGAGTCGATTTGGTTTCAAAACTGTTACCACACGCGCATGTGACCTTGATCTCCTGATAGTCTGGGTGGATGCCTGGTTTCATATTGAACTCCTTGGTCGTACAGCTGGTTGCTGTAGCGAGTGATTAAATTGCGGGCGCGCGATGATATTCAAAAAGGGGTTTTAAATCAAGCAAAAAACGCCATTGAGTGGACAACTCGCAACCGTAGCCCTTTCCAACCTGTAAGTTAGCAAAATCAACGATTCATGGATCTGATGAATTCGGCGTTGGTTTTGGTCGCCTTGAGTTTATCGATAAGGAATTCAGCAGCCTGCATATCATCCATCGGATGGAGTAATTTGCGTAGCAACCATATCTTTTGTAATTCCGCGGGTTCGGTCAGTAACTCTTCACGGCGGGTTCCAGAACGATTAATATTCATTGCCGGGTAGACTCGTTTTTCCGCGATTCGCCGATCAAGGTGTATTTCCATATTACCCGTACCCTTGAACTCCTCATAAATAACATCGTCCATCTTCGACCCGGTATCGATCAATGCAGTTGCCAGGATTGTCAGACTACCGCCTTCCTCGATATTTCGTGCGGCACCAAAAAATCTTTTCGGACGCTGCAATGCATTGGCGTCCACCCCACCGGTCAGAACTTTGCCTGAAGCCGGCGCCACCGTATTGTAAGCACGTGCCAGGCGGGTTATAGAATCAAGCAGTATAACCACATCCCTTTTGTGCTCCACCAGCCGTTTGGCTTTTTCAATCACCATTTCTGCCACCTGGACGTGGCGGGCAGCGGGCTCGTCAAAAGTTGAAGAAATCACATCACCACGCACAGTTCGCTGCATATCAGTGACCTCTTCAGGGCGCTCATCAATTAACAGCACCATCAGCAAAACGTCAGGATTGAGGGCTGTAATGGACTGTGCCATCTGTTGCAACATGACCGTTTTACCGGTTTTTGGTGCCGAAACAATCAAACCCCGCTGGCCTTTGCCAATAGGTGCAATGAGATCAATCACCCGCCCCGTTAAATCTTCACTGGAACCATTTTCCCGTTCCAGATGGAGTCGTTCGTCCGGATGCAACGGCGTAAGGTTTTCAAACAGAATTTTCTTCTTGGCTTCTTCCGGTGACTGAAAGTTAATCTGCTCTACTTTCAGTAGTGCAAAATAACGTTCCGAATCTTTGGGTGGCCTAATTTGGCCCGATACCGTATCGCCCGTACGAAGCGCGAATCGACGAATCTGACTGGGCGACATGTAGATATCGTCAGGCCCGGCGAGATAAGAGGAAGATGCTGATCGTAAAAATCCGAAACCATCCTGTAAAATTTCGACCACGCCTTCACCGAGAATCCTTTGCCCCTTCTTCGCCTGGGCTTTGAGAATAGCAAAAATCTGATCCTGCTTTCGCAGGCGCATAATATTGTCAAGATTGAGTTCACGGCATAATTCAGCCAGTTCAACCGGCTTCTTTTCTTTGAGTTCTGTCAAACTGATCGGTGGCAAATCCGGGTTTTCCGGTATCTGCGGCCTTTGCTGCCTTTGCTGCCTTTGCATTGATTTTGATTGCTTGGGTTTTTGTTCTGTAGGACTTAGTGTCATGGAAAGATAAAACAGTATGGGGAAGATTGCGCTAAACCTTGCGCCGGTTAGGAAAAGACGTGGGAGTCAGTAGTGTGTGTTCAAACAGCCGGAACGACTGCTTTAAGAAAGCGTTTGCGATATAATAAAGCTGTTTGCCGCAGAAGTCCAGCCTCAGCAAAGATCAAATTGAAGTTGAGAAATTGCGATAAAGACGAGATAGCGCGATGGCGCTAATAAAAATCCGGCGCTGACCGGAATTTGGGTTTGTCTACTTTCTGCAGCCCCTGCGACCTGACGCAGAAATTGAACATGTGTAGTTCAATTTGCAGGCGTGACAAGCGAAAAATTGTAAGCACCCATTCAAGTAATGGTGATATCTCAGCTAACGGTTGTATCGACGTTACTTTCTATGAATGCTGTCAGTTGAGATTTTGACACCGCGCCGACTTTGGTGGCTTCGACTTCGCCATTTTTGAACAACATAAGTGTTGGAATACCCCTTATGCCATACTTGGGTGGCGTTGCGGGGTTGTCATCAATGTTAAGCTTGGCAATCTTGATTTTTTCGCCATACTCTTCTGCGAGTTCTTCCAGAATAGGTGCGATCATTTTACAGGGGCCACACCATTCGGCCCAGTAGTCGATGAGGACTGGGTTATCGGATTTCAAAACTTCATCAGTAAAAGTTTCATCACTGACGTGAACTATTTTGTTTGACATTGAGTTTAAATTTCAGGGTTGTTGTATAGCTACTAATATGCATTCTGATCAACGTTGAATCAAGCTATTTCGCATTAAATTTTTCATATGCTATCACCTGGAATATTGGCCAAAACAAAATCATATTTATGACTAATAAACATCTTACAGAACAAAAGTTTTCAGAGCTCCCGCTGGAAGAATCACTACTGACAGGATTGAGCGAAGCCGGTTTCGAGTTTTGCACCCCGATTCAGGCTAAATCTCTGCCTACTGCGTTGTCGGGTAATGATGTCGCCGGACAAGCGCAGACCGGGACAGGCAAAACAATCGCCTTTCTTCTTGCCTGCTGTAACTATCTGCTTACCCGCAATCCACTGGATGGATACGAACCAGGCCAGCCAAGGTCATTGATTCTGGCACCAACCCGGGAATTGGCTATTCAAATTCACAAGGATGCCCTGTTACTTAACAAACATACCGGTTTGTCAATCGGTCTTGTTTATGGCGGGACAGGTTACGATCAGCAAAAATTAATGCTCTCCGGGAAAAACGACATACTGATTGGCACCCCTGGTCGATTGATCGATTTTTTTAAACAAGGTCTGTTTACGCTTAAATTTACTCAGGTAGCGGTTATGGACGAGGCCGATCGTATGTTTGACCTGGGCTTTATCAAGGATATTCGATTCCTCCTGCGCAAGATGCCTCGTGCAGAAGAGCGCCTTAACCTGCTGTTCTCTGCTACCCTTTCATTTCGAGTGATGGAACTCGCCTACGAGCATTTGAACGACCCCACAGAAATTAAAATTGAACCCGATGCGGTTGTTGCCGAAAAAGTAGTCGAAACCAGTTATTACCCGGCAAACAATGAAAAACTACCGCTGCTGATAAATATGTTGCACAAGCAGAATCCAGAGCGGGTACTCGTATTTGTCAATACGCGCCATGCAGCGGAAGACGTCTCACAGTCTCTGGAAGCCAATGGCATTGATAGCGCGATGCTGTCAGGTGATGTACCCCAGACGAAACGGGAAAAATTGCTTGAACAATTCAAATCTGGTAAATGCAAGGTTCTGGTGGCTACTGATGTCGCTGCCCGGGGTTTGCATATTCCCGCGGTCAGTCATGTTTTTAATTTTGACTTGCCACAGGATGCCGAAGACTATGTTCACAGAATTGGTCGAACCGCACGTGCAGGTGAGAGCGGGGAAGCCATCAGTTTTATCTGCGAAAAGTATGCCTACTCAATCATGGAAATTGAGGAATTTATTGGCCACGCTTTGCCGCGCCAGGATATTGATGGGGAGATGCTGGCTGCCATCAAACAGGCACCACGGCGCCCCAGAAAAGACAGAACTAATCCGCAAAAAGACCGCCGTAGCAGGGATGGAAATTATGCCAGGCAAAAGCCATCCATCAGAGTCATAGCAACTGCCGACAAGCCAGTTACCCAAAAACCAGCACAACCGAATGTGGTACCGGAAGTTAATGTGGTGCCGGAAGTTATTGAAGCCATCCTGGCTGAAGAAAGCGCGGAGACGCTGCCAAACCAGGTAATTGCAAACCCTGAAGCGGTGTCAACCGCAGCACCTGACTATCCACCAAGGTTCAGCAGACGTTTCGGTGAAGTTCCGGCTATTGGTTAGGAAGGCAGCCTGTCTTCTGCAATCAACCCGCCAAAAACAACCCGACGGGGAAGGAATCAATGAAAAATGAAGGGGTGTCGAAGTAGCGACTAGAAGCGCTTGCTGGCAGCAAAGTTCACTTCGTTGGAATCGGACAATTCGCTATTGCCCTCCACATCCTTGCCGACAAACTCTACGCCAAATTGAGTGCTTGGCCAGGGATTCCAGGTATAGCCAAGATGAATAGTATCCAGGGTATCTACGCCAAATACATTGTCGCCTCCGTCAGATTCGAAGCGATTAATCGCTACGTGAATGTTGGATTTCTTGTCCAACCGATAATTAAGACTGGGATTGATATTAAACGACTCGCCAAATGTGGTTGCGCCGGATGTTGAGTTGGCGCTGTTCCCGTTACTGAACCGGCCAAGGATATATCGATCGATACTGTTGCCGAGCGTGACTCTGAGCGCAGCAAACATTTCGCCAAATCGCCAACCACCGGCAAGATTCAAACCCCAGCCCAATTTCTCCTCATTATTTTCTACCTGACCAACGCCTCCTGATTGAAGCTGCCGACCGAGAACAGAAAAACTGTATTGGCCCCGGCGAGCTGGATCAGACCCATTCCAGGACAGGATCAGGCTTGGCGAAGAATTGTCGCCAGCATAATTGTTCAACTCCGGGACGGAAGACAGTTCGGCCTCAGTTTCCAGCGCCACGCTGAACCCATTCGTACTGTTCCAGCGAATTTGTTCAGAAGTCAACCCATTCTGATTAAACGAATTTTGCCCTGAAACTGAATACCCGATGCCATCAGAACCCAAAAAATCCTGAAAATTACTCCAGTCACTGCCTACCGTCAAGGTACCGTGAGAACTTTCCACGGCGGTAGCAAACCGCCTCACTTTAAAGCCCTGGGTGTCAGCAATAGCATCGTCGTCAAGGAGTAACCCTTCACTCGCATATCCGGCAGCAGGGGGTTCAACTTCCAATACAGAATTCAGTCTGAGTCTGGACCGGGAATTTACCAGCGAGTTGCCTTCAATTCGAAGGTTTGACGAAAACTGATTCTCATTGATAGTTTGGGCAAACCCGCGACCATCAATAGTTTCAGTTTGATCTTCCAGCCAGGCAATGCCGGAATCAGCAGCGAATACCTTACCCTGGGCACCAAGAATGGCACAGCCAACTGCAACAATGATTATTGAATGACCAAATCCCGCACCACGATTTCCGGACAGCCTTCCACCTCGCAAGATTGAAAAATCTATACTACCACTTAACTCATTGAATTCGATGAGTTTTTCAGGTGATTTTAATTGTCTAAAGTTACGCATCACGGATTAAGCTATTACTACTGGCCTCGCTGGAGATTATATTCCTGCGGCTTCCGGCTGTCCAGCAAAATAACTGGCGAAATGGTTGGTAATTGACTGATTCTACAGCCATAATTATCCACTTATCGTGCTAGTAGTCCGACACACAAGGTTTGATGGGTTCAAAGCTATCCAAATGATTCAAGACTAAGGTGCGGCCGGCTGAGGCGCGGACCGTAGTGAAAGGCTGGCCCTTTGCAAGGGCTGCAACGCGGTATTGGATCATTTGGATAGCTCCCTTCGGGCGAGCCGATAAGCCATCAAACCTTGTGTGTCGGACTACTCTACTGTAGCGAGCCGATTACTCACCTTGAGCTCAAATTTGGTGGCCAGGAGATTCAATTTATCGAGTGTCTGCAAATATACTGCTGGGTCGTCGGTAATTCCACCAAATACCAGCGTGCCGGCACCCAACTCAAATTCGAAATTGTCCAAACCCTGACCAATGTCGAATATTTCCACTATAGCTGGTATCCAGTCGGCTTCACTCAGTTCCGGGTCTACGCTGATTTCAGCCACAGATATCGCCCCCAGATCCTGCCCTATACGATGCACAAGCAACTGATCCGGCAATTCACCTGATGTCCTGATCTCGTTCTCCCGACTCCTGGAAATTTTTACATGAGGCAACCTTACTTCCCTGATAGTAGCCCTGGTTTTCGCGATCCTGACCCCATTCACACCAGCTGCCAGCAGAATCGATTTTTGCTGGGCCTGGAGACTGGAAACATGCCCCTCAAGTACGATATCTCTACCCCTTACACTTACGTTCAAGCGTGGATAGCCCGCCTCGATCAGTACCTTGAGCACGTTTCGTTGCAGCTGATTTTCAATACCGCTGGTTTCGATTACAAGCATAAAAAAATACAATACAACGAGACCGAGCAGGCCAGGCAGCAGCAATTGCACACTCCTGGTCCGGGGCTCGAGAAAAGACTGTAATTTGATCATGTTCTTCAGCGCTGGCACCGTGGACAATAGTAGGTTGCTCTTTGCCCGATTGTGGATTTACGAATTTTCCCCTGGCAACGATAACAGGATTTTCCTTCTCTGCCGTATACTGTTAATTGCTGCTCGAAGTATCCGGGTTGCCCGTTTACGCCGGAAAAATCCTTGAGTGTGGTTCCACCCCGGGAGATCGCATCAGTCAGAATTTTTTGAATTGATTGAACCAGACGCTGATATCGAACCTGAGCAACACGCTGGCAACTACGGTGTGGATGAATGCCGGCATCGAATAAACTCTCAGCAGCATAGATATTACCCACACCTACCACTACTTCACCATTCATAATCAAATTCTTGATTGCCGTTCTACGTCTGCTGGCGGCCGTCCTCAATAGTTCGCTGGTAAATTCGTCACTCAGCGGCTCTACCCCCAGATTGCGCAGTCGTTGATGAGTTCGAATGTCTCCTGGATGCCACAACAGACATCCAAAGCGGCGTGGATCCCTGTACCGTACGATACTTCCCTGGCTAGTATGCAGATCGAAATGATCATGTAATTGCGGCGCTTCATAATCAGGCAGAACACGCATGGAACCAGACATACCAAGATGTATCAACATACCTCCACGTTGCAATCCAAGCAGAATATACTTTCCCCGACGCTCGAGAAACTCCACTTTCTGACCCGCTACTTTTGCCTCCAGACCCCGCACAATTGGCCATCGCAGTCGACGCTCTCTAACTACCAGATGAGAAACAGCATGGCCCAATAGATACGGAGCAATTCCATTCAGTGTGGTCTCGACTTCGGGTAATTCGGGCATGGATTTTTAGCATAAAGTGGTTACAATCGCGGATACCAGCCCACTGGCATAGCAAGCAATATTGTCCTGCCACCCTGGTGGTCCGTCAAGGTGATCATACAGGATCAGCGATTCTTTGGCTTTTCGCATCAAGGCACAGCTCGAAGCCAATGGTTGTTCTCCTGGCAAGGGCTGAAACACCGAGGCAGGAAGGCCACAGAATCGCCCAAAGGGTTGATCTGTCAACGTCTATGACGTTAATACGCCTAACCATGAACGCTGACAGATCAACTGATACTGTATGATCACCTTGACGGACTACTGATACCGCAATCCAATACAAAATATGTCATTCACTGTTACCAATCGACGCAACGAAGGAAGTTTTAGCTGCAAGCAGGGGGAAACCATTCTGGATGCTGCATTGCGGGATAACCGCATCTACCCTTACGGCTGTCGGAGTGGGGTATGCGGCGCCTGTAAATGTGATCTGGTGAGCGGAATCGTTGACTATGGCGATTACGAGGATTTCGCCCTCAGCGAAGACGAAAAACTGTCCGGTAAAGTCCTCATCTGTCAGGCAATCGCGCTTGAAAACGTGACCATTGATGTCGACGAGGTCATGTCCGGGCAAAATATCCAGATCAAAATGATGCCTTGTCGAGTGAGCCAGATGGAACGCCTGGCTGAGGATGTAATACGACTTTTTCTGGTTCTTCCGAAAACCCAGGAATTCAATTATATCGCGGGACAATACATTGATATCTTAATGAAAGACGGTCAGCGACGAAGTTTTTCAATCGCAAATCAGCCAGCTCTGGCAAAAGATCAGGGTCTTGAGTTGCATATCCGACATGTCCCTGAAGGTCAGTTCACCTCGCGGGTATTTGATTCCATGAAACCGCGTGATCTTTTACGCCTTGAAGGCCCTTTCGGCACTTACTTTATGCAGACGGAAGTCAGTCGCCCCATTATCATGATTGCGGGCGGCACAGGATTTTCTCCCATCAAAGGATTAATCGAGCACGCGATGTCTGAAGATCCAGGCTACAGTATTCACCTGTTTTGGGGGGCACGAGATCAACAGGATCTTTATCTTGATAGCCTCGTGCAAGATTGGCAACAGCAATATCCAAATTTCAAATACACCCCGGTTCTGTCTGAGTCAGGTTCAGCCACATGGAGCGGCGAAACTGGCTGGGTGCATGAAAGCGTAGTAAACAGCTATCAGACTTTTGGAGATTTCGACATTTATGCCAGCGGCCCTCCGATAATGATCGATGCAATCCGGAGCAGTCTCTCGTCCAGGGGAATGCAAATAGAAAACTTCTACTTCGACTCTTTCGATTATGCTGCAGCAGGTTGATCCTGACTGCAAATTGCCAGATTTCACTGCTGGTCGCACCTGACGCGAAAAGGGATATTTTGTAAAATTAGGAACCTGTAGTGGCAATACATTTATCGCTGTCAAAACGCACCGTCGTAACGGGTTTGGCTGTATTTACCGTTCTACAGATCGTCCACTCTACTACGTTCGCTGCTGAAAACCTTCCACAGCAGATGCCAGGAGCAATTCCTGTGAGCAGCGCAGATATCACCGCAGATTCCACCTTATTCATTCCGCCAGCGGGTACAGCAAAATCCATCCGCCATCAACTGCAACCTGTTGACTGCTGGTTTACGGTCACCGAGAGCGCGCCAAAAACGGAGTGCTTCAGAATGTACGTACCGGAAAACCATGACCAGGATACCGGTCGTGTCATTAATTTTCCGGTGATCAAGCTATCCATCCGCTTTGGCGTGTCTGCAAAAACACCGGTGTTACACCTTGGTGGCGGCGGACCGGGGAACCCCATGGGATTCGATACTGCCAGTATCAATGACTGGTTATGGGACTGGCATCAGCAGATGTCTGTTGGAGACTATCGCGACCTCTATCTGATCGATCCGCGTGGGGTTGGGCTAGCCGAACCGGTTATGGTGTGTAGCGAATATATACCTGCATTTCTCCAGTCCATTGGCCGCAACTTGACCATAGAGGAAGAAATCAGCTGGAATACCGAGATCAACAAGCAGTGTGTAGAGCGCCTCAACAGTCAAGGTATTGAACTGGCGACCTACAACAGTCTCAGTGTAGCGAGAGATATTGAATTGCTGCGTCAGTCTCTCGGGATCGATAAGTGGAATTTGTACGGAGTGTCATATGGGTCGCGGTACGCACTGACCCTGGCCAGAGAATATCCGCAGACCATTGAATCAATGGTGCTTGATGCCGCTGTTTTCCCCAACATTCGATATATGGATAACTATGCGGACAATCTTGAAAATGCGTTCAGTCGCCTTATTAAATATTGTCACAATTCCGCACCCTGTAATAACGCCCTGCCGGAAGCCGGACTACGGTTCTGGGCAATGGTCAGAAAACTGGAGAGTGATCCTGTGCGCGCAACTGTTCTCCTCCCCCAGCAGCAAGAATCGGAAACCATGCAAAAGGTTGATCTGGTGCTAAATGGAGACCGATTCCTCAGTATTATTTATAACGCTCTGTATGATGCCGACCAGTATCAGGATTTGCCTGCTATTCTCAACAGCCTTGAAAACGGTGAACTGGGCCAGTTTGAAAGTAATGTCCTGGACTGGCTTCAGTTCCAGACTGATGAAGATTATGGTGATGCCAGTGCAGCGGCCCACTATTGTTACGAAGAATCACCCTTTATTGACTACGACAAAGCCATTCGTGAAGCCCTGGGACTACGAAAGGAACTGCGGGAATCGGCAGTGGCACTGCTCGAATTCAACCGCGATCAGTGTGCATGGTGGCCAGTTCCAGCGGCTGCTCAAAAGGAAGGAGAACCTGTTGTTACCAGCGTCCCCACCCTGATATTGCACGGTGCTCTGGATCCGGTACTGCCGGTGGAGAATATTAAACAGCAACTACAGAATTTCTCCGCCGTAGACTATGAAATTTTTGCCGATAAATCTCATAGTATCGTTGGCGTGCATCCTTGTGGAGAACCCATGGCGAGCGCGTTTTATAATTACAAGCTGTCGTTTCGATCGCACATCAATTGCCAGGATGATTTTCGTCCATGAAAATTGATATCATTCGGTTCCAAACCCAATTTTCCGGTTCACTTTTGTTTCCTTTTTTATGACTCGTTTCCTGTTCCTCCCGGAGTGGCTACACCAACGGCTACCCGCAGTGGTCATCGGATTAATTTTGTCCGTACTCTACCTGTATGTTTTTGCGTTCAAGTCTTACTTTGAAATAAACCTGGAAACCACTGTGGAACGAAATACAGATTTCAAAGTTTTCTGGGCCTCGGAAAACACAGGATATAGCGAGTCTCGCAGCAGTCGGCTAAGAATTCATAGGGGCGACTATCATCTAAAAATGCATCTTGGGGACCTTAGTAATGTTCGTAAACTGAGGATTGATCCCATCGCTTACTATGGACCAGTAACAATTAGATCGTTCTCACTCAGTCAGAGAGGGTACAAAAACATCACTCTTGGCCCGAACCAGCTTGAACAGTTAAAACCATTTAACCAGATCAAATCACTAGAGCTTTTAGCCGATGGTCTGTTAATCAATACCGATGGAAAGGATGGCAATCTCGAATTTCGATTCGTCCCTGAGCGCAGCGGAGAATTCCCCTGGGTTGATGCACTGATCGTTTTGCTGATCATGTTCATTTGTATCGGTTTGCAAAAAACTTTCGCCACCCTGCAAACCAATCAAAACTATATCGTCGTATGTTTGACTTCTGCGGTAATTCTCGCCGCCGTCATGGCCATTATTACTACCATCCATGTCCATCCTGATGAGAGGGTCCATCTTGAAGCGGTTAAATACTATGGAAACCACTTTCTGCCTCCCGCCGTAGACTCTCCTGAAATAAAGAACAGTTTTAGTGATTATGGCAAGTCCCGCCTCAGTACTTACGAGATTTATTACCCGTTAGCGGGTTACTTCACCCGGGTCATTTCTCCTTTCAGGCTATCAACGCTAACCGCTGCCCGGACATTCAGTGTATTGTTATTCGCCGGGTTGTTATTGCTTGCGGTAACACGACCAAAATTCCGGTATTTCGCTTTACCGCTCCTGATTTCACCACAGATCTGGTACCTCTATAGC
>CAYOGN010000161.1:0-7717 GCA_964403545.1 uncultured Gammaproteobacteria bacterium
TTTCTTTGGGTTCGACTGGCTGGCATCGCGGGTTGACTGGCTGCTCGCAACGGCTATAGATTGACTCACTGATGTAGCGGCTTGTTGTGATTGACTCCATTGCTGTTGATTCAGCATCAACGCTTCAATCCGATTATCCAGCACGATCAAATCAGGATGATTTTCATTGATGGAGCGTAGTTTGTGGATATATTTTTCTGCCTTCACGATATTGTTCTTATCAATTTCCAGACTTGCCCAGCGTGCATATGTTCGTTCGATATTTGACAGTCCTTCCAGCGCTTCTGGCTGACCGGGTTCGAATACAAGCACATTGGTATAACAATCGAGGGCATTACCGCCTGCACCCGTTGTCAGCCGCTTGGAATTGTAGTGCGCATTACACTCATCCAGCAAGGAAGCTACTGGAGTAGTCTTTTCCGGGACCTGGTTAGCTGGTTTGGAATCAGAGGGTGTGAGGCCTGCCGACTGATGTGATGATTGATCAGGAACCAGAGTGGCTATTTTAAGTTGCGCCAGTTCAACAAATATTCCATCGGGGTATTTATTAATATAAGCCTGGAACATGATGGGATTGTTACTGTCTTTTACTGTATCCCAGAAAAGTAACTGACCCTTGTTGTCTTTTTCGATGACGACGGGTTGAACCGATGTTGCCGTAGTGCCCGTCTGATCAGGGTTTGTTCCTGGTATTTTGGTATTTGTGATCGTAATTACCTGGCCGTCATCGATGGTTTCCACTTCAACAACGGTGTTGAAATAAAAATCACCGCCAACCAGCGAAGAACTTTCCCAGGGTGTCTGTTTGTTTGAAGTTTTTTCACGAACATCGTTCCGCACATTACGAAACATTTTTTCGATTGGAACGTTCGATTCCGTCATGGCTTTTGCCAGCGCTGCGGTATAGGGACTGTTTTTCCCCGAGCCATCCACGGCAACATCGCCGGGTGAAGTCGCGTAGGCTATAAGCGAACCGGTAGGGGCATTCATTTTTGCCAATCCCCTGGAGCTGGAACGAAATCCCTGTGCATAAGGATTATTTCTACAGGCATCGAGAATGACGAAGTTTAACCGGGCATTGCTGAATTCCATCATACTCAGAATCGAGTTGGTATTTATCGCTTCAATATCCACATCGCCTTCGCGCAAAATGACCGCGTCAACCGGAACAATATAGTTTGCGCCACGTACCTGCACTCCATGTCCGGCATAGTAAAAAAGCCCGATACCATCGCGCCCGGCATCATTCAGTTTGTAGCCAAAATTCCGAACTGCCCGTTTCATATCACCCTGACTGGCATCAATCAGCTGAATAACGTCAAACCCGAGCTCGCGCAGGGTGTCTCCCATCAGTCTGGCATCATTAGCGGGATTTTCCAGCGAACCTACCCCCTGATAAGATCCGTTGCCTATTACCAGAGCGTTACGTACCTCTGCAAGCGTAGAAGTCACGCTTCCACAAAATAAAGTTAAAAAAAGTATCAATACCCGCACGACGTTCTCCGTTCAAATTCTGGTTCTCAATTGAGTATAAATATATAAAGCGAAAATTTCCACGTATTGTGAACAATGCCCGGGCATCTTACCTGAAACCGTACAGTGATGTTTCTAATCCCATGGATTGTATGATATCGGGTGGGTTGCTATGGAGGATGATCCGACGAAAGAAAGCATGAGAGTTCTCTTCTCTAATGCCAGATTCGCTTATCCAAACAGAGTGTCAAGGTAACGCGGGGTCTGCGTCACAGAAGAAACACGCAGTACGGTTGTTTCCTCGTTCGGAATAACGTGCCAGGGAACTCCGCCCTGCGTCAGTTGTGCTCTTCTTGGCATACCAATTCTACTTGAGAGATCTAACAATGGGATACTGCAGAATTAGATTCTGGTCGATATTAACAACCTGCGCTACATGTTCTCAAATTCGTGGTTTGCCCCATTTACTTTCAACACAGTTGACGTACCCGAAAACTTTTCCCCTTTATTTTACCATTGCTGAGAATCTTGAAAGCCTGTTTCGCGGTTCCTTGTGTTACTGCGACATAGGAAAAAGTGTCAAAGATATTAATCTTGCCTATTTTACTCGCGGTGAGATACCCATCTGCGGTCAGGGCGCCCAGAATATCTCCGGCCCGTACTTTATTTTTCCGTCCACCGTGAATAAACAATGTCGACATGGCGGGTATTAACCTGGCACCGGATTGAGATCGTGGAATTGGATCCTGATTCAGTTTAACTTCTATCCCGGTATATTCTTCGATTGCTTTCATTCGTGGCAGATCGTTTTCGGACACCAGGCTTATCGCCAATCCTGTTCTACCGGCTCGCCCCGTTCGACCTACGCGATGAACATGCATTTCAGGATCAGGAGTCAGCTCATAGTTCACTACGGCAGACAAATCCTTGATATCCAGTCCTCTGGCAGCAACATCGGTGGCTACCAGTATTGAAAGGCTATGGTTTGAAAACTGGACCAGAACCTGGTCGCGCTCAAATTGTTCAAGATCACCATGAAGCGCCAAAGCCGAGATCCCGGTTTTAACCAATGTGTCTGCCAATTCCTGGCATTGTTGTCGGGTGGTACAAAAAACCAGACAGGAGTCCGGTTTAATGTGTTTCAGCAGGGAGATGAGTTTTTCGTCCCTGGCCTGTTCTTCAACAGAATAAAACTGTTGCTGAATATCAGATTCATCATGTTCGGTATCCAGCCTTACTTCGACCGGATCAGTTTGAATTCTTCCGCTGACTTTCTGTATTTCGTTGGGATAAGTTGCAGAAAAAAGAAGAGTTTGTCGCTGATCCGGGGTGCTTTTGATAATCATCATGATGTCGTCATGAAACCCCATTTCCAGCATTCGGTCTGCCTCGTCCAGGACAAGGGTTTTAACGTGGCCAAGATTCAAGGCACGCTTTTCGAGCAATTTCAGTAACCGTCCCGGAGTTCCCACAACGACATGAGCGTTACGAGTGAGAGACGCGAGTTGTGGGCCCATGGGTTTACCCCCGCATAACGTCAGTATTTTTGTATTCGGCATGCTCCGTGCCAGTCTTCGTATTTCCTGGGTCACCTGATCTGACAGCTCGCGGGTAGGGCAAACCACCAGGGCCTGGATCTGATAGTTCATTGTGTCCAGATTGCTCAACAGGCCAATGGCAAAAGCTGCAGTTTTCCCACTACCCGTTTTAGCCTGGGCCAGTAAATCCTTCTGTTCAAGAATCACAGGCAGGCCCTGAGCCTGGATCGGCGTCATCTCCTTGTAGTCGAGAGAGCGAATGTTCTCTAAAAACTCTGGAGATAAGTTTAGTGATGAAAATTCAGGAGTGGACATAGATGCGATAACGATTGGCATTGTAACCGAATTACTGGCGCTGGATCATAGCAGCTTAAATTGGGGACAGATCACGTTTCGATTGAGAGGAAATGGGCCCCTCTATCCGTGTATAACGAGCAAAACAGGCCTTTTGCCTCCAGCACATCCCGGACCCCAAGAAAACTACTATGCGTACCTTCTTCATCGACATACCGCATTGAATAATGCTCATTGGTCGCATCGTCCATGGTGACGATTAAATCCGGACAGTTCATGTATTAATTAGCTGGACAGATAATTTATTCGTAACAATTAAATTCCACGGACGCATCGTAAAGCTGACAGGTGATGGTATGCTGGAAGAATCAAAAGCACCGGTATCTTTTATCTTGGGGACGAACCCGGAATTCTCCATCAGTCAGAATATGGCTGGACTGGAATATCGCAAACCTGAAGACCTGGAACGTATAGAAAGCGGGCTGCGAAAAGAAAGACTGCCTGAATAGATTTTATCCGACAACATTGTTCACACTTAAGGGCTATCTCATTGGAAACAACCACAAAGGCAAAAGCAGTAGGTATCAACCACATTGCACTGGAAGTCGGCAATATTTCCGAGGCACTGGAATTCTACGGGTCATTGTTTGAATTTGAAATTGAAAGCCAGTCTGACACAGCTGCCTTTATCTATTTCGGCGATCAGTTCATCAATCTGATGACTCCGCGCACCCAACAGCCTGACAGTGGTCGACACTTTGGCATCGCGGTAGATGACAAGCAAGCGGTACGCACCAGGTTGATGGAATTGAATGTCGCTATACTGGATCCAGAATCTCGCTTCCTGGACTTTCTCGACCCCTGGGGTAACCGTGTGGAAATCACCACTTACCAGAATATCCAGTTTTCCAAGGCGGACCACGTCCTCAAAGGGATGGGATTGGAGCATATTAAAAAAACTGACAATGCCATCAAGGAACTGCGTAAAAAAGGCATGGCGCCGGACTAGCCAGTCACAACTAAAACACTGTAGTGTTTTCGAGTCTCTATTCGATTTTTTCGGTGCTTCCCGTATGCTGGCAGCAGGGAGTTGCCTGCCAAAAGAAATTGGAATCAGACCGAAATAATCCTGAATTCCCCGGGCTGCAGGCTTTCCAGTCGCCAGCTTCCGATCGCCACCCTCACCAGACGCAAAGTCGGATAACCCACTGCCGCAGTCATACGGCGTACCTGGCGATTTTTCCCTTCAGCAATCCTGAGTTCGATCCAGCTGGTTGGAATATTGGCGCGGTAACGAACGGGAGGTGTCCGAGGCCACAGGTTCGGTTCGTGCAAACGTTTCGCCCTGGCCGGCCGGGTTAATCCATCTTTCAGCTGGACCCCGCAACATAGCAACGACAGGGCTTCTTGATCAATATCCCCTTCCAGCTGAACCCAATATGTCTTGGGTAACTTTTTACTCGGGTGGGAGATGCGATGCTGCAGGGCACCGTCATCTGTCAGTAAAAGCAACCCCTCTGAATTACGGTCCAGCCGGCCAGCCGGATAGACATCCGGAACTGGAATATAGGAGCCCAGTGTGCCACGTCCCTCGGAGTCGGTGAACTGGCAAAGTATGTCATAGGGTTTGTTGAAAAGTACCAGCTTGGCCACGTTCAGGTCATCCTGGAAAGTCTGAGTGCCATGCAACAATTATCGCTGTTGCTGGCTCTTCGATATCGCTGTTGGTAGTGCCTCAGGCATTGAACCTGATCCTTGTGGCCTGTCGATCCAGCGAATACGCCCCACTTGCCCAGCAGACCCCATCCTGCTCGATAGCCTTCGTTACAACAGGAATGATCATGTAAATTAAGCTGGTGGTTCAAATTAGAGATGTCGGATAGCATAGAATTCTGAAATCAATGGCGCCACCAATATCTGGCTTAAGATGGCTGATATGTGTCGTGAAATCTATTGGGATAATAAAGCATTTCCTGAGCAGCTGGACTACCACAATTTTCTTATGGAAAAATATGTCCTCGATCATTGTATTGTCGACTGTGTACAGGTTCAGACAGAAAATGTTATGCTATTAATCAGGGACAGTGTAATGAAAACAATAAATCTTTTCAAAGTGATACGACGAACCGGGCAACTATCGCTCGCGTTTCTTTTTATCGCGGGGAGCCTCTCGAGTAACACCATATCTGCGAATGAACAGGTTGCGGAAATCATTAAAGCCCAGTTTGTTCGTTATGACCCTGACTATCATACCCACTATGCAAAGTATGGTGCTCGTCTCAACGCCAGTGCTAACAAGCTTTCCAGACTGGAAGCACAGGGCCGAAATCTATATTGCTCCAAGCAAATATTTCTCGAAGCCAAATGGCTGCATCGATATACAGCACACTGGGATGATCTGGATGACAAGCTTGCACGACTCGAGCTGAGTTTCGAGGACAAGGATCAGGAATTTGCAAATCGCCAGTCACCAACCAATGGATTTTGGGGAGCGTGCTATGAATCTCATTTCATGCGACTTGGGGCCACGGTTGATGCAGTGGGCGCATTGTCACTGGCAGGTAAAACACCTCGCTACAGAATACGGGGAACCGGGGAATTCAATACAGGTAAAAAATTACTTACCCGGTTACAGGATCTGCTTATCTCAGATATAGCAAGAACCGGTGTAAACAACAGGGCACAACTCTCAAGCTTGATCACTTCGATTTCGCAGGGCATGTTTAAAGATTACATTCGGGAAGGACTTGAGGCATCCCTTGATATTCGTTCGGATAGCAATCTGCCGGGGCTCGAAGACGCATTTCGATTTTTTCTCTCCGGTGCACAAGACCCAAATACCGGATATTGGGGGGCCTGGTACATTATCGACGGAAAAGTGTACAAAACATCTGATCTGAGTATGACCTTCCACATTGTTTCGTACACAAAAGGGAAAGGACTGGAACGTTGGCAACAATTAATTGCCACCACACTGGCCATAGAATCAGACCCCTATCCCTATGGGTGGAAGCATCATGGAGAATTCAATAATCACAATCTGTATGACGTAGCGAAGATTTATAAGTACGGCTGGCGGCACATGGCACCAGCTCAACGCGCATCGATTAGTACCCAGGTCCAGTCGATGCTTGATTGGTCTCTGTCAAACACGTTGGGTGAAGATGGTCGCTTTCTCTATAATCCTGCATTTTCGGATTCTCTGGCGGACGAATATTATTTTGGTGTCTCTTTTTATGACGTGATTGGTTACTGGAACCCGGACTCCAGGTTCTGGACTGATCAAAGCGAATTTGAAGGCGCTATGGAATTATGTTGTCATATCAAGAAACGACTCAAAGCCCTTGATCTCAGCGGTTGGGCTGCGGAGGGTGCCCGAGCTAAGCTGAAGCGAAACTGCACTGGTTGTTGATGACCAGGGAGTCAACGATGCTCATCTATTTTTCGTTGCACCCCTGTTTCGGTAGCTATTTGATTTAAAGAGGGAAATTGGCGGGCCTGGACGGATTCGAACCGCCGGCCACCTGGTTCGAAGCCGGTTGTTCATGCGTTAAAAATCAAACAGATAAGTCATTATTGTACTATCTGAGTCCAATATCGGCACGTTGGTATCATTGGGTTGTAGCGTTTCAATAGTACAGTTTTCCAGAGATTTTATAGCCATTTTATTCCCCTGTTTTAATCTCAATTGGTTTGGCACGATAATGTTTTGCAGTGGTGGCTGTATTGGTATGCGCCAGTTTATTGGCAGCATCGCCAAGGCTGGCGGCATCTGACCCGACCTTCACCCTTAAACTGCGCTCCGTGAATTTGAATCCATGCGTTTTTTCAACCTTCGCCATCCAACGCTGCCATAGTGACTGGAATCGATCGAATCCGGTTAGTTCGCTGGCCGTGAGCGCCAATAGTTAGTCCCCGGCCTGCTGGTTTGCCTGACGCTGAAAAAATTCAACCTGTGCGTGGGTACGTGTCAATTTATCGCTAAGCATGCGAATAACATCGAGTGCGACTTCGGCATTTTCTCTCAAGATTCGGAAAAACATTTCCGCGGTAATCTTCATTGCCAGCAGATTTCCACTCGCGATCAAGGTGGCGATGCGAGGAGAATTGTTGAGTAGCCCCAGTTCGCCAATAAGCTGGTTTTGCGTCAGCGTGACGGAGACGATGGGGCCTTTATCGGTTTCAGTAATGACATCGACTGCACCTTCCATGATCACATAGGCGTAGTCCGCAGAGTCACCACTGTTGAACACGATGTCACCATCCTGGAAAGATACCATTTCACTGGCGAAGGCCAGCAATTTAAGTTTCGAGGTTTCCATCTTTGCAAACATCGGTATTTTGCGGAGTAAATCTGTTTCTTCTGCGAGGTCCAAGTGCCTTGCTCCAAATTCTGTAAGGGTGCTTACAAC
>CAYOGN010000162.1:0-13013 GCA_964403545.1 uncultured Gammaproteobacteria bacterium
TCCGCTAATTTTCGCTTGAAGCTATGCCGGGCCAATCCACATGCTATTTGCTGCTTGTTAGCGGTTGATCAGACGTGCGTAATCTGTCGTTCAACTTTGCTGCCATACCCATATCGGGTTCAGCCGCTAACCTGGCTACCGGCAGTATTTTTTCGATATCTTTGTGAAAATTGCTGACCCCCTGTTCCAGTGTTGAAAGACGCTGTTCGGGAAATGCGCTGGACTTCATTCCAGCTTGCATCCAACGAACAAACTTCTCATCTTCAGCTTCGGTGATTCGGTTGATTCGGCGATTCAGGTAGCGCACAGATTGAATTTCCCGCCTCGCGTCCGGTAACCCATAGGTACCACCGATGTAGCGGGTGGTGGTGAGGCTTTCAGGAATCGTCATATAAAACTCAACAGAATCTGGATAAAGCCCAATGACAAGATTGGGGAAAACCCCGATATATAACCATAGTCTCTGATGGTCGTCCGGCAGGTGATCAAATCTGGGAAGCAAATTCTGGTACTGCCGGACACTCCAGAGCTTGCCAGCTTTATCATTCAAATAGCCTTTGGAGACGGCAATATTGCCCACCATTCCATCGCTATAATTTTGCCCGTATAGTTGCTGTAACGTAGGGTGGCCAACAGGGACATGGTAACCTTCATTATCGATATCGTGAACAACTTTCCAGTTATAGGGTCTCAACTCCTGGTAGCTGGTGCAAGGGACTTCCTGCACCCGGTCAATATGATATGGTGACACAAGGTGTTCCACCGGGGCCAATATCTCCTTCAGGCTTTTGCCGCCTGATTTGAAGCGGATAAATACAAACCCCATCCAGATTTCGAGATCCACGGGTATCAGTCCGTTTTCCGATTCAATCAGATTTTCAAAAGTATTCTTTGCCGGTACCGCGATGAGATTTCCGGTGAGGTCATAGGTCCAGCCGTGAAAAGGGCAACTCAAGGCATGGGGGCAGTTGCTTCCATGACCTTCAATCAGTCGTGCACCGCGATGTCTGCAGACGTTATGGAATGCGCGGATTCTGTTATCGTTGCCACGAATGATTAGCGCGCGCTCACCGAATCCATCGAACGTGATGTAATCCCGTGGCCTGGCAAGCTTACTTATATGTCCGGCCAGAATCCAGTTGGGTTTGAACAAATGCTCAATTTCAAGATCCAGAAACTCCTGATTATGGTAAGTCCACGGAGCAAGGAGATTGTTTTTAATTTTGCTATCACCTGAACCTGGTTCGGTATCCGCCTGTAGAGAGTCATGACTAAATGATGATGGAAATAGAGACCCAAGGTATTGCATGCACTCTTTTTTGGCCTGTTCCATGTAAAATGATTCAGGTTGATAAAGGTATTCCTGCCAGAAACTGTCCAGCATGCCTTCCAGACCCCGGGCTAGAGCCGCCGGGCTGTAGTGATCAATTTGTTCCTGTTTACATAATCGGGTGATCTGGTCGAGCAGAATTTGCCAAATCTCTTTGTCCAGTTCACCACATATCTGGATGTAGTCTTTGCGGGTGCGACTGGCGGTGGAAAAAGCATTCCACACGGCAATTTTTTCCGGACTACAAATGGAAGGATTGAAATGAACCCGAATTATCCGTTCCAGTATTCCCGCCGCACCGGGTTCACCCTGAATGGTATCCTGAATACTTTGTTGAAACTCTCTGGCGACAGAAGATAATGTTTCTAACAACAATCTATCCTTACTTTCAAAATAGAAATTCACTGTTCCAGCTGACAGATTCGCTATTCTGGTGACTCTGGAAATAGTAGTTTTTTCCAGCCCATGAAGATGGATGCATTCTATGGTTGCTTGAATAAGCTGTTGTTTTCTTGCATCTTTTGCAGGGTTCCTTTCAATAACCTGGTTTTTGCTTGACACGGTTGAATATAGTATATGAATATTGAATGAGTTTATAATATAATGAACGTACGTTCAATACACAAAATATACAAACCCAGAAAATGCAAAACAAAACGTCAGACTACCCATTACTGATTGTTGGAGCCGGTGCTGCCGGTCTCGGTGCATCGGCCAGGGCGACCGATCTCGGAATGAATCACCTCGTTATAGAAGCATCCCACAGAATTGGTGGGCGTGGATTGACAGAAAGGCTGGATAACAGAATTCCGGTGGATCTGGGGTGCCACTGGATGCACTGTGCGAGTCAAAATCCATACGTAGAGGAAGCCGATCGTCTGGGATTCGTTTATTCAAGTGACAATCCGATAGCCCAGTCCTTTGTTGGCGGGAAATGGCAAAACGAAAAGTATTCCGCCGCCAGATCCCTGTATCTGGATTTAATATCCAGCAGCGCCTGTGTTCAATTTCAGCGAGATAGCGATTCTTCTATTTGGGACTGTTTCGATCAGGACAATGAATTCGTCCCTTGGGCCAGCTACTGGTTTGGCTTGTTGCACTCGAATGATCCCGATTTAGTGTCCGTTTCTGATTTGGCAAACTTTAACGATACTCACGAAGACTGGGCTGTGCAAGATGGATATGGCGCTTTAATTGCCGCCGCGGGAAACGGTGCGCCGGTTCAACTGAACGCTCCAGTCAGAAAAATTAACTGGGCTGGATCATCCGTCAGAGTGGATACATCGGAGGGGACTGTCAGTGCAGACAAGGTGCTGGTGACGGTTTCTACGGGTATTCTCGGCGCCAGGGATATTAGCTTTAGTCCAACGTTACCCAGCTGGAAACAACAGGCCATCGAGGAGTTACCGATGGGTAACTATAATTATTACTTTTTCACACTTGATCCGGGAGCGATCGCGGATGCGCCACCTGCAATCGCATATCAAAATGGTGAAACCTCCTTGTTAATCTGGATTCGGCCATTTGGCTATCCCTACCTTTTCAGTTGCACCGCCGGGCGATTTGCCTGGTGGCTGGAGAAACAGGGGGAGCGCACGACGGAGAACTGGTTTCGGGAGATATTACTGGAAATTTTTGGTTCGGAGCTGAATCAGGCACTTGGCCGATTTAAAGCAAGTGCCTGGGGATATGATCCATGGATCAAGGGCGCATATTCTTCCTGTCGCCCGGGGGCTGGAAATCAGCGCGCTGCATTAGCCCGATCGCTACATGACAAGTTATTTTTTGCCGGTGAGGCTACGTCTGAAAATACGTTCAATACGGCCCATGGGGCCTGGCTCGCCGGTCAGGCATCTGTCTCAGCCATATTTGCAGATAGCAATCCTGATCCGGCAGTAAGATGAATGTATTCTGGCAAGAGACAGCGTGTTATTGTGGAGGAGGCGAATCCCAACTTTTTCAACATGCTCTATGCCGCGACAGGGGTTTCGCTTATTGAGAAACAGATAACTTGTCAAAAAAGGAGAAAAAAGCGGTTGGATTTGTTCGAATATGAGGCATAACGGGGTCACTTGAACGATATTGGCGGAATTCCCGGTAGTTTGTAGAGAAACTCCCGTTTCCTGGACCCCTCGATACATCTTGATTTCAGAGAATAGGGTATTTATTCTTCCTGCTCTCAGGCTGCGGCAGTGTTGATGGACGCAGCTGAACAACTTATGGAATCACCAGTCCTGGAAGAAGCGGCCGCTAAATCCTGATCTGCCGCAGAAAAAAAACAGAGTTAGCCCCGCTATATCTATCGGTCAGCTAACGTGCGAGAACAACAAGGGCAGTTCTGCGTATACAATACTCATTTGAATGCCCCCTGAAATAGAAATTATGGATGGTACAGAACCCGGCCTCCGGTTAGATTTAAGGAACTCCTCATGACGGAACCGTCAGTTTTCCGCCCTGCCAGTGGCGCCAGAGTCGTGACCGGGAATACGGATGTCATTTTATTTGGCCAGCCTCCCGAAGTCCTTAAGGCCCTGCTGTTGAATGGCGTTTCAAGTTTCAACACACTTGTCATAACAGATGTCAGAGAAAAAGGCGGTTCGCTGACGAATAATCTCGAATTTCCCCTCTACTATTTCCTGTTTTTTTCGCAAGAATACGCCAACGGCGAAAAAATTAAACTGGTCGGTGAAAAAGTGGACATTTCACACGTCATTCGACTGTTGCGCTTTACCCTTACCGGGCCCGTATTGTCGGAACTGGATGCCTGGGGTACGAAAGTCGAACTTAAACAAGAATGGTTGCAGGTTGCCGATGCGCTGGCGCTTAAGAATTCCAGGGGCGAGGCCATAGCGGTCGAGGATTTTTTCGATATCCGGCCCTTCGATAACGGTATTGTTGAACTGTCGGAACTGACCGTAAGACATACTGGCCTGGATCAATACGAAGTCTTCAACAACGCAGGCTGTGTGCCGGTAGATCTTTCACAGGATAACCAGCTCGAGCCACCTTACCTGGTACAAAAAGATTATGTCGCCGGTGGCCTTGTCAAACTGGGCTTGGAAGTTCTGGGCGGCGCTTCTGGATTTACACCCAATGAGCCCTGCACTGGTCTGGCGTTGTGTCACAACGGAGACTACATTCTGATCGACGCGATGCCGTATCTTGATCAGCACCTGGTAGCCAGAGGAATTTCCAAAAACCAGATATTGGCAATATTTCTGACCCATTTGCATGACGATCATTGCACAATGTTTCCGTTGATGCTGATGCCTCACGTGGTTGAAGTCATCACCACTAAAGAAATATTCAATATGGCCATGGAAAAGTTGAGCTGTGGTCTGGGCTGGACTGTAGATTCCGTGAAACAGCATTTCAAACTTTTTACAATAGAACCGAACGTCCCGGCAAACTATTATGGTTTGCTGATTGATCCCCATGTAACGGTGCACAGCATACCCACGATTGGTGCAACCTTTTCCTTGTCTCATCAAGGTCTTGCCCGTCAGATTTGTATCATCGGTGATAATCACAATATGACCGTCGTTGAAGAATTACAGAATCAGGGATTGGTGCGCGCAGAAACTGTCGCCATACTCCAACGGCTATACAAAAACCGTTTCAGCCTGTTGGTTGCTGATGGTGGAGCAGGCGCTATTCATGGTGATCCTGCTGATGCCATCCAGTCCCAGTCGGAAAGGGTTGTCTACGTCCATGTAGAGGAGCTAGCTAACGAATTTGATACCACTTTTTCTCTAGCGGTGTCCGGTAAGCGATACACAATAATTGAAGGTGATCATGTTCTGTATAGCAGTCAGGTTAATCATTACCTTTCTCAATGGCTCAACGAACCACTTTCAAATCGCTGGCTACGAAGCCTGCTTGCCGAATCTGAAATTCGACGCTATAACAGCGATGACGTTATCCTGGTGCAGGATGCAACCACTCGCGACTATGTTTATCTGCTGCTTACCGGGTATTGTGAAGTCGTGCAGCACGATGGTAAGCAACTCAATTCTGTAGCTCGTTTACAGGCGGGCGACGTCATCGGAGAAATGGCGACAATAACAGGTAAGGGCACCCGCAACGCCAGCGTTGTTTCCCGCACACCGACCACGGTATGCGTTTTTTCTGAACAGACATTTAGTGCATTTATTTCGGCACAGGGACTGGGGGAAAAACTGCGTGAAAGGTGGGTACTTAGATCCATGATTCGTTCACTACCCTGTTTCTCGAGTCTCACTTCAACGGTACTCTTACAGGTAAGTATCATTGCCTCTCAGGTTTCACTCGAGGCAGGAGAGAAGATAAGTTTCGGTGATGAAGGTTGGTACTTGTTGAAAAGCGGAGCCGTTCTCGATAAAGCAAAAAATGAAATCGGCTACAATCCATTGCGACTTGTGGAGTTTGGTTGGCAACCCTATGTTGGTGCCAAACAAACCAGCGTTACCGCATCCGAGGATACCGAGTTAATTTATTTCGAACGCCAGCAAATGAAAGCGCGCCTCCTCGCCGTGCCACAACTTAATTATTATCTGAGAAAATATCGCAGCGAACACTCTGACCAGCCTACAGACTGGCAAATAGGTATTGTTAAACCACGCTGAGATACCAAGAAATCTCTGAACCGTTTATCAGGCACGCAACCGGGGTCCGGTTTCTATTTAGAGGTCATGACCCAGACACCATTCCAGTCCCTGGGCTGATGCTCTTGAAGGTAGCTGCACCTCTCGATATAGATATTGGAGAGTTTGTCATCCGGGTTAGCTTTGAGAGCTGCCTCAAACTTGGTAATACTTTTAGACCAGTCCCCCTTACGATAATGATTTATCGCTTCATTAAAATAGTTTACCGTATCCATCAGATTGGGGAATGTATTTTCGTTGTGATAGTCCAGCACTTCATAAACACCAACCGGTTCGGTCTTGCCCTTAACTACAACTAAATCCACGTCTCGCAGGCGATAGGTACCCTTTAGTTTTGCCCGAGTAAATTCGCTGATCAGGATGCGGGCGGAATATTGCTTACAGGCACCTTCAAGCCGGGCCGCCAGATTTACGCCGTCACCGATCATGGTGTAATCCATTCTCTTGGGTGAACCAATGTTGCCCGACACAACCATCCCGGTATTTAGACCAACCCCGTGGTCAATGGAGTCCAGTCCCTGCGCGGCACGGACAAGGTTCCATTCCCACAATTCGACAATCATCGCGATGGCTGCACGGACCGCACGATCTTCATCGTCATCATGGGAAACAGGAATGCCAAATCCGGCCATGATGGCATCACCGATAAACTTGTCCAGCATACCGCCTTCGCGGGAAATGCAATCCACCATTATGGTGAAATATTCATTCAGCATCTGGACCGTGCCCTGAGCACCGAGGGCTTCGGTAATGGTGGTAAAACCGCGGATATCGGAAAACAACACCGTGGTCTCGGAACTCTTGCCCCCCAGAATATCTTCTCCTGCGCCATCACTCAGGAGTTGATCGGCGACCCCGGGGTCCATATAACGTGACATGGTTGATTTCATGCGCTTTTCCGAGCTGATATCTTCAATCAGCACCATCGCCCCCAGTTCCTTGGCCTCCGAATTCATCAGAGGCAAGACACTGACATTTGCCGATATTTTTCCTCCACTGAATACCAGTTCAGCATCCATGACGATTTCAGATTTCTGCTTGTCTTCAACAGTCTTAACCTTGTCCATGATCCATGCATTTGAATCGACAAAAAATTCAGCGGCACTTACGTCGACAATTTCGTTTTCGGTGACGCCGAGTATTCTTAAACCCGCATTGTTACAGGTAACAATTTTTCCATCTTCATCCATGGTGATGACACCATTGGACATACTGTGCAGCATGCCTTCGCTGTAGTTCTTCATCGACTGAATATCCTCGAACAGCTTGGCGTTTTCGAGGGCGATGGACACCTGGGCGGTAAACGCCTTTAGACGGCTTTCATCTTCCCGGGTGAAGGATCCACCACGTTTGTTCAGAATCTGGGTTACTCCAATACGCTTGCCACTCTTGTTGACCACGGGAACACACAGAATAGAGCGTGTAAAGTACCCGGTTTGCTTGTCAAAAGAAGGGTTAAAGCGCAGATCAGCGTAGGCATAGGGTATATGTATTGATTCACCCGAGGTGAAAACCGCGCCGGCAATACCAGCCGTATTGGGCAGTCGAATTTCCCCTAGCGAATCACCCGCGGCCACACGGGAAAACAGTTCGCCGGTTTTTTCGTCATTCAGAAACAGGGTCGAGCGTTCGGCCTGTAACATACGGGTAGCCTCACTCATAACCCGGGTAAGCAATGGGCCAAGTTCCAGTTCTGAAGTAATGTCGGCAACAAGATCGAGAAATTCCATTTCCTTCTTTCGGTTTTTCTCTACGCGCTCGACAAACAGAGTGCTCTGAAGGGCAACAGAAGCCTGAGTGGTAATCGCATCCAACAACACCAGGTCGTCTTCCGTAAACGCACCATTTTTTGGATTGAGTATTTGTGCCACGCCTATCACTTCGCCGCGTACGGTCTTGAGTGGGGCACAGAGAATCGCTTTGGTTTTGAATCCGGTTTGCGCATCGACGTTTCTGTTAAAGCGGGAATCTTCATAGGGGTCTTCAATAATCTCGCCAACACCGCTGGTAAATACGGCACCGGCAATACCGGAGTTATTGAGAACCCTGATTTCTCGAGACAACTCACCATGCGCCACACGAGAATAGAGTTCATCCGTATGGGGATCATTGAGAAGAAGCGAACCCCGCTCAGCGCTGAGTTGTTCGGTGGCAATGCCGATCAGGGTTTTCAGGACGTCATCCAGGCTCTCGATGACTGCGATGCGACGGGAAACCTCGAGCAACATCTCAGCCTGCTTGAGCTTTGTTTCCGCTCTGGCAAGTAGAATATCTGACCCGGAATCCCCTTTTGACGCGGGGACCGTCTGCGCTGGCTGGTTCTTTTTGGATAGTTTATGGGCCATGGAAGATTCAGCTGGATTCCGTCTTCATTAATTCTCTCATCGCTGCAACAGTTTCCTGTAGTTGCATGATTTCATCCTTTGATGCGCGCGTTTGCTCCTGCAGCTGGTTTTCATATCTGAACTGGATTTCTTCCAACTCCTTTCTCAACTCCAACGTTATGTCCCGTAGCTGGACTATCTCACTGTTGCCTTCTGCAACGACTTTCTGGTCGCCTCTGTCTTTTTCGATTTGAAGGTTATCCAGTTCTTCGCGTAAGGCCAGAATGGTGGATTTGTGCTCGGATATCTCGGATCTGCCACTCGCAACCGCGCTTTGTACTGCTGTCGCCATTTCGGCTTGTTGTTCTTCCAGTTTATTTCTCAGGGTTGTTACGGTACTCCTTAACTGATCAATTTCGATGTTAGCGGCACTGACCGCCTCTTGCACGGATTGTTGCTGATAGTATTCCAATTTCTCCAGCTGTTCACGCAGTGCGGTAATAGATTGCTTCAGTTGTCTGTTTTCTAACGTGTAGTCGGCAATTTCTTTTTCGACTTTGTCCTGAGAGCAGACTTCTGTACCCTTCAATTCTTCCCCCATAGCCGTAATCGTTCGTTCCGTATGACGAGCTTTACTCTGTTGTTCGGAGTCGATTTTATTATTTCTCATCAATTTCTGTTGTTGATGAAAATCAGTAGCTGTGACATTTTGGATATTGACTCTGTTTCACTGTTAGGCACCAGACCTGTTGACGGATTAACCAGATTGCGCCTCAAATGCAGCCATCATAAACTAAAAATCGTATTGATTTTCGATGTTATACAAGGGTTCAGTATCGCTAAGTGGGTTTGTTGTGATCGGATTAGCACAAAATCCCTGATTGAATTCTGGCGAGTCATTATGGCCCTAAATTCCTTTCAATTCAACGATTTGATAGCCGCTACGTGGTGTTACGGGCTAGATTCAGCGTCTGACTTTTTTTGTAAGCCAGGTACTCGTCGCCGAATTTCTGTGTCAAGCACGCTTCTTCGCAGTCGATGTGCAATCGACCGAGCAGGTGAACGAAAGGAACAATACAGACAATAATCCACCAACTGTTTAATATCAGGCCGATGCCTGCGACGCGTTGATGGCGCGTCCCTGATCATGTGAAATTGGAAATTGGAAATTGGAAATTATTTTCAAGGATGTCTGGATTGTCGTCAATTAAAAGCGCCTTATAGTTCTGAAAAACACACTAGTTAAATACTGGTAGCTGACCTCTGTCCGTCTACTGGAGCAGACACGAACCGAACAGGGAAGCGACCTGCACCAAGGCTGATCTGCCGCTAGGTCTGAACCAGAAATATAACAATGCATTGGCGCTCAATATTGTCGTTCGGAGCCGCCAGTCTATTTTTCCAGCAGTGGCTGTATTTCGTCCCTTACTGCGTTGCTGTTCCAGTCTCTCTCACCAATGCCGCCGAAGATAAAAGTTCCCTGTTTGTCTATCACCATGGTTGCCGGTAGTCCCCTGACCTGGTAAAGATCTGAAACCCTGCTGTCGGCATCGATAAGTAACGGGAAACTAAAGTCGAAACCCATGCGCTCGACAAACCTGCTGATTGTTTCCTTGTCTTCGCCCATGTTAATCGCCAAAATTTCGAACGGTTGATCAGTAAATGTTTTTTTCAGCGCCTCCATGGTTGGTAGTTCTTTGACACAAGGAGGGCACCAGGTTGCCCAGAAATTAATCATTACCACCTTGCCGCGAAAACTTTGCAGAGAGACCTGGTTACCATTTTGATCGCTTAAGGTAAACAGTGGCACTGGCTCAGGATCGGATTTACTGTTCTGGGCGTTCGCTGGTGTCAGGGAAAAACAACTCAGGATTATTGCAAGAAATGTGGATTTAAATATCAGATTCATCTTATGTTCTATCAGGTGGTGCGGTATTGTAATAGTTTAGCGGTGGGTAAAATTAAGTGGTTTTAACAACATTATGGAAGATTCGGGTAAGAGTAACAAGTTCAATAAATTGAATTGTAGCCCTTATTTGGCTCGCAATCTGAAAAATGCTATTGGTTGAGACCAGGTGTTTGATGAATGCGGTAATCAATGGTTTGAATCCAGCTATATTGAGGATTTTTTCCAGTAAATAAACCTGCCTGGATAAGAACATATGCAACTACCATCGGGTGGTTTATACTTTCTCTCTGTTGATGGCTGTATTGATCCCGGCAATCCGGTAAAGATGAATCTATAGAGTTGAAATGAACGTCGAGGAGTACAATAAATATGATGCCATTGGCCTCGCTGGCGTGATTGAGCGAGGAGAAGGTTCTGTCAGTGAAATTACCGAGGCCGCCATATGTCAGATTGAGCGGCTAAATCCGGCGCTCAATGCGGTGATTACTCCGATGTTTGACATCGCACGAAATGCGGTAGATTCAGGTTTGCCCAAAGGTCCGCTTCATGGTGTACCTTACCTGCTAAAGGATTTAAACACCTGGTTTGGCGGCGTCAGAAATTCCAATGGTAGTCACGCTTTTCGTAACTTTATCCCCGAACGTGACAGCGTGTTAATTGAACGGATGAAGGCCGCAGGGCTAGTCATCATGGGTAAAACAAACACCCCGGAATTTGGTTTGAATATGTGTACTTCGCCGTTAGAGTTTGGGCCGACTCCAAATCCATTTGATCCTCTGCGCAGTGCCGGTGGTTCAAGTGGTGGTGCAGCGAGTGCGGTGGCATCAGGAATGGTTCCTGCGGCCCATGCAACTGATAGTGGTGGTTCTATCCGTATTCCCGCGAGTAATTGTGGCCTGTTTGGCCTTAAACCTTCCCGGGGCCGGGTGCCGCTGGGTAATGACATGGCCGAGGGATTGGCTGGTTTTAGTGCCACCCATGCGATTACCCATAGCGTTCGGGATTCTGCTTTACTACTCGATATAGTGGCAGGACCCAAAAATGGCGCAATTTATAGTGCACCCGGCCAGAATATAGCGTACCTGGATGTCATTGAATTGCCATTGCCCCATCTGAGAGTGGCAGTATGCACTGAAGGTTTCGCCGGTGAATTTGTGAGTGAAACGTGTATTGATGCTACGCGGTACGCGGCTCAGCTGTGTCAAAGTGTTGGCTGTGATGTCACTGAAGCGAGACCTTCCATTGATGGATACAGCCTCAGAAGTGCTTTTGATATTTTATTCACCGCCAATATCCATAATCTTGTGCAAACGATCGCTGCTTCACGCGGTGAAGAGAAAATCGAGGATCTGGTTGAGCCGATTACCCTGGCATGTAGTGACGCGGCCCGAAAATTCAGTGCCTCGGACTATGCGTCAGCAATGCAATGTACTCAGCAGACTGCGCAGGTGCTCGGAGAATTTTTCACCCGGTATGATGTGTTGTTGACTCCGACTCTTGCGAATCCGCCCCTCGCCCTTGGTGAGGTCGATATGCAAGGGTGCGATTGGGCGCAGTATTGTCAGCGACTACTCGATGAACTTCCATTTACACCCCTGTTCAATGCTACTGGCGCTCCTGCGGCCTCTGTGCCGCTGGCGAAGGACTCAGACGGATTACCTGTGGGAGTGCAGATCGGTGCTGCTTATGGTTCAGAGGATATTTTGTTTCGGCTTGCCCGTGGTCTGGAGGAATCAGCGCCCTGGCATAATAGAATTTGATCTGATTAAAGGAAGCAAATGCCTGAATACAGGATAGCGTTGTTTAACGCGTTTTCAGAATCAAATTTTGGTGGCAGCGTTGCGGCAGTGGTGGCTGATGCGCATGATCTCGACAGCATAAAAATGCAACAAGTTGCGAGGGAAATTGGTGCCCCGGCAACCGGGTTTATTATTGCAACTGAATCAGATGGTGTTGAAGTCAGGTTTTTCTCAATGATGACCGAATATCCTATTTGTGGTCATGGCACTATCGGTTTGATGACATGGCTGGTGGAATGTGGGGTGTTCAGTTTGGTCAGTGGAGAGCAATTGACAGTAAAACTGCGTACTCCGGCAGCAACTGCGATGGTGGACTTGTCTATTCGCAATGATGACCGACCGGAGGTGATGCTGCATCTGGAGACGGCTGAATTTGAAGGCTCCGATCTGTCTGGGGATACACTTGCTCGATTATTAGGTGTTGAATCCCGTGGAATTCCCGCATCTCCTCCCATTGAATTGGCTCGATCAGATTTTACCCACTTGATTGTTCCCGTTTGTGATCTTTCGATCATGAAGTCGATCGATCCGGATTTCGGGCAAATTGCGGAATTATGTAGACAGATAAAAGCAGACACAGTGGCTGTCTATTGCATGGAAACAGTCGATCAAATGAATACTATTCATTGCCGGGAGTTTTGCCCTGCAGTAGGCACTCCGGAAGTTGCGGCAACCGGCACCACGAATCGTGCTTTGGCCTGTTATCTGCTAAATCACGAATTGATTGGTATAGACACCGATGACGAGTTAACAGTAGTCACCGAGCAGGGTTATGAAATGGGTAGACCGAGCCTGATTAGAACAGAACTGAAAGTACATAATCATCGGGCGGTCAAGGTCAGGGTTGGGGGGGTGGCAACCAAAATAATGGAGGGAACATTTCTCCTTCACAAATGAGTCGAAGTAAGCAAAAAAAGAAATCACGTAGCAGATACCAGGAGTCCGCCAAAGAACAGCCAAATGAGGAGGAGTTTTGTAGTCTAGTACAAGTTCAACGAACCCAGTCTA
>CAYOGN010000163.1:0-6919 GCA_964403545.1 uncultured Gammaproteobacteria bacterium
GTCTCCCGAAATGGTTTTAACGGCGCCTTCCAGGTCATACTTATTTAAAGCAGGATGCTGGTAAAAGCGAGTATTTTGACAATTACATATCGAAGTCTTACCCTGTACTTACGAACAGAATAAATTAATGCGTATTATTCCAACTGTGAACACTAAGAAATTTTGAATAAATCAGAGTTTCTCGGCTTTTTTTTTGACACCTGATTGGAGGAAATATTTATGACAACCGATAAACAAGATAAAAAAACTGGAAAGGTTCATCCTGGCGTGAACCAGATGGAAGAGCAGCTTGCTGAAGGCAAGTGTTCGCGACGCGAATTTCTCAGGACTGTGACACTGCTGGGTGTTGCCGCGCCCGTTGCTTATTCACTTGCGGGCAAGATACTCGGTGAAGAAATATTACCGAGTATTATCCCCGAAGCCAAAGCTGCTACAGGCGGCGCATTCCGATTCGGCATGGTGGTACAGGAAATGACCGATCCGGCAACATTTTCCTGGACGGAGCGCTCTGTTGTGGCACGACATATTATCGAGTATTTGACCCTGACCGGGGCGGATAATATTACTCGACCGTATCTGGCCGAGAGTTGGGAGGCATCTGATGACCTTAAAACCTGGACTTTCAATCTGCACAAGGGAATCAAATGGTCCAATGGCGATGATTTTAATGCCGACGATGTCGTGTTCAATTTTACCCGCTGGCTTGACCCCAAAACCGGTTCCTCGAATCTGGGCTTGTTTAATTCGATGATGGAAGATACCGGTGAAAAGGATAAGGATGGCAAAGCGGTGAAGAGGATGACCAAAGGCGCGGTTGAAAAGGTTGACGCGCACACGGTTCGTATTCACCTTAACTCGCCAGTTCTATCCATACCGGAGAATCTATACAACTATCCTACCGGGATTGTACATCGCAACTTTGAAAAAGAAGGTGGCGACCTGTCGAAGAACCCGGTGGGTACCGGCCCTTATACCCTGGCTGAGTTCAGGCTGGGTGAGGTGGCCGTGCTGAAAAAACGTAAGGAACCTTATTGGGATGGTGAGGTTTCGCTGGATGAAATTCGTTTTGTTGATCTGGGTGAAGATGCAGGTGCATCGATTGCAGCCCTGGCATCTGGCCAGATTGATGCCTTGTATGAGTTGGACTTGACCACCCTTGAGGCGGCCAAGAATATCCCCGGCATTACAATTCAGTCGATTCCCAGTGCCCAGACGGGTGTTATTCGTATGAATGTTAGCAAGAAGCCCTTTGACGATGTCCGGGTTCGCAAGGCAATACAAAAAACCTGCGATGCACAGCGGCAGTTGGATATTGCTCATCAGGGTCTTGGTGTGGTCGCAGAACATCACCATGTCGCATCCCTGCATCCGGAATATTTCAAGTTACCGGATTACAAACAGGATATCGCAGGCGCCAAGAAACTGCTGGCAGAAGCGGGTCATGCCGGTGGTTTAACCGTTGCCTGTAATGTGGGTAACACGAATGGCACCTGGGAGCAGGATTCCGTGGCGGTGCTTAAAGAGAATGCGGCAAAAGCCGGGATCACTATCAATATTAATGTCATGCCGTCTTCGAAATACTGGGATGAGTGGACCACTGCACCCTTGAGTCTGACTTCATGGACGCATCGACCCCTCGGCACCATGGTGTTGGCCCTGGCCTATCGATCCGGCGTTCCCTGGAATGAAACCGCGTACGCCAATGCTGAGTGGGATGATTTACTTACTGGAGCTGAATCAACCCTGGATGTTGAAAAACGCCGCGCTAAAATGGAAAAAATTGAGAAAATTTTGCAGGATGATGCCATCATGGTGCAGCCATTCTTTCGCTCGGTATTTACCGCAGCGCGAGATAATGTCAAAAATTTTGAGATGCACCCAACCCGATATTACCGGTTTCACAAGGTAACCGTGTCGTAAGGGAGATTTATTCTTATCACTAAACCAGTTAAAAGAGGGTGCTATGCGCCCTCTTTTATGTTGGTAGCAGTGGCTGGTGGCAAATAATAGCTTTTGAGGAAGAGGCATGGTTACACTGATCGTAAAACGTCTCGGATTCATGATTTTCACGATGATTATTGTCTCGTTGATCTTGTTTCTGTTGCTTGATACGGACCTGGCGGGGGACCCGGCCGCACGGGTATTGGGGCAGTTTGCATCGGCAGACCAAAAGGCACTCTGGCTCGAACAACATGGCTATAACGAACCGCTGATGGTTCGGTATTTCAACTGGGTGAGCGGTTTTGTACAGGGTGATTTGGGTGAATCCAACCGCTATCGCGCACCCGTGGCGGATATTCTCGGTCCCCGATTATGGAATACCGCCATTCTTGGTTTCTGGACGTTTGCCATCATGATTCCTTTGTCGCTGTTATTCGGCATTTTATCCGGCATGCGTGAAGGCTCTAAACTGGATCGCACCCTTTCCATTGTCGCCATTGTCACGACTTCGGTTCCCGAGTTTGCCAGCGCGGTTTTTTTCGCTGCCCTGTTTGTGTTTGGTTTGAAGTGGTTGCCCGGCACCAGCGGAATGGCCGAAGGGTTTGACTGGGTGCAGATGGTTTTACCGGTGATGGTGCTGGTGGTTTACGGATTCGGTTATGTCGCGAGGATGACGCGGGCATCAATGGCCGAAGTGATGACAGCACAGTACATTAGAACGGCGATACTCAAGGGCTTGCCATACAAGACAGTGATCCTTCGTCATGCTTTACGTAACGCATTAATCGCTCCCTTTACCGTCATTATGTTGCAGATCAACTGGCTATTGTCCGGTGTCATCGTTGTGGAGTTCTTTTTTGCCTACAAGGGATTTGGGGCATTACTGCTCGAGGCCTCACTGAATAATGATGTTGCGTTGCTTGAAGCCTGTGCCATGGTGGCGGTGGTGGTCGCAGTGATGACCCAGACGTTGGCTGATATAGGTTATACCTATCTCAATCCGCGTATTCGGTTCAGTTAGGGGTGATATTATGAACACAGCAACTCAAACAACCATCACACCGGATTCCTACGGCAATGCCTTTATCCGCGCGCTGAAATCCTTTGCACTGCTGCGTGAAAGCTGGGTTGGGATGGTTGGCACGGCAATCGTGTTGTTCTGGATATTGGTGGCATTAGTGGCGCCCTGGCTGGCGCCCTTTGACCCCATCTCCTCAATCCAGCCATTTGCCAAACCCGGAATGGTCAGTGCCGACGGCGGCACATTCTGGCTGGGAACCGATCATCTCGGGCGGGATATTCTTTCGCGTATTATGTGGGGAACACGTACCGTGCTGTTTTACGCACCGCTGGCGACCGCGACAGCCTACACGATCGGCATTCTGATGGGACTGGCGGCCGGATATCGCGGTGGATGGGTTGACGATGTATTGTCGCGGGTTGCGGATATTATTCTATCGTTTCCTGTATTGGTGCTGTACATCATCATCATCGGCGTAATCGGTGCGTCAGGGGTTAACATTATCATCGCTATTACCTTCGCCAGTTCTCCTGGCATCATGCGAATCGTGCGTGGACTGACCCTGGACCTGCGTAACCGTGATTATGTGGCCGCAGCGCAGACCCGGGGCGAGTCAGACTGGCGCATAATGCTGGTCGAAATTCTGCCCAATGCCCGTGGACCGCTTATCGTCGACGCTTGTTTGCGCCTGGGTTATGTCATCATCACAATCGGTGTGCTGGGGTTTCTTGGTCTCGGTTTACCGCCACCCGATCCTGACTGGGGCGGGATGGTTAATGAAACCCGGCAAATGGCCATCGCCTTCCCTCACATGGTGTTGTTCCCGTGTATTGCGATTTCATCGTTGATTCTGGGCTTTAACCTGCTGGCCGACGGCCTGCGTGAAATTTCAATCCGCGATTGAGGAGAAAGGCGATGAATACTAAAAGCGATCAGACCCCAATCCTCGAGTGCAAGGATTTGTGTATATCCTACTATACGCGCGCCGGCGAGATCCCCGCAGTGGTCGATTTCTCGCTCACCCTTTATCCCGGCGAAACAATTGGCATTGTGGGTGAATCCGGCTGTGGTAAATCCACGGTGGCCATGGCAATCATGCAGCACATGGGCGCCAATGGTGGCGTCAAAAGCGGCAGCATTGAATTCAAGGGCAAGGACATGACCCAGATGTCTGACGAGGAGTTGCGTCAGATCCGAGGCTCAGAGATTGCGATGATTTACCAGGAGCCGTTCGCATCGCTTAATCCCAGCGTCAAACTCAGCACCCAGTTAATGGAAGTACCGATGACCCATGAGGGGATCTCGGCAAAAGAAGCACGGCAACGGGCGCTCCAGGTATTGACTGATGTCAAGCTGCCGGATCCGGAGCGGGTAATGGATTCTTACCCACATCAGATCTCCGGCGGGCAGCAGCAACGTGTCGTTATTGCAATGGGGTTGTTGTCTAATCCTGCATTGCTGTTACTGGATGAACCGACTACCGCGCTGGATGTTACCGTTGAAGCGGGCATCGTTAAACTGATTGCGGACATCAGCAAAAAATACGGCACTTCACAAATCTACATTTCACATAATCTAGGTTTGATACTGGAAACATGCGACCGGGTATTTGTGATGTATTCCGGTGAGGTGGTGGAAGAAGGCAGCATCGATTCCCTGTTCACCTGGCCGCGCCATCCCTATACCCATGGATTGTTTGCCTGCATTCCCCTGCCCACCGCAGACAAAAACGCAGCGCCCTTGCGACCAATTCGGGGGCAATTACCGCTGCCCCATGAACGCCCTCAGGGGTGTTACTACGGGCCGCGATGCGACTATTTCGTAGCGGGTTCATGCGATGGAGAGCATGTAACCATGGAAGCCGTCACAGGCAGTGTCGCAGATCATCGTGTCAGGTGCGCGCGCTATAGCGAGATTGATCATGTTCGTGAAGCACCGGGGGGCGATGTGAAAGACCAGATGGAAGTTGGTGAATACGTGCTCGAAGTGGATAAATTACAGAAGTATTACGAAGTCAGGGATTCTTCACTCAAGGCGCTTTTTTCCGGCAAACGAACCAGGCATGTAAAAGCCAATGAAGCACTGAATTTTCGAGCGAGAAAAGGAGAGACTGTGGCGATAGTGGGGGAATCCGGTTGTGGGAAATCGACCTTTGCCAAAGTACTAATGGGGCTCGAAACCGGTACGGATGGTGAAATTCGTCACAATGGTGTTGAAATATCCGAAGTTGCTGTACGCGACCGATCAAACAAACAAGTCGGTTCAATACAGATGGTGTTTCAAAACCCATTCGATACGCTGAACCCCAGTCATACAATTGGTTCCCAAATTTCCCGGGTGATCAGCAAGTTTGGTGTTGAAACGGATAAAGCCAAAATCCGTGACAAGGTCATGGGTTTGCTGGATATCGTTAAGTTACCCCGGGATTTTTACTATCGTAAACCCCGCCAACTTTCAGGTGGTCAGAAACAGCGAATCGGTATTGCCAGAGCTTTTGCCGGCAATCCTTCTATGGTAATAGCTGATGAACCGGTATCAGCGTTGGATGTTTCCGTAGCGGCCGCAGTAACCGAACTATTGATGGACATCCAGCGTGAACAGAAGACCACCTTGCTGTTTATCAGCCATGACTTAAGTGTGGTGCGTTATTTGTCAGATCGCATCGTAGTGATGTATCTCGGTCAAATACTTGAGCGCGGCTCCACCGATGAAATATTCTCGCCACCCTACCATCCCTATACTGAGGCACTGTTGTCTGCGGTTCCCATCGCAGACCCGGAAGTTACCAAGCGCGAAATTGTGCTCGAAGGCAATCTGCCCAGCGCGATGAATCCACCCAAAGGCTGCCCATTTTGTACCCGTTGTCCGCGTAAAATCGGTGAAATCTGTGACAATGAAGTACCCCCCGAGCAGCACGTCAAGGACCGTCACTTTATCAAGTGCCATATCCCGTTGGCTGAGTTGGCTCAGGTTGAAGAGGTGATCCATGTGCCCAGTGCGGCTGAGCGGGCTGAGCGCCATGGCGCCAAGGTTGTACAGTAATCCTACCAGTGGCAACCAGCGGGGCCAGACTCGATTGAACCTGGAAAAGTATGACGGTATAGTCAACCCAATTATTTGAATTATTGCCCTTTACGCACATGGAGGTGTTCAATGGGCTTTCAAAAGTCCTGCAATCAGCCGGCAGGCATTATGTAGAGCTCGCCAATTTGGCTTTACAGGAGTAACTCTCTCTTCCTATGAGAGAGGACTGGAGCGAGGGTCTTCATCGGTATCATCAATCGCTTCATCACGCGCCAACTGCTGAATACCTTCAATAACAGAGCTGGTAGGGTGCACTGCTGTAGCGGTGCTGTGGCCCTGATTTTTCAGCGGTACGGCAGCGCTTCTGGTCATTCTGTATAGCGCGAACAGGCCCATTAACCCATGTATGCCACCCATTGACCAGAAGAACATTTGTTCGCCGTAGCGATCCATAATGCTAGCGATCAGAATTGGTCCAAGCACCGCACCGAGCCCACTGGTTAATACCAGGGCGCCACTTGCCGCTATCATTTGACTGGGGTCGAGGTGGTCGTTGGTATAGGCAATGCAAATCGAGTAGAGCGGAAACGCCAGCCCGCCAAACAAGCCTACCGCGAATAAAAGCATGGGACCGTTATTCTGCGATATTGGGACGCAAATCATTGCCGATAGCGCCGCTAATATGGTTACGATGGTCAAAATAATACGTCGGTCAAAGCGATCCGATAATGCGCCGACTGGTCCTTGTAAAACAACAGTGCCGACTACCGCGGCAGCCATAAAATAAGATATATTTTCAACATCGAGGCCGATGCGTTGACCATAAACCGGGCCTAGCGCGAAAAAGGTCGCGGTCACCAGTCCAACCACAAACATACTGACAATACCGAGTGGTGACATCCGAAATAGCTCGCGCAAGCTGATATTGACCGA
>CAYOGN010000164.1:0-22548 GCA_964403545.1 uncultured Gammaproteobacteria bacterium
CATCCCCTGATCAATACCGAGGGATTGCTTGGTGCCTGGTGGGATCCCCTGGACGGAGATATCGATCCGGCACAACTGGTATTCGCATTGGCCCGAAGGGCCCGCAAGGCAGGTGCAGAAATTTATCGTTTTAATCCGGTAGAAGATATTACGCGGAAGGCCAACGACGAATTTATTGTCCATACGAAAAACGGCGATATCACCTGTGAAGTGGTGGTGAATGCGAGCGGATATCGGGTCAACGAAGTGGGTAAGATGCTGGGGGTGACCCATCCGGTGACGTCCATGGAGCATATGTATTTCCTCACCGAGTCCATTCCGGGCCTTGAACAGCTAGACTATCGGGTGCCTGTTATTCGTGATCCCGGGGACGATTTTTACAGCCGCCAGGAAAAAAATGGACTATTGGTGGGTGTGTATGAGCAGGGGTGCAAGACATTTGGCATGGATGGCATCGATCCCGGCTTTACCAAATCCCTGTGCCCATCGGATCTTGATCGCTGTCTGGATAATATGGAGGGTATTTTCAAGCGCTTGCCGTGTATTACCGAAACCGGAATCCATACCGTTATCAATGGACCCATCACCTATACCATTGATGGTGCCCCTTTGGTGGGCCCAATACCGGGAATTCCGAATGCCTTTGCCTGCCTTGGGTTACGTGCCGGAATTGGCGAGGGCGGGGGGCATGGCAAGGTGCTGTCGCAACTTATTGTCCACGGTGAGTGTGAATGGGATGCATGGTTTCTCGATCCTCGAAGGTTTACCCACTATGCAAATACAGAACACACCTGTCTGAAAGCGGTGGAGGACTACCGCAATGAATTTCACTATCATATGCCCCACGAACAGCGTCCCGCAGCACGGCTTGCCCGTACTACGCCATTATATGCGGCACTTGATCAATACAACTGTGCCTGGGGTGTCGTCAATGGTTGGGAGAGAGCATTATTTTTCAAACCAGCGCCAGATTTTACTGACCAGCATAGTTATCGGTTTACGCCAACCAGAGAGGTGGTAGGGAAAGAGATAGATTCCATTGTCAAGGGTGTGGGGATGATGGAGGTTTCTGGATTCAACCGATACCGGATCGAGGGTCCGGGTGCAGGGAAATTTCTGGACCGGATGATTTGCGGTGCGCTACCGAAAACCGATGGCAAGGTAAATTTATGCTATCTGTTGACAGAAAAAGGGAATGTCCTCACGGAGGCTACGATTACCAGGCTAGCAGAAGATCACTATTGGTATGGTTCAGCGGCTGCAGCCGAATGGCACGACCGCGACTGGCTGGAGAAATATATGCCCGCCGGAATTATCCTCACCGAGATGGCGGCGACCCACTCCATCCTGGTGGTGGCGGGGCCGCGCGCAAGGGAATTGTTACAATGGGTATCACCACGATGTGACTGGTCTGAATCGGGATTCCCATGGATGCGGTCGAGGTTGCAAACCATTGGATATGCCGAGGTGTTTGCTATGAGAGTAAGCTTTTCCGGAGAACTGGCATTCGAATTACATATCGCCAATGAAGTTCTTTTCCTCGTATGGAAAACGCTGCTGGAAGCCGGGGAACAGTTTAATCTGGTCCAGTTTGGTCTCTATGCAGCCGAGTCAATGCGGCTCGAGAAGGGATATCGGCATTGGAAGGCTGATCTCGTTTATGAGCATAACCCCATTGAATCGGGCTTCGATCGCTTCGTCAATCTGGATAAACCGGATTTTATTGGCAAGCAGGGATTGCTCAATCAGCTGGCGCAGGGGTGCCGAAAACTATTTGTTTCCATGGTGGTGGAATGTGAGATTGCGCCTGCCCATGGTGGCGATCCGGTATATCTTGATGGTGAGCATATTGGTACGGTCACTTCTGCGGGATATGGTCACAGGGTCGGGAAAAATATTGCGTTTGGATTTGTCGCGCCCGATGCGGCCGGCATCGGGACAAATCTGGAGATCGGTATACTCGGGTCTCGATACCCGGCCAATATCGTTAGCCCATGCTTGTACGATCCCGATAATGCCAGGGTACGTGCATAAGTAGTTGATAAGGGAATTATGATGACATCACGCAGGCGAACCCGCCGGGGAAACCAGAGCAGCCGTGAGGCGATGCATGATTTGCGAGCCAAACCACCGGTCACAGATCCCTGCCCACCGGGACAGATTGGCGGGCAATACAGACCTTTGTCTGAAACTGATTGTAAGGCTATCTATGATACCGCACTTCGTATATTGGAAGAACTGGGTATGGGCGACGCTCCACCCGTATTGATGGAACAGGCGATTCAGCATGGTGCCACATTGAATACTACAGGACGATTGTGCTTTTCACGGGCCATGGTAGAAGACATTATTGACGGCGCCTGTAAATCATTCATGTTTTACGGACGTGACTCCAGGCACGATATCGAAGTGGGTAAAGACCGGGTTTATTTTGGTACCGGTGGCGCTGCGGTACGGACCCTGGACCTTGACAGTGGAATCTATCGTCCTTCTACGTTAACAGATCTTTATGATTTTGCCCGCCTTACAGATCGTTTAAAAAACGTTGCCTGGTTTACCCGTTGTTGTGTTGCCACCGATATTCCGGATAATTTCGAGCTGGATATTAATACTGCCTATGCATTGTTAAAGGGAACTACAAAGCCGCTTGGTACCAGTTTCTTTATTGCCGAGCATGTGGATCCGGTTATCGATATGTTTGACATGGTTCTCGGTGGCGAGGGTAAATTTCGCCAACGGCCATTTTGCAAAGCCCACATCAGTCCGGTTATTTCTCCATTGCGATTTGGAGCGGATGCGGTGGAAGTGGTGCTGGCAGCGATACGCCGAGGGATGCCAATCAACAATATTATCGCGGCCCAATCTGGCGCCACCTCACCCGCCACCATCGCTGGAATGCTTGCATCAACCCTGGCGGAAACTCTTGCTGGTCTGGTTATGGTGAATGTCTTTGAGCGCGGTTACCCGATGATTTTTTCAAACTGGCCGTTTGTGATCGATTTGCGAACGGGATCATTTGCCGGTAGTGGTGGCGAAATCTCGTTGCTCAATGCAGCCTCGGCGCAGCTTTCCAACTGGCTTGGTCTGCCATCAGGGGTTGCCAGCTCTATGGGGGATGCCAAGGCTGTGGATGCGCAAATGGGTCTGGAAAAAGGGTTGTCGGCCCTCGCTACTGGATTAGCCGGGGGAAATATGATTTATGAATCCTCTGGCATGACGGCGAGTTTGCTCGGTGTTTCATTCGAGGCATTTCTCATTGATGATGAGATGCTATCCCATGTATATCGTATTTTGCGCGGCGTGGAAGTTACTGAAGAAACGCTGGGATTTTCGGCCATCCGGGAGGCTGTTTCTGGAGATGGTCATTTTCTTGGTGCAACTCATACCATGGAAGCCATGGAACGGGATCACTTCTATCCAAAATTATCTGATCGGTCCGAACCCCGAAGTTGGGAACAGGAAGGCAAGAAAACGATGTGGGATCGAGCCAATGAATGTGCTCGTGAGATTCTGGATGAATACCATCCAGAATATATAGAACCAGTGGTAGATGTCAGGATTCGAAACAAATTCAGAATATTATTGTAAGAGATCTGGCAGTATGATTTAAAAGTGATATTAAAACGGTAATATTCACACTGGAATGCTGTTTTACCTGTGATATAGTAACCGTACGGCTTTCGGCAGAGGTGAAAAATCTGACTGTTGTCAGTGATTCTACGGGCGTTCTGCCGAAATAATATCTATGAGATTATCCAGGGTTGTTGAGGAGGACAGCTACGTACATTGCATAATCCAATATTCATTCTGACAAAACGGCTGTTCTGCCTCGTTGTGGCGTTATTGGTGTGCTTCCCGGTAATGACATTTGCGCGGACAGCACTGGTTATTGGAAATAGTGATTATGCTGCCGCACCGCTATCGAATCCAGTCAATGATGCCACCGACATTGCGAATAAATTGCGAGAACTGGATTTCGATGTCACCATTATAACCAATGCTTCCCGTCGGCAAATGCGACGGGGGATACGTGACTATAGCGAGGCTTTGCGCACCAATGGTGGTGTAGGGCTATTTTACTATGCCGGGCACGGTATGCAGATTAAAGGCGTCAATTATCTGATTCCAACTGATGCCGAAATGCGCGATGAATTCGAAATTCCTGATGAAACGGTATCAGCGAATTCTGTGCTGCGTGCACTGGAGGATGCTGGCAATGACTTGAATATTGTTGTACTCGATGCTTGCAGGGATAACCCTTTTGCCAAAAGCTATCGCAGTACAGCCGAAAGTGGCCTCGCACGGATGGATGCACCTGGCGGCTCAATCATTGCCTATGCGACAGCACCCGGTGATGTTGCACTTGATGGTAATGGAAGAAATGGGCTTTATACCAAGCATTTGCTTACCAATATGGACAAACCGGGTATGCCTATTGAGCAAATGTTCAAGAAGGTGAGGATAGGCGTGCTGGTAGAAAGCGGTGACCAACAAACACCGTGGGAAGAATCGTCGCTGCGTTCGGACTTTTATTTTGCGCCGACCAAAGTTTATGAAGTTGTCATTCCTGATGATGGCGGTAAAACCGGTAATGCCCTGACTTCAGTGCCCGTAGCTGAAAATCCGGTAAAAACTATTGGGCCGGTAAAAATTGGCACAGTTGATAGTGAAAAAGAGGTGGTTGCTTCTCCGTCTGTGCCTGAGTCCGCCAAACCGGTCAAAAAAACCAGAGAACAACTTGCCGATGAATTGCTGGCCAAGGCAGCACGGGCGCTGGATGATTACCGCCTGACTACCCCGGAAGGTGATAATGCCCTCTACTATTACCGCGAAGTATTGAAAGTTGATCCGGTAAATCTGGATGGTCACGATGGACTGCAAATGATTACTCAACGCTATATTACCCTGGCAGCCCGCGAACTTGATTCTGAAAACCCCAATAAGGCACAAACTTTTATTACTCGTGGACTCAGCATACAGCCAGAAAACTACCAGCTACATAAGCTTCAGAGTCAGACCGAAGAACTGAAGGTTCAGCAGGCTTCTGTTGCAGCCACCCCTGATCCGGTTCCGCAACCTGAGCTATTGACTGAGCCAGCACCAGAACCGGAATTTGCATCCGATCCTGAAGCGGTGCCAGCTGCGATTAGCGATGAATTTGCGGCGGTAAAACCGGCCCCATCCGTTGGATCAACTACGGTTACCGCAGATGAGGAAACCCCGGAGTCGCCAGAGGCGACAACTGAAGTTGCCGAAGTTCAACGGTCAAATACAAAAACCCAGGGAATAAAAGAAGATTTCAAGGAAGACGTGGGTGTATTCAAGAAGTCTATCAAGGATATTGGAAAGTCGATAAAGAGTGGGCTGTTTAGCGGCATATTCAAGAAGAAAAATTCCGGCGATAAAGCGGATAAATAAGGAGACAATCAGAATTTCTCTGGCGAATCGGGAAATGGCTTTTTGTACCAAAAGGAGTGACCCGTAAATTTCAGAACCACTTGCAGTACTATGCCCAACCTGCTGATCGTTTCCAATTGTCCGTCAGAAAACACGGTAGCGCTGCAACAGGCGGTGATTCGTGGTGCAGGACGAACAGAATTTGAAGGCACCCGGATCAGGGCTAAACAACCTCTTGATGCTGCTACTGAAGATGTACTGTGGGCAGATGGTGTAATTGTGGGCACCACCGAAAACTTTGGAACTATGAGCGGTCTGATCAAGGATTTCTTTGAACGAATTTATTACCCCTGCCTTGAACAGACCGAAGCGCTTCCCTATGGTTTATATGTCAAGGGCGGCCTGGATGGAGGGGGAGCAAAATCCAGCGTGGAGCGAATTGTCACCGGCCTTCGCTGGAAACCGATTCAACCGACGCTCGTATTGCGGGGTGAATTTTGCCCGGAGTTTGTTGTCCAATGCGAGGAACTCGGTATGTTGATGGCTGCGGGACTGGACGCCGGTATTTACTGAACAGGTTTTTGGAACATCGCTCGAAGTGAATATTGCACCCAGTCGCCAGCAGATAGAGTCATTAAACAGGTTTTACATTACGTTATTGTATCGCCATATTAACTAACAAATCATGGGGCAAAAAATGAATTCAGTTTTAAAAAATGTTTCACTAGCAGCGATGATGACAGGCGCAATATTCACCGCCGTGCCAACCGCCTTTGCTGCTAAAGACGACGCCATTGCGAAAGCCATTAAAAGTCGCCGCGCTTCAATGCAACTATATGATTATTTTGCCGGTTACCTGTTTGCCATGGCAAAAGGTGATATTGAGTATGATGCCGATCTGGCGGAGACCATGGCAGAAAATCTTGATGCTGTGAATAAATTGAAAAATGGCAGAGCCTGGGCACCTGGTTCTGACAATAAAAAACGCAAAGGCAAAACCCGGGCCTTGCCTGAGATCTGGAAAGAGGGTTCAAAAATCGGAGAAAAAGCTGAAGCAATGGAGTATGCGGTGGATTCTATGGGGATGGTGGCCGGCGATGGGCTGGATGCGCTAAGAGGAGAGATTGGCACTCTGGGCGATGCCTGTAAGGGTTGCCATGATGACTTTCGGGCTAAAGATTTCTAGGCCAGGCAGACATTGAGAACACCCCCGGCATTTGCAATAGCAAAAGCATTGGTACAGACCAGGGCCCGAGGGCGAACCGGGCCTGTTTAGTGATTCATTAAAGTAAACTTCGAGTCGAGTAATGTTAGCTGGTTATCAACAGGAAAAAATTTGGGGGCCGGCGATTCGCTTGTGGCACTGGGCCCTGGTTTTCAGTGTTACAGCCGGGTGGCTACTGGGTGAGTTCAGATCATTCAGCACCATGCAATGGCATATGTACGCAGGATATACCACCGGGACACTACTTTTGATTCGTGTATATCTGGGGTTTGCGGGACCTTCCGTGAGTCGGTTCACGGCGCTGATGGTTAAAAAATCTGATACCAAAATCTATCTTCGGAAAATGTTTGTCAAACAGCCCGGCGGTGAGCCGGGCCACAATCCCATTGGTGCTTTATCGGTCATTGCGATGCTGTCTTTACTGGCGATTCAGGTTATTTCCGGCCTGTTCTCCGAAGATGATGGATTATTTTCTGAAGGGCCTTTTGCCAATACCGTATCGGATGCAGCGGTACTAAGTTTTACCTCGGTACATAGCTTGAATTCCCGGGCAATTCTGGTGCTGGTGGGATTGCACATTTCGGCCATTCTCTATTACTTAATCTGGAAAAAGGAGAACTTGACCAGGGCCATGATTACCGGTTGGAAACTGGTTAAAAAACCGCAATAGATTCTGCCCTGGATTGACAAACTCCCGGGCTATCGGGATTTCGCTGCCATCAGCGTCGAGGTTGAAATGCTGATCACGAACAATACACTGGCACTGGCAACTATAGATGGCCCAGCCGGCGTGTCCAGAGTCAAGGACATCCATAACCCTGACAGTACCGAAGCCGTGCCAGCAATCATGGTTCGCCAAAGCATTTGTTCCGGTGAATCAGAAAATGGCCGTGCTGTAGCAGAAGGAATAATAAGTAGTGAAACCACCAGCATTAATCCCACTACCTGCATGGAAACAGCCACTGCCACGCTCAGTAGTAACAGGAATACAAGCTGTAGCTTTCCCTTTTCGTGACCATCAACAGTGGCCAGATCAGGATGAATGATGGTCGAAAGTAGAGGATGCCAACACTTTCTCAATACCACCGTGATCACCACAGCGCCAGCGATTATCCAACCGATATCCTGCCAGCCGATGGTTAAAATATCGCCAAACAAATACCCCATCAGATCGATTCTCAGCGTTGGCATCAGGCTTAATACCAGAAGTCCGAATGCCAGCGATCCATGGGCAAGAATGCCCAGAATGGTATCGTTTCCAATGGAGTCATATCGCTGCAAAATCAACAGTATCAGAGAGATCAATATAGATACCAATAATATCGCCAACTGCAGGTTGAGTCCGAGAATAAAACCGAGGGCAACCCCCAGCAGTGCAGCATGGGAAAGTGCAGCACCAAAATATGCCATGCGTTGCCAGACTACCAGACAGCCCAATGGGGCGCTGAATATTGCTACTACCAGGCCGGCGATGAGTGCCCGCAGAATAAATTCATCCATGATCGCAAATATCCCCGTGCAGATTGTGCTGATGATCATGGTGATGCTGATAGATTCCTAGTTCTGCAGCAGCCTTATGGCCGAATATGGCGAGATATTCCGGGTGTTGCAATACCTGCTCGGGAGCGCCGGAACAGCACAGATGGCGATTAAGACAAAGCACTCGATCAGTAGCCGCCATCACGATGTGCAGATCATGGGAAACCAGCAATATGCCACAATGGTACTGGTTCCTGATTGTCTGGATTAATTGATACAGTTCTGCCTGACCGTTAATATCTACTCCAGTCGTAGGTTCGTCCAGGATCAGTATGTCCGGTTGTTTCAGTAGCGCACGAGCAAGCAGAATTCGTCGGGATTCGCCACCAGAAATTCTGTGCATGGATGATCCCAGTATATTGTCGGCACCAACGAGTTTCAGCATATCACCAAGTACGGCATCATCCGCAGAGGTCGCCAGTTGGAGAAACCGCTTTACCGTAAGGGGCAGGGCGGGATCCAGTGAAACACTTTGTGGTACATAACCCAAAACCAGGGACGGGTCGCGGATCACGATGCCCTTGTCGGGTTTTATAATGCCCAGCGCAGTTTTAATGAGAGTGCTTTTGCCAGCGCCGTTAGGACCGATCACAGTGACAATTTCATTTCGCTGCAAGGTCAGATTAATGCCCTCAATAATGGTTTTTTTCCCATCCAACACCGAAACATCGACCAATTCCAGGAGTGCTTCTAAAATCTCTTCGGGTGCTTGCTGTCTGGTATTCATCATTGACACGCCGGGCAAAGACCTACGATTTCAATGGTTTGATCTGAAACTTTAAATCCGTGCCTGGATACCTGTCGAGAAACTGCATTGCTGATAAGGGTTGAATCGTCCAGTTCAGCTACCTGATCGCATGCAGAGCAAATCATAAACTGACTGGTGTGGCTGTACTCAGGGTGGTCACAGCCGATAAATGCGTTCAGGGATTCGATCCGGTGAACCAGGTTGTGCTCCAGTAGAAAATCCAGCGCCCGGTAGACCGTGGGAGGTTCTGCATTGTCCTTTTCGCGTCGCAGCTGCTTTAACAGATCATAGGCAACCACAGGTTTGTGGCTGGACCAGACAAGTTCCAGTACCCGCTTGCGTATTTCGGTAAATCGAAGCCCATTTTGCTCACACAACTGGATCGCATTTTTAACCGCGCGATTGATGCACGTATTGTGGTTGTGCCCGGGGCGAAACGGGTCGGTATTTTTCCCTGGATTCATGACGGATGACGGTTCGGGTAGACAAGATTGAAACTGATAAGTGATGATATAATATATCAAAATTATTGGAATTGTCGAATTTTCTGTGGATAAAAAATACATCTGGTTTCTGCTTCTGGCACAGCTCGCTACGGTACAGGCCTCTGCCGCACTCAAAGTGGCAGTTTCAATTGCTCCCATACATTCTCTGGTGCAAGGGGTTATGAATGGTTTGGGATCTCCGGAGTTGCTGGTAGAAGGTAATCAATCACCTCATGCCGGTAGTCTGCAGCCTTCCATATTAAGAAACCTGCTGACAGCAGATCTGGTCGTGTGGGTTGGCCCGCAACTGGAAACTTCTTTGATAAAGGCCATGGAGCGGGTTAAACCCAGCGATAAACTGACTCTGCTTGAACAATCAACCATTGAGCTGTTGGCGGCAAGGAAGGGCGGTATCTGGAAACACCAGGGAAAAGACGGGAAAGATCAGCCGTTGAAAGGGCGCAAACTCGAGCTGCAGTATGTCGATCCACATATTTGGCTTTCCACCCTGAATGCTGCCGCAATAACCACCGCAGTCGCTGAACGTCTGATAGCACTCGATCCGGACAATATCCTCAAGTATCGCGATAACATGGATAGAACGCTTGAGCGCATTGAACAAACACGACGGCAAATACGAACAATGCTTGCTCCGGTGCAGGATGAACCCTGGATAGCATTCCATGATGCATTTCAGTATTTTGAATCTGAGTTTGCGCTTGATCCCATCGGTGCAATTACGGTAAATCCAGCGCTTCCCATCGGGGCGAGGCGGATTCAGTTACTGCGCGAACAGGTAATTACCCAGAATATACAATGCGTATTTACTGAACCTCAATTCAGCCTTGCTGTTATAGATACGGTTGTTGAAAATACCGGTGCAAAGATTTCGAATCTCGACCCTCTTGGTATAATGCTCAACCCTGGAGTCGACCTCTGGTTCGATCTGTTGCACCAGCTCGCAGATGACTTGATTGACTGCCTCTCTAACAATCGATAAACCCTGATATCTCAATTGAACCTCTGATCTGTTGAACTGACTATGCATTGGCAACAAAGACGTAAGCAATTTCGTGCCCAACTGGATGGCGATGGCTGTGTATTTCCGGCTTCAGTATTTGACCCGGTTTCGGCCAGAATTGCCGAAGATCTCGGCTTTGAAGTGGGGATGTTTGCCGGCTCCATTGCTTCGATTACGGTGCTGGGGGATCCCGATCATATTGTGTTGACATTGAGCGAGTTTGTCCAACAGGCACTTCGTATCTGTCGCGCCAGTGCACTACCAATTTTGGTGGATGCAGATCATGGCTACGGCAATGCACTCAACGTCAAGCGAACCGTAGAAGAACTCGAAACTGCCGGTGTTGCGGGGTTGTCTATCGAAGACACCGTGTTGCCAAGGCCGTTTGGATCGGGCGGCAAGACCAGCCTGGTGTCGATCGCGGAAGGGACAGGAAAGATGCGTGCTGCGGTAGCAGGCCGACAAGATCCCGGATTGGTGATTGCGGCCAGAACCAGTGCCGTTTCGGTGACCAGTCTGGATGACGCGGTTTCCCGGGTCGAGGCGTATCAGGAGACGGGGGTCGATGCGATATTTCTGATTGGTCTCAAACAGAAATCGCAGCTTGAAAAGGTGGCAGAAAAATGTACATTGCCCATCATTCTCGGAGGCGCAGGACCCGATCTCATTGATCTGAATTATCTTGGCTCTCTGGGGGTGCGTATCTGTCTCCAGGGCCATGCACCTGCCATGGCTGCAATTCTCGCAGTTTACAACACCCTGAAAGCAATGCGAGAGGGCGTTGAACCAGCCGATCTTGAAGGCGTACCTGACAAGGAACTGATCAGCAAATTCACTCGCAATGAGAGTTATGACCACTGGATCCGGACTTTCCTCGAGTAGTTCGGGATTTATCCAACAGGATAATGATATTACCGGAGATCGCCAGCACAATTCCGGCAAAAGCAATCCATGTCCACTGATAACCTTCAAGTACGGTAGAGATAATCAAGGCAACAATAGGAAAAATAACCATGGCGTAGGAAGCGCGTGCCGCGCCGATTCGACCTACCAGGGTCAGAAAGAAACTGAAAGCCAGCACGGATGCAAATATTGACAGCCATAGCAGGCTGCCAATATACATCAGATTAAAGTCAACGTTAAATTCCACGTCGATGATTAAAATATATAGCAGCATCCACGCCGCCCCCCAGGCCATGCCCCAGGCATTGGTTTGCAATACCGGATAACGCTGCCGTTGAAAATATGCTGAACTGATCATGCCGATAGAGGCAAAAAGCGTACCGATAAGGGCAAGTCCAATACTCCTGACAGCCTGATCCGACCATTGCAGACCACTTATTTCGGGGGCAAACACGAGTCCGATACCCACGATCCCGATCAGAGCGCCCAACAACATTTTTGGTGTAACAGGATCCCGCAATACAATGTAGCCATTCACCATATTAAATATCAGCACACAGCTGAAGATAACGGAGATCAACCCGGTAGTGAGAGTAATCGAAGCGTAGTAAATGGTAATGAAGTTAAGATTAAAAAGGAAAAGTCCAATAAATGCGAACCGCAAGTGATCCACAGGCCGGTACCGCAATGGTTTGTTTCTGATGACACAAAACAGCAGCAATATCACTGCGGCGAGCACAAACCGGTAAAACACCGATACCTGGGGTGCAACATTGCCCAATTGCAATTTGATGGCAAACCAGGATGATCCCCAAAGGAGTACGGTCATCAGGTAGAGGGCACTGTTGGGCATTTGTAGCTGTGATTTTAAAACGGCAGATGATATCCCAATCACTGATGAATATGGTTACAGGGTTGAGCTATAAACCTGCCCGGCGAATCGGCGCACCCGGCAATCAGGAAATTGTGGGATAATTCCGTCATTACCTTGACGGAGCACTAGAGCATTAGCAGTATGATGAAATTCAAGCCTCTGGGGCGTAGTGGCGTCCATGTATCTGAACTTTGTTTCGGAACCATGTCATTTGGCGGTGATGCAGATGCGGCAGAATCTGCAAGGCTATATAAAACCATACGAGACAATGGTGTTAACTTTATTGATTGTGCAAACGCCTATTCAAAGGGAGAAGCGGAACGCATTCTCGGAAAGTTAATGGCGGGTGAGCGTGACCAGTTGGTGATCACGTCAAAATTTGCCATGCCTACCAGCGATGACGTCAATGATCGTGGCGTCAGTCGCCGACATATTAAACTTGCCGTGGAGTCGAGTTTAAAACGATTGGGCACGGATTATATTGATGTCCTTTTCACTCACCGCTGGAATCCGACGACCCCTCTGGAAGAAACTCTGCGCGGGCTCGAAGATCTGGTGCGGGAAGGCAAGGTGCTTTATCCCGGGGCGAGTAATTACTCCGCATGGCAGGTTGCAAAGGCGCTGGGTATTTCGGCAAAAGAAAGCTGGACCAGATTTGAGGTGATTCAGCCAATGTACAATCTCGTCAAGCGCCAGGTGGAATCGGAAATATTGCCACTGGCAGAATCTGAGCAGTTAGGTGTTGTCACCTATGGTCCCGTCGGCGGTGGCCTGCTAAGTGGTAAATATGGGGTTAAAAAGAAGCCTGTTGGTGCCCGCCTGGTCACCAACCGCGAATACGAAGCGCGATACAACGAGCAATGGGTCTATGAAACCGCAGAAAGGTTTTCAGAATTTGCTGCTGGATTGAATATCCATCCGGTCAGCCTTGCGGTGGCCTGGGTCAAGTCAAATCCGGCTGTGACCTGCCCGATTATTGGTGCCAGAAACGTGGATCAATTGCTGCCTTCACTGGATTCTCTCAAGGTCGATATGACCTCTGAACTACGTAATCAAATATCAAATCTGTCGAGGGAACCGGCATTGGCTACGGATCGGCTTGAGGAAAGGATTCAGCGCTGACAATGCGTTCAGGCAATTCAGAATTTATTATTGCGGGCGGTGGAATAGGAGGGCTGGCCACGGCATTGGGACTGGCCCGACAGGGCTTCCCAAGTATTGTTCTGGAGAAAGCATCCAGGTTTGGTGAAATTGGCGCAGGCATACAACTGGGCCCCAACGCTTTTCATTGCTTTGACTTCCTGGGGGTTGGGGAAGCGGCCCGCCGAACTGCCGTCTATATCGATCAATTAAGATTGATGGATGCAATCAGCGGACAGGAAATTTCACACATACCGCTGGATCAAAATTTTCGTGAACGTTATGGCAATCCATATGCTGTTGTCCACCGCGGAGATTTACACGCTGTACTGCTACAGGCCTGCGAAAAATCTGAGCTGATTACATTGCGGGTAGAATCTGATGTCAACGGCTATCGACGACAAAAGGATTGGGTTGAAGTACTGCTTAAAAATGATGAACCGGTTGTTGGCAAGGCGTTAATCGGCGCCGATGGATTGTGGTCAAATATTCGAAAACAGGTGGTTGGTGACGACCCTCCAAGAGTATCCGGACATACCACTTATCGTTCGGTGATACCTGTTGACCAGATGCCAGAGAATGTGCGTTGGAATGCCGCAGCGTTGTGGGCAGGGCCAAAGTGCCATATTGTGCATTACCCCTTGTCAGGCTGGAAGTATTTTAATCTTGTGGTGACTTATCACAATGAAGCCCCTGAGCCAGTGGCGGGTCAACCGGTTTCCAGGGAGGAAGTGATAAGAGGTTTCGAACATATACATCCTGTACCGCGCAGTATTATCGATATCGCTGCTGACTGGAAACAATGGGTGCTTTGTGACCGCGATCCGGTCACATCATGGACCGATGGCAATGTAGCGCTTCTCGGTGATGCCGCCCATCCGATGATGCAGTACATGGCTCAGGGTGCCTGTATGGCGATGGAAGATGCTGTTTGTCTGGGTCGCCAGCTGGCTTTGCATCAGGGGGATCCGATTCCGGCATTTGCCGGTTATGAATCGCTAAGGGTTACCCGAACTGCGAGAGTAGTATTGGCATCACGAGCCATGGGCGATCATGTCTATCATCCGGATGGCGCCCACGCGCTGGTAAGAAATTCAATCCTCGGAAACTGGTCAGCGGAAGAATACTATCATCGCCTGGACTGGTTGTATGGAGAGGGTTATGGAGTCCGAGACTGAATTTGAGTGTTGCATATTAATGATTTAGACTTTGTTAATGATGCCAGTTCATTCTTGATTCTCCTCAAACGTTTTTGCAGAAACTTTTTACCGAAATAGAGCAAACTAGTGAACGATGGATGGGATAATTGCGGGTTCCGGATATTCACATTGAAGTCGAATTGATTCAGTAAACCAACCTATGTCTCATTCAACCTACTTGCCCGAAAAAATGGGCCATGCGACGGTGTCTCCCAGCGGAAGCTTTATCGCGGGCTCGTATCAGGAATTCACTGTCACCTATACCGCAGGCTACTTTGGTATCGACGATACAGGATCGTTAAAGCTGGTCCATCGATTTGCTGCGGATATGGGGCGGCCACAATTTGATGCGCCTGCAGCACCCGGTTACACCACCGTAGAAGCCAGTAATGGGGCCGTGCTGCAGGTGGAATATGATATGAAGCGGAATGTCCGCCCCTGGGATAAAACCCTGTATATCAAGGTAGTACGTGGTTTTCTTCGCGAAGGAGATAAGATTATTGTGCGGTTCGGTGATCGACGACAAGGGTCTTCGGGAATTCGGTTACAGACATTTTGCGAAGACACATTTGAATTTCGTGTACTGGTGGATGCGATTGCCACCTACCAGTATGTTGAATTGCCGAAGCAACCGATGATTAAAATTATCCCGGGACCACCAGCGTTGTTCAAGATGATTATGCCTACCAGTCGCAGGGTGGCCGAGGAATTTTGCCTCCACATAAAGGGAGAGGACAAATGGGGCAACCCTTCGGATTTATGTGATCAATCTTTCGGTTTAAGAGCGAATCTGACGGTGAAGGGATTACCTGCTTCGATTACCATGGAACGAGGGAAATTCGCCGGATCTCTAGATAATTTATCTGTTGCTGAAGTCGGGGATCTTTTGATTGAACTGGTTGACGCCGGGGGACAAGTGGTCGCCAAATCCAATCCAAACCGGATTGTGTCCACTGCATCACTGTTGCCTTACTGGGGCGACTTGCACGGGCAATCCGAAGAAACCATAGGTACTAATTCGGCCAGGGATTTTTATCAATTTGCTCGTGACAAGGCATTTCTCGATGTCTGTGTACACCAGGGAAATGATTTTCAAATCACTAACGCATTCTGGCAATGGCTGAACGAACTTTCTGCAGAATTTAATCAGGATCACCGGTTTGTGGTTTTCCCGGGGTGGGAATGGTCGGGAAATACCGGACTTGGAGGTGATCGCAATGTGTTGATGATGGAGGAGGGGCGGCAAATTCGCCGTTCATCCCATGCTTTGATAGAGGATCTGTCAGATATTCATACCGATGCAAATTCAGCGGCAGATTTGTTTGCCGCGATCAAGAATGAGGATTGCGTGGTGTTTGCTCATATTGGCGGGCGCTATGCCGATATAAAGATCGCTCACGATGTGCGACTGGAACGGGCAGTTGAAGTGCATTCCGCCTGGGGAACATTTGAATGGTTGATCCAGGATGCTTTTGAGCAGGGGTTTCGGGTTGGCATTATGGCAAATTCGGATGGCCATAAAGGCAGGCCGGGAGCGTCTCACCCGGGCTCCACCAAATTTGGCGCTTATGGTGGTTTGACCTGTATGTTGGCAACGGAGCTCACTCGTGCCGGGATTATGGACGCTTTGCGTAAACGTCATCACTACGGAACCACAGGTTGTCGTATGGTGCTGGATACCAGGGCCAGGTTTGAAAGCCCGGCAAGGTACTATGATGAAGATCCTGACCATGGTGCAAGCACTTCACAGGATGCCACCGAAGCGATGATGGGAGACATTGTTGGCAGTGAGCAACAAACCGTAAAGTTTTGTATCACTGCCGCTGGTGCATCCCCCATCGAGAGAGTTGATCTTCGTAACGGTCTGGATACGATAGAGGTTTTTCGACCCTATACTGACAATGAACTGGGCTCTCGAATAAGAGTTATCTGGGAAGGTTCTGAATACCGTGGGCGCGGCAGGGAAACAAACTGGGATGGCTTTGCCGCTTTGACCGGAAATACGTTTGTCCGGGTATCTCCTGTCAACCGATACAATATTGACAAACGGTTTGACCTGGTGTCAAACAACCGGCTTGAATGGACCGCGTTAACCACCGGTGGATTCGGAGGCTTTGATGCCTGGCTTGAACATGGTACCACCGGAACCCTGCAAATCGACACAGCCCTGGTCAAGGAGAAAATTGAGATTGGTGATATTGGGCGAGATGAGCTTGTTTATGCCAATGGGGGAATCGATCGCCGTATTCGGGTATTTCGATTGCCCGATGTGAATACGGTGGACTCCGTCACCCTGGAGCGGGAGATTCCACTAGCGCAGGACAAAGATAATGCGCTCTATGTACGCATCACCCAGGAAGATGGGCACACAATATGGTCCAGTCCGATTTATATTTTTAACGACACGATTTGAGCCAATTATTCTTTATCTTTGGCGGATTCTTTCTCTTTGGCGCGAATGACACGTCCTGCCATGCGAAGAAAAACTGGCGAAGTTCTGAGCAGCCCAACAAATTTTGAGCGCTGCTCCGCAGGCACGGATTCCCGTCGTATCATTCTGATCAGGACCACCAGCGCAAGCGATCCATGAGCCAGACTGGTATATACGAAAAATGCGGAGGGACCAAAATTCTCAATCATCAGAGATGCGGTATATGGACCAATTACCGCACCGAGTGAGAAATAGAAAGTAAGACCGGCGGAAACCAGTACATATTGCCCATCTTCCGCCCTGTCATTGGCATGGGCTGCAGACAAAGAGTATAGTGGCAGGGCAAATGCACCAAAGAAAAAAGCGCCGATAAATACCGGTAGTTCTGAGCCGGAATGTAGCTGTGACAGAAACATGCCAGCCAACACGGCACCCGCAGTAGCTACCAATACCGTCTTCCGCCGCCCCAGTTTATCTGACATGTAACCCAGGGGGTATTGCAGCACCGCACCTCCAATGATTCCCATCGACATAAAGGTAACCACGGATTGGGTATCGAGGCCAATTTCAATACCATAAATGGGTCCAATGAGGCGAAAGGCGGAGTTGGTCAGACCGATCGTAAGGCAAGTCAGACAGGCCAGTGGAGAAATTCGCCATATAGTTCCAAGCTCCAGCTTGAGATTATCCGGTGGCTTGGGTTTTGAGCGAGTGGAAATTGCCACCGGTACCGACGATAAACAATACATTACACTGACGACAGAAAAAATCTGAAAGCCCGAATCACCTACCAGTGGAATCAGAAACTGGGTGCCTGTTACCGCGAACAGATCGACAATACGATAAATACCAAGAACCCGTCCACGATCGGTATTCCTGGAGTTTTCATTGATCCAGCTTTCGATCACCATCAGCAGTGCAGCAAAACAGAATCCGCTTACTACCCGGATAATCATCCATATATATGGGTTGGGTACCATGGCCATAATGAGCGGTGCCACAGCCCCTATGGCGGCCAGTGCAGCAAAGGCCCTGACATGACCGATTGAACGAATTAATCGGGATGCATTGAAACTGGCAGCAAAAAAACCGGCAAAATAGCAGGCACCCATCAATCCCACCATCTCGGTTTCAAACCCTTCCAGGCTGGCTCTGACCGCAATCAGGGTTCCCAATACACCGTTACCTCCCAGCAGGATGGCGGCGGCGATCAGTAGTGGAACGATAGGTCGAATCACAGGTAATTTATGGTTCAGGATTGGTCGCCGGTTTGGTTGTCGGGCCGAAAACAATCGGCGTATTGCTCACGGAGGATGTTTTTTTGTACTTTACCCATGCTGTTGCGCGGCAGCTGTTGCAGATGGAATACTTTTTTTGGTTGTTTGAATCGTGCGATTTGATCTTCGATCATTTCCCTGACCTGTTGTTCTGCAGGCGGATTGGTGCCGACGAGTATGGCTACTACACCTTCACCGAAATCCGGATGAGCAATGCCAATCACCGCGGATTCCGTGACTCCTGGAAGGGTATCAAGAATCAGCTCGATCTCTTTGGGATATACATTAAATCCGCCCGATATGATGAGGTCCTTATCCCGCCCGACAATGGTCAGGTAGCCGTCTTCACTGAAAAACCCAAGGTCGCCAGTTACAAAATAGCCGTCTTCGGTAAATTCTTCTGCAGTTTTTTCCGGCATTTTCCAGTAGCCTTTGAATACGTTAGGTCCTTTGATTTCGATCAATCCGATATCGCTATGCCGGAGCGACAAACCGGTTTCAGCAGAGACAGTTCGTATATCAATACCAGGCAAAGCGAGTCCTACGGTGCCGGCACGTCGCTCTCCGTCATAGGGGTTGGAGGTGTTCATACTGGTTTCAGTCATACCGTATCGCTCGAGTATACGGTGCCCCGTACGTTGTTCAAAGTCCCGGTGAGTCTCTGCCAGTAGGGGTGCGCTGCCCGATACAAACAGGCGAAAATGCCGTACCAGTTCGCCGGAAAATCTCTGGTCATCCAGTAGTCGGGTGTAAAAAGTTGGCACGCCCATCATACTGGTTGCCCGGGGCAGCTGATCGATAACCTGGTCGATATCAAAACCCGCCAGGTAGATCATTTTGGCGCCGGCAATCACACAGGTATTCGTTGCAACAAATAATCCATGGGTATGGAAAATTGGCAGTGCATGCAACAGAACATCGTTCGAAGTGAACCGCCAGGTTTTTGTCAGTGTTTCTGCGTTGGACCACAGGTTATCATGGGTCAGCATTGCGCCCTTGGATTTCCCGGTGGTGCCGGAGGTATAAAGAACTGCAGCGAGGTCATCTGGTTCTCGCGGTAAAGCCGCAAAATCGAGACCGCAGTGATCAGCCAGTTGGCTCAATGTGCCACTGGAATCCTGGTTAAGGGTCAACGGGGTGCAGCCAAATGCCATTGTGATCGATGCCAATGATTCAACGGCAGCCTGATCACAAATCAGCAACCGTGGTTCTGCATCCTGGATAAAATATTCAATTTCTTTGGCGGTATAGGCATTGTTCAGCGGCAAAAAGACGCCACCTGCCTTGATCGTAGCAAAATATAGCGCCAACGCCTGCCAGGACTTGTACACCTGCATCGCTACCCGGTCTCCAGGTTCGAGGCCATGTTCCACCAGGCAATTGGCAATTTGGTTGACCCGTTCACAAAAATTTCGATAGGAGATGGTTGTACCCTCTCCAGGGGCAAGAAAAATCCGGTCTGACCGTTGGTGCGGTGAAAGAAGATTGTCGAATAAGTAATTCATCAATTGATCGTGGTGTCCATTGGTCGGTATTATAATGAACCCATCAATCTTTGTGTGATGGAGCACCAGGCAATGACGACCAATATTCAACATGGATTTGTTTTGACCCGATCTGGCCGGGATCGAATGGGGAAAACTGAAATTGAATTCTGGGTCACTACTGCGGATGGTCCGGCCCGATTATTGATCAGTGATGAGCGGCCTGCTTTTTTTGTTTCCCGGAAGGAAGCAAATGGTGCCGCCCGAATCCTGCAAAATCTGGCTCCCGATGTGGAGATCAAACCGCTAGGACTTCGAACCTTTGCCGGTGAGGAAGTTAGCGTTATCTATACCAGGACCATAAGTGATCAATTTACCGCCCGGGATCTGTTACTGCACAGCGGTATTGAAGTATTTGAAGCAGATTTAAGATTGCCCGATCGTTACCTGATGGAACGATTTATCTGTGGGGGTATCGCCTTCAGTGGTGATGGCATTGGACGTGACGGTTTCACAGAGTATCGAAACTGCCGCCTCAGGGCGTCAGAATTCAAACCAGAGCTGCTGGCACTTTCACTGGATATCGAATGCGCCATGGATGGGGAGCTTTTTTCAGTTGGCTTATCCAATCAGGGAGAACTCACGGAAAAATTCTGTGACCAAAGCAGGGTGGTTGATGAGGTATTGATGATTGGCGATGCGCAACATTGTGCCGGGACCAGAATCCTTTGGTATGCCGATGAAAAATCCCTGCTCACCGGTCTTTGCAAAAGAATTAATCATCACGATCCGGATTTGTTGACAGGATGGAACCTGGTTAATTTTGACATGAAAATTTTACTCGAACGTGCCCGTAAGCTGAAAGTGTCATTGGCAATCGGGCGGGGGAAACGACAGGCAGTTTGGCGCAATGCGCGTGGAGATACTGGCAAAGGGTACGTGTTTATTCCGGGACGGCTGGCCATTGACGGGATTGAAGTTCTGCGGTCGGCAACATGGAGCTTTCCCAGTTGGTCACTGGAAAACGTTTCTCGAACACTGCTTCATAGAGGCAAGAAAGTGGATCAGGATGTGGATGACAGGTTTGCCGAGATTCAGCATAATTTTCTGTACGATAAGCCTGCTCTGGCAGCCTACAACCTGGAGGATTGCAGGCTGGTGGTCGATATTTTTGCCCATACCAAAATTATTGACTACCTGATTTTACATAGCCAGATTACCGGTCTGGAGCTCGATCGAGCAGGCGGTTCGGTTGCCGCGTTCACCAATTTGTATTTGCCCAGATTACATAGGGGAGGGTACGTGGCACCAAATCTACCCATAGACGGGGGTCTCTCCAGTCCAGGGGGATACGTGATGAATTCCAAACCGGGTTTATATCGGAATGTGCTGGTGCTGGATTATAAAAGTCTCTACCCGTCAATAATTCGAACATTCAAGATTGATCCGATGGGGCTGATCGAAGGCCTGCAGGAACCGGCCGATAGTATTGAAGGATTCAAGGGAGGGCGCTTTCATCGAGAAAAACACTTTTTACCACAGATAATTGAAGATCTGTGGCGTCAGCGTGACCAGGCCAAGAAAGAGCAGGATGAAGTGCGGTCCCGGGCAATCAAGATATTGATGAATTCATTTTACGGTGTGCTCGGATCCGGAGGTTGTCGTTTCTACGATCAGAGATTGGCCAGTTCTATTACCATGCGCGGGCACGAAATCATGAAAACTACCCGCGGCTGGATTGAATCACAGGGCTATGATGTAATTTATGGTGATACCGATTCAACTTTTGTATTACTGGATGATGCGCTGAATGCGGTGAACTGCCACAGGATCGGGAATGATCTGGCTGCAACAATCAATCAAAACTGGAGTAAATACCTCGCTGAACAATTTGACCTCGAGTGCCTGCTGGAAATTGAATTTGAAACCCATTTCAGTCGATTCCTGATGCCGACGATCAGAGGATCTGAAGCGGGCAGCAAAAAACGTTATGCCGGGTTGATCATTGACCCGCAGGATCAGACAGAAAAAATAATATTTAAAGGCCTTGAAAGTGTGCGTACAGACTGGACAGAACTGGCCAAAGAGTTTCAGGTCGATCTATTCGACCTGGTGTTTCATGATCGCAGCCCGACTGAACTGATCCAGCAGGTTGTGGATCGGACTCTGGCTGGAAAATGTGATCACAAGCTGGTGTATCGCAAGCAGTTGAGACGCAAGTTATCTTTATATGTGAAAAATGTTCCACCCCATGTAAAAGCCGCCCGACTGGCTGATGAGAGGAACAAAGAACAGGGAAAAAGCCTGAGGTATCAGAATAGAGGCTGGATCAGTTATGTCATCACCATCAATGGTCCGGAGCCCCTGGAACACCTTGTCAGCGCCATTGATTATGATCACTACATCGATCGCCAGCTGAAACCGGTAGCGGACGCGGTACTGCCGTTCGTTGCACTCGACTTTGATTCAATAATCAGTACCCAGTCGGAAATGTTTTAACGCAGGATAACTTTTATGGCGTGTTTGCCGACTTTATAAAATGTTGGAGCAAAGCTTATAATACCGAACTTCGTCAAAATTCATTCAATGCAAAAATCAACACTAAGCGATTCGCAAATCGAATCATTCCGGGAAAATGGTTATCTGGTTCTTGAACAGGCGGTTGATCCGGGATTGCTCGAAAAACTTCAGAATCAGTTTTCACATTGGGTCGAGCAGAGCAGGGATCATGATTGTCCCTATGGAGAAACGATCAATCACAAGCCCCGATTTGATCTTGAATCCGGACACAGCGCCGAAAATCCGGCACTTCGGCGGGTTAATGC
>CAYOGN010000165.1:0-11991 GCA_964403545.1 uncultured Gammaproteobacteria bacterium
GGCTTACTCCGTTTAAAAATCAGCTAGCCGGCTTATTATCAGGTGGATATAAACGTCGCTTAGCCCTGGTCTGTGCACTCACGCATGAGCCAAAGGTATTATTCCTTGATGAACCTACTGCAGGCATTGATCCGGCGACCCGAAAATTACTATGGGATGATTTCTATAAGTTAAGTGCCGAGGGAAAGGCGCTATTTGTTACCACCCACTATATGGAAGAGGCTCAGAGATGTCACCAGTTAGCCTTTATTTCAGCTGGAAAAATTGTTGCAGAAGGCACGCCTGCAACAATTAAACAGGCACTCGGCGATGCCGATGTGTACGCCGCCAATATCCCTTATCAACCGCAGCTACGCGCAGCCTTAATGCAATTAAAGGGCATGATATTGATAAACCAGTTTGGAAATGAACTGCGCATCGTGGCATCCCCTGAGCTCAAGAAGGCTGAACTGGAGGCCACCATTTCAAATACAACAGGAAATGATTTCCCACTAAAAAACAGCGAGCCAACCCTTGAAGACGTGTTTATCGCACTGACTCAAAGCAAGATGGAACAAGTATGATCACTGCCATCATAAAAAAAGAATTGTTGCAGTTACGGCGTGACCCCCGCCTGATAGGAATGATTGTTGTGATGCCGTTGGTATTTCTGGTGTTATTTGGCTACGCCCTGAAGCTTGAACCGCAAAATGTGAAGATGGCTTACTTTGATGGCGACCAGTCATTTTTCTCCAATCTGATTAAAACCGGACTCTGGAGTGACGGGTATTTTGATCTATATGAAGTTCGATCGAAAACGCAGATTACCGAAGAAATCCGTGCCGGAAAAGCCAAAGCCGGTTTGTATATCGCAGAGGAATTCTCCAGTTTGTTATTTGAAAACGAGCAACCTTCGATCACCTTCTTTGTGGATGGCACCATGCCTTCGCTCACCACTGCAATGAAATATCATTCTGACAGCGCCACAGATGATATCGTAACGGCTGATATGTATTTTTCGGATGCAGATGCCGACAATGTCATCATCGCCCGGGACCCCTTCACCATGGAGACTCAGATTCTATTTAATCCAGAAGAGAAAGAAACCTGGTTTTTTCTGCCCGGTGTTATCGGTGTTTTAATCATGCAGATCGCTTTAATCCTGACGGGCATCAGCGTTGTTCGGGAACGTGAGAAAAATACGCTGGAGCAATTACTGGTCACCCCGATGCATAAGACGACTTTTATATTGGGGAAGCTATTTCCTTACATTTTTATCGCGATGCTCGATTTTTATTTCATACTTGCAGTCGGCTGGACAATGTTTGAGCTTCCCATGCCCTCATCCCATATATTCCTGTTTGCACTAGCGCTAGTCTATGTCTCAGTGATGATCGCCCTTGGCTTGTTTATTTCCCTGATTTCCAAAACTCAGCAACAGGCCATGTTTATCGCCGTGTTCATTATCGTTCCGTCTATTTTACTATCCGGTTTTATCTTTCCACTGGAAGCCATACCAAGCACAGTCAGGCCTATTAGTTATGGCATCCCTTTCACCTACTTCATAGAAATCATACGAGGGTTGTTGATTAAACAGACACATTATATTGATTTGCTGCCTTCGCTAATTGCATTGCTTGGTTTTGTAGTATTGTTTGTAGTTGCAAGTATTATTAAGTTCAGGCGAACGCTTTGAAAGCAGATTCTTCGAAGAACCAATAAAAGAACCGTAGAACGGGGCTTATCACGACGCCGTGCCACAAAGATTCGATATATAGGTATTGAGGGTTAGGAGATAGCGTCTCCACTAAAAAACCGAATATACGTTCGCGTCTTATTCTGAATTCATTAGCTTACTTGTTAAACAGGGGGAGTCCATATACAGCGGACCTTCGCGTTGTCAAATCACCCGCCTGACACTGTCGTTTCTCGACCCCTGAAACCGGTATTTGAGCGCGGCATATGGAAAGCAGGCCCTGAATTATCAAAGATCAGCCTCGGCTATAAAGGCGTATCCGCTTAGATTAAAAATTGCTGAAAATCCAGTGTATCGATATCGAATTCAGATTAGACTGTGTCTTACATCAATCCAGTGTTAATAGAATCGTGAACATCTTAAAACCGTATCCAGCAGTCATTTTGTGCAATGGAAGCTACAAAATTTAGAAAGGAAATCCACATCGCCACTGCCGGCTTTCCCGACGCAGAGTCTCATGTAACAGAAGCCTTGCGGAAAACTGGCATCGATCCCGACCGGCTCTCGGTTTCTCAACTCGGCCTGACATCTCATCTCTCTACAGTGCCGCCTTATCTGTGGCGGCTGATACTGGGCCTCACACTCTGGGTATTGTTGTTATTGATAAATCAATTTCTTTTGCAGCCGTCACGGTTCTTTCTGGCAGGTATGGAATTGGTAACCGGTTTGACTATTCTAATAGCAGCCTGTGAAATATTGGTATCCGCGACAGAAAGACTGGCAGCGCGTTTTCACTGGAACCACTACACTGCCGGCACCCTCGCAGAAATTCTTTCTACCGCCCCAGAACTGGTGGTCATTGCTTTTATTATTCCGGTCAGTCCAGCTACTGCATTTGTCATCAGTGTTATTACTATTTACAACAACGCCTTGGTATTCAGTCTGTATTCCTATTTCCTGCCCAAAGACAAACAGGGTAAATTCCTCATGCCAATACCTATTACCGAGGCAGGAACCCAGGTTCTAATTGGTGGCGGCGCTATAGGTTTGATACTGGGGCTGGTGATGTTGACGTTCAAAGCCTCTGCTCAGACCAAGAGTAGCTTCAGTTCTATTGATCTGGTTTTTGTCAGTTTCATCCTCTTGTCCATTTTTGCCGTCTATCTTTTCAAGCTAATGACCAGTTACGCCGGAGAGGAATCTGAGGTTCGAGAGAATTTGTCTATGTCCACAAAGGATATCGAAGAGCGCCTCGAAATTGTCTATGAAAATATAGTGCCTAGCTCATTCTCGACTATTGCAGCACTATTCTTAGTCGGTATTGCCAGTGCGTTTATCGGCGGTCACGAGATTTCCAACTTTGCTTCTATCATGATTGGCGATCTACAGATCAACCCCTTCCTTACGGCAATTATTCTCGCCCTTTTCGCTGGTATAAGTGAGTACGTGATACTCTGGCAATCACACCGCAAACAGGAATACGGTATTGCTCTGGCCAATGCCTTTGGTGGGATTACTCAGGTGATGTTTCTGGTATTACCCTATACCTTGCTGGGCATTGCCGTTTATCAGTCCTTTATTAATCCGGCTCATCCTGATCTGCCGTTGGAGTTCTCCCTATCCAATATCCTACTATTGCTTTTTCTGTTTCCAACTTTCTATACGCTGTCATCATTGCTGGAAGAAGACCATACCCTGGGCAATCTCGACACCATCATCATGGCCGGAATATTCCTATTCCTGATTGTTTTGCTGGCTACCTATGGCGGCAACGCTGTATAGCATTAACAATTAGTTTTCACTCTGCCTGGCAGAATAACCCTCTCGGACTAATGAATTAGTAGTCAGTGGAACTCTATCAGCATCGTGGTACAGGATGATATGGAGGATTTGAACTCTGCGCATTTATTCCAATTTCAATCGTTTATTTATTACTAAAATTGACCGTTCAGGGCACTTGTCGACGATTTATCCAGCATTATGAAGGTCCGCTCCCTATTGATACTCTGATTCCCCATAAGCAGCCAATTTTATGCTCATGCTAAGCTTCGGCTAAAGTCATTGCGGTCGTTCGGCTGGTTTTGTTGTCAGGTCGTTAACACTAGGGTTAGCCCTGAAATTATTTAACTGTTTTTACAAGAGATTTGAGATAGGTTTTTGTTTCGTCATCCCACTCTTCGGCATTCTCGCCATGAGCAATTTTTGCGTGCAAACCGACGAGTTGCCATAGTTCCTCTTCGGTCTCAGCAATAATTTTCCCAGGACAAGTTTCCATGCCTTCGCAATCAGCACATGCGTAAGAATAAGCCATAATAATTTCCTCATAAGTTAGTTATAAACTTTAATCTGCTTCTGCCGTTACATAATTGACAGTTACTGACACTATATCATAGCGATTGAAGGGGCAGTCTTATCCTCAGTATTTGACCGCATTGGGCAATAACCCGCCAATTTTATAGTGCCCCTAATCGTCAGCTTTCCAGAATGTCAGATCGAACAGCAATTTACTTTTGGAATTGAAAGATCATATCCGGATTTTCACAGATTATTCAAGGTCGATGAAACGAATGGCTTGTTGCAAAAACAGAATCCGGGATGCAATTTTCGGGCGTTGCCCCGGGCCTGCTGCGGCAACGATGCTTTGATCTCCCTGTAATTTCATCCCAAGCCAGCCGCGAACCATGGTGTAGTAGCGCGAATCTGTTCCCAGATTTCTGATTGCCGCCATGGCACCTGGTGAGTCAGGATCATCGATTGCAAGCCGCACAGCCTGAACTTGCTGGCCCAGCCTCGCCAGCTCTTCGTCACAGGAACCTGCATTCACCCGAGTCGTGCTGGTAGCAAAAAAAACCAGGCAAACCAGTAAGCCGAAAACTGATTTGGCGTATCTGCTTTCTACACTGTTTCCGATAAGACTTCTGAATGAATTCTTTGCGCTGACCTTGATCCTTTTGTCCTTTTCCGGTTTTTGTTTTTTACTATGGATCGGTACCACAGGGATACGAATTAATGTTACCCGGCATTGGAACGAATCGAGTGCATATGTACATCCTGCTGAGGGTAGGGAATAGAAATTCCATTTTTATCAAAAGATTGTTTGACCTGTTCAATCAGGGAAAATCGGATGTCCCAGTAATCCACCCCCTTGCACCAGGGTCGAACGACGAAATTTACACTGCTGTCAGCCAGTTCATTGACCGCGACAACCGGTGCCGGATCCTTGAAGATACGATCGTCAGCCGCCATTATGGATTCAATCAGTTCCCGCGCTTTATCGATATCGTCGTCGTAACCGATGCCGAATACCAGATCGATGCGACGATTTTCTTCTGCCGAATAGTTGACGATGGTGTCGTTATAGACCAGACCATTGGGCACAATTACCTGTTTGTTGTCCGGAGTCAAAAGTGTTGTGTTGAATATGCCTACTTCTGTCACCGTGCCGGAAGTGCCCGCAGCCTCGATGTAGTGACCAAGCCGGAATGGATGAAATATTGCGATCATGATACCGGCAGCGAAATTCGACAGAGAATCCTGGAGTGCCAGTCCCACCGCCAGTCCGGCAGCACCGAATACCGCCAGCGCAGAAGTTGTATTGACCCCGAGCTGATCCAGTGCGGCCAGTACAACAACAATCATCAATGCAACATAGGCAGATTTCGTGGCCAGTCGTATCAGCATATCGTCAAACCCGTGCCGGGTCATTAGCTTTTCCAGTACGCTGCGTATCCAGCCGACAACAGCTCGCCCGACAAAAAAGATAGCAAGGGCCAGTCCGCCCTGAATTACCCACGGTAGCAGGTGCTCGGACCAGACCGATAGTGTTGAATCCATCGTTATTTCCTCAAGTTTTGATTTGATTGCAGGATTTGATTTGATCGCAGGATTATAGAGGCTGTGATCCTGCCCGCCAAGTTACAAAATGGCAGAAAAAGTCAATCACGTATAGATGGTCGCCTGTGATTCAACACCGAATTTATCGGGAAATTTTGCCTTGTCACGTTATACTGGAAGGGGTAATAGCTGAACAGAGAACCTTAACTTCGCCTCTAAAATGAATTTATCCTTAAGCTGGATATCACTGTTAACCGCGACCCATTTACTTCTTGTTGTCGGGATATCAATACGGGTGATTATGAACCGCCCGCCTACCGGTGTCGCCCTGGCCTGGCTGGTCGTGGTCGCATTGATTCCCTATGTCGGCCCGGCAGCCTATCTGATGATCGGCGAACGTCGAATCAGCCCCGGCCGTCTGGCGAGGCGCAATAAGTTTAGCGATAACTATCGGTTGCTTACCGAGGCAACCATCCGGCAGGGCTTGACCGACGTTGACTGGTCGCGCCATCCACCCTCCGCGCGTAGCATGGACATTCTTGGAACCAATACCACAGGTACTCCGACGGTCGCGGGGAATACGCTTGAACTGGTTAACGATACCGAGAAGATTTTGACCGGCATCATAGGCGATATCCAGAAAGCGCGAGTCAGCGTACTGATGGAGTTCTACATCTGGAATGAGGGTGGAACGGCAGACGAAGTGGTTCAAGCGTTGATCGAGGCTGCACAGCGAGGTGTGCACTGCATCGTATTGGTTGATGCGCTGGGTGCCGGGGCCTGGTGGCGAGGTAGCCAGCCTGATAGATTGCGTCTGGCGGGGGTTGAGTTACAGCCAGCGCTTCCGGTGGGTTTGTATCGTTCATTTATCGGCCGCACAGATCTGCGCCTGCATCGAAAAATTGTCGTCATCGATGGAGATATCGCATGGACCGGAAGCCTGAATCTGGTTGACCCACGGTATTTCAAGCAGGAAGAAGGATTCGGCCAGTGGGTTGATGCAATGGTTCGCCTGCAAGGAACCGCAGTAGTACCTCTGGCGGCGATTTTTATCGGGGATTGGGTGGTAGAAACCGGTGCCAGCGTTAGCGCGTTAATAGCGAGACTCGGGTTGCGTCTCATTGAGCCCAAAGGATTGGCCGATATTCAGGTCATTCCCTCCGGACCGGGCACCGATGGAAATGGTCTGCTGAAGATGATGCTGGCCCAGATCAACAACGCCCAGACCGAGCTCATACTCACCACCCCTTATCTGATTCCCGATGATTCACTGTTGTGGGCACTGCGGGGTGCCGTGGGCCGGGGTGTCAAGGTGTCTCTGGTGGTGCCAAAGAAGGTCGATTCCTTTCTGACCCGACATGCCAGCCATTCCTATTATGACGGGTTGCTTAAACACGGCATGAAAATATATCGCTATCGTGGCGGTCTGCTGCATACCAAATCCATTGTGGTAGATGGGGAAATTTCCATGTTTGGCACCGTCAACCTGGATATGAGAAGCCTGTGGCTGAATCACGAGGTATCGTTGTTTATATACGACAGGCCATTTGCGCATCAGTTGAGGGAGTTACAACTTTCCTATATCGCAAGCTCGGATTGTCTCGATGCAGAAGAATGGGCGCAACGTTCTTTCGCACTTAAATTTCTCGAAAATACCATGCGCCTCATGAGTCCGCTGTTATAAACCCTGTCACTGCCCCAAATGAAACTGATTCCGTACTCGTTCGATATACTCAACCAGCAATCCTGCAAAGGGTGGTGTTACAACAGGTTGTTTAAATCAAGCCGGGTCAAACTTTCTTTTTATCGTGGCAAGGCCCTTATTGGCACTGCCCGGTGCGAAAATTATCGCAGGGATCTGGTTGAACTGAAACTTCATCCTACCGGAATGTGTGGGTTCGATGTTGCATTTGCACCGACCCCAATGCATTGCCTGGATCTTCCGCTGGTAGTCAGGGCCAGTGGCTATCCATTGCCGTTGCAGGTCATACCGGCAAATCAGATCGTTGATTCGGTAAATTCAGTCGCAAAGACAGTATTCTTTATCCATATCCCGAAGTCAGCAGGCACTTCTTTCAATAATTTTATGCTGCCTTATTTTGCGACCACGCAAACTGCGATTCATATCGAAGGAACCGAATTAAAAAGGCAAAAGGAAATTTCTCATCGCCACTATGTCTCCGGTCATCTTACCCTGGCCCAGGTGAAGGAAATTTATCCTGATCTGGATGAGATTGACCTGTACACCATTCTCCGGGAACCTTATCGGCACCTGCATTCACATTTTTCCTGGGTAAAAGGGATTGCCGATTCTAAAACCATGACATTGTTCAAGGATCATACCGAGCGGGTGCAGAATCTATCCCTGAAACTTAACCGGTTGAAGTTTAGCGACTATGAGGAACTGGAAAAGGTAGTGGCTGCATTCGCCGGCTTTGAGCTGGAGTACTTTGATAATCTGCAGACCCGATATTTGCTCGACTATCGGGTTATTCGTGTTTCCAATAAGGATTTTCAACATGCGATGGAGAATAAGCACAGGTTTAAGGCTATCGGTATCACTGAAAAATTGCAGGCATTCTCCCGTCAGGTATGCCTGAACCACAATTTGACCTATGTCAAACAAAAAGTGAATTACAATCCATCCGGGATAAAACCGCTGTATGATCTGTCGGATCAAACCATCAGAGAAATCCTTCAACCGCTGGTCAAATATGACCTGCTGTTGTACGACTCAATCAAACGATCTTCACCATAACGTTAAACTTTGTGTGGACCAAAAATTCACAATCAATCTGAAAATATTTCGCCCGTGAGGGAACAAAAACTTGCCCTGGAATTTGTTGAAACAGATCGCTCCGGCGACATTGGTATCATCGTTATTCAGAACCCTCCTGTGAACGCCATGAGCCCGGGAGTCCCGCGGGATATTATGACAGCAGTGGATGCTTTTAATGCAGATCAGTCGGTCAATGCTCTGGTCTTGATGGGCGGTGGGAAAGGCAACATTGCTGGTGCGGATATTCGGTTCCAGGGTACAACATTGCCCGGGAATGAACCCACTCTGCGCGATCTCATCGAGGTGCTTGAAGCATCCACTAAACCTGTGATCGCAGCCCTCGGCCCCAATACCCTTGGGGGCGGCCTGGAACTGGCAATGGCCTGTGTGTATCGGGTGATCAGTGCCACTGGTAAGGTAGGACAGCCGGAAGTGAATTTGGGCATTCCACCGGGAGCAGGGGGTACTCAGCGGTTGCCACGATTGGCCGGAATCAAGAAAGCCCTGGATATGATTGTTAGTGGTAAACCCATCATTGCTCAGGAGGCACTACATTTTAATATTGTGGATCGGGTAATTGAAGATGATCTATGCACAGGGGCTGTGGCCTTTGCCAACGAGATTCGCAATAACCAATCCCATGAACGTACACGCGACAAGCGTTGCAAGCCTGTCGCACCCGATTTTTTCGATGATGCACGCCAGACCGCCAGTAAAAAGTATCGTCAAATGGAGGCGCCACTGGTCTGCATAGATTGTGTCGAAGCGGCACTGACCATGCCCTTTGAACAGGGCATACAGTTTGAGCGTGATCAGTTCAGTCGTTGTGTCATTTCTGACCAGGCAGCGGCGTTGAGGCATGTGTTCTTCGCCGGGCGCAAGGCAGGCAAACCGGAAAATATTGGCGCGGATATAAAGCCAGCAGCGGTGAATAATATTGCTGTGATCGGTGCTGGCACCATGGGAAGTGGAATCAGTATTGCGTTGTTGAAAGCGGGCTACAGGGTAAATCTGATCGAGTCGTCAGCTGCCGCCCTGGATCATGGCAAAATGAGGATTCATTCTGCGCTGGAGCGGGATGTTGCCAGGGGTAGAATAAGTGGCGCTGATCTGGCTACGTTGTCAACGGCGCTGACAGGAGATCAATCCATCGATGCTGTCGGGGGCGCGGATATGGTTATCGAAGCAGTATTCGAGGACATGGAGGTAAAAACCAGAGTTTTTCAATCCCTGGGCGAAATCGCACCGTCAGCAGTGCTTGCGACCAACACTTCCTATCTGAACCTCAATCTAATCGCCGAGGCTGCCGGAGAGGCCAAAGGGCAGGTAGTTGGTATGCACTTTTTCAGCCCCGCCAATATAATGCAACTACTGGAAGTGGTGCGTGGGCAGTACACTTCGGAGCAAACATTGTTGACCGCTCTGGATGTGGGCAAAAGAGCGGGCAAAACCACAATTATTGCGGGCGTCTGTCAGGGATTTATCGCCAATCGGTTGTACGGATGTTATTTACGTGAGGCAAACTTTTTGCTTGAAGAGGGAGCATTGCCGGCACAGGTCGACAAGGTATTGACAGATTTCGGTTTTGCCATGGGGCCATTTGCGGTTTCAGATCTTGCCGGGCTCGATATTGGCTGGGCCAATCGTAAATCACAGGCGGCCCGTCGTGACCCGGCACTGCGTTATCCGGTAATCGCCGATAAAATATGTGAGCGTGGCTGGTTTGGGCAAAAAACAGGGCGTGGTTTTTATCGCTATCCTGAGGGCGATCGCAGAGGTGAAACAGACCCAGAGGTGACCGAATTGATTCTGCAGGCTTCCCGGGAACTGGATATCAGGCGTCGTGATATCAGTTGTGAAGAAATTCTCAAACGCTGCCTCTATGCGGTGATTAACGAGGGGGCAAATATTCTTGCCGAGGGCATTGCCGAGAAACCGGGTGATATCGATATCGGCTGGATCTACGGATACGGATTTCCACGTTGGCGCGGGGGGCCATTATTTTTTGCCGATCAGACCGGGTTACCACAGGTGCTGGATGATATCCATCAGTTTCATCACCAACACGACTTTTGGCAGCCTGCCGAGCGGTTAGGGCGAATGGTGGTAGATAAAAAGGGCTTCTATTGAATAATTTCCGGTAAAAAAAGGCTTGAATCGGCGCCAATTATGACCCCGGCTGGACAAATGTCGGGCCATTGCTCTATGATTGGATAGTAACAAAATAAGGAATCCCCGGATATTTGATAATTGACATCAAAACAATTATTTCCCGGAGGCTTCTGACCGACAAACACAACATTGGAGAGGAAAGATATCAAATGAACAAATCACTCGGCTTTTTGGGCTGCGCCCTGGGCGCATCGTTACTGTTTTCCCAGGCTGCTCTGGCCCAGGACTGCGGTACCATTACCCTGGGATCGGCAATTTCCCTGACCGGCAAGTATGCCACCAACGGCGTCCATGCAAAAAATGGCTATGAATTCGCGATCCAGAAAATCAAAGACAATGGCGGTGTCATGGTAGATGGCAAGTGCTATAACTTTGAAACTATTTATTACGATGACGAATCCAAGGGTGATCGTGGTGCAACTCTGGCAGAACGCCTGATCAACCAGGATAAGGTGCAGTTTATGCTTGGCCCCTATTCATCGGGCATGACCAAAGCGATCGCCCCGGTTTCCGAGAAGTACCAGATTCCAATGGTAGAGGCAGAAGGTGCATCGCGTTCCCTGTTTAATAAAGGCTATAAGTACCTGTTTGCAGTACTGTCAACGTCGGAGCAATATCTTGCTTCTGCGGTTACCCTTGCGGCTGAAAAGGCGAAGGAAGCAGGCAAGGAAACTTCTTCAGTTAAAGTGGCTATTGCAGTTGAGAATGACCCGTTTTCACTGGATATTCGTGCCGGGGTACTTGAAGATGCCGCCAAATTCGGCATGGAAATTGTTATCGATGAGCAACTGCCGAGAGATTTGTCGGATATGAGTGCAATTCTGACCAAGGTCAAGTTACTCAATCCTGATCTTCTCATTGTCAGTGGGCACTCCAAGGGCGCTGCCACCGCAGTACGTCAGATTGGCGAGCAGAATATCTCTACTCCGATGATTGCGATCACCCACTGCGAAGCGGCCGATGTTACCGGAAATTTTGGCGCTGCTGCCAATGACTTCCTGTGCTCAACCCAATGGTCCGAGACTCTGTCTTACGAAGATCCGATTTTCGGTACCGCGGCTAATTATGAAATGGAGTTCAAGACAGCGTACCCCGAATATGCTGAAAAGAAAGTGCCTTATCAGACAGCCCAGGCATCGGCGGCCGTATATGTATACAAGGATTCCTTCGAACGTGCAGGTACGCTGGATAAAGAAGCGGTTCGTGATGCCATTTCGGCTACTGAGTTGCAGACATTCTACGGTGCGATCAAATTCTCCGAAGCCGGTAACAACATCGCCAAGCCCATGGTATTGCGCCAGATACAGGATGGCAAATACAACGTGGTGGCGCCTTCAGATTTCGCATCCCACGCCCTTAACTGGCCGCGCAAGCCTTAATCTCATTGGCTAATCTGCCAGGGCGCCTCAGTGGGCGCCCTGTTTTTTTTCGCTACCAGTAACTTCTACAATGGATCAATTTCTGGGAAATATCTCACTGCTGTTTGAGTTCCCCATTGTCAATATAAAAATTGTCCTGGACGGGATAATGA
>CAYOGN010000166.1:0-27843 GCA_964403545.1 uncultured Gammaproteobacteria bacterium
CACATTTCCATGGCGACGTGGAGATCGCCAGATTCGAGACCGGCGAATTGCGCGATATAGTCTGCCTGTACATATTCGATGTTGTAGCCAGCCTGTTTTAGAACTTCCCCCATGATCGTGGTGGTCAGGTACTGACCTGTCCAGTCGTGAAGGGTTAGCTTTATTGGATCGGCCGATTCAACTGCGGCATATGTCGGCGCAGCCTGAATCAGCAATGCGCTAAAACAAAGCGGGGTTAATAAACGGTAAATTTTATTCATTGTAGTATTTCCTCCAGTGACGGAATTGGTGTTGTGGTAAAAAATATCGGGTTTCAGATTTCATTCCTGGCCTCAAATTTACCACATAATGTCAACACAAGTAGAAGTGGATATTGTGGTGACCGATCAACCGCTTGCGACTGAGTTTATGACTTATTTTCGTGACCCTGGTGTTGAGGTAATTACACCATCATAAATTTGAGAACGCCCCTCAGGATCGAAAAAATATCCAGGCTGACGCTGACCCAAGTGTGGTGATCAGGATAAACCCCTGGGTACAGTCAGAAAATAATATAGTAAAGCAGCAAAAGTACCAGCGTGTTCTTCACTATCCTGTAAAGATTATGATTTCGGGTTTTCAGAGGTCTTGTCCATTCCTGGAGTTTGAAGACATATCGAAAAATCTTATTGAAAACGCCCGTTTGGTCGTGGTCTGTATTCGGTGAAGCAGTAATCCTGCCAAGCAACTGGCACAACCGCTGGTTGATCCATTTTGATACCGGGCCGCGCATAGGTCTCGCGATGTCTGCAAAAAATATTATACGGTCCTGGTCAGTATTATTCTTCGCGTAATGCATAAAAGTTTCATCAAAAATGACGTCCTTTCCGTCGCGCCAGGAATAGCGCTCATTATCCACAACGATGAAACAATCGTCGGATTCCGGTGTGCTCAGTCCAAGGTGATAGCGTAAGGAGCCTGCATAAGGGTCGCGGTGTTTGCCAAGCTCTCCACCAGCTGGCAGTATCGCGAACATGGCGCCGTTTATCGTCGGAACAGATTCAATGAGTGCGACGGTCTTCGGGCAAAGTTGTCGTGCAGAATTCGGTGGTTGCTGGTACCACTTGAGATAAAACCGTTTCCAGCCGCGCTTGAAAAAGGAGTTGAACGCAATGTCATCTTTGGTTTTCGCTCTCTCAATAACGTGACCAGTTTCATATAGATTGCGTGCCTCGGCCTCAATGGTTCGCCAGTTATCCCTGATCAGTTTCAACTCCGGAAACTGATCCTGCGAAATGTAGCGTGTTTGCGGCACCGACGAAAACAGATAGAGCAGCACATTTACAGGCGCCATAAAAGTGGAGTGATCGAAAAGTTGCCGAAAAAACGGGTAACGCAAGGTTCCGCGAAAATGAACGTAGAGTGCGCTGCCGACAAACACGTAGAGCAGTATCATCCTGGTACTGAGTAACAAACCTGCGCTTTCATGCATGATCAAAATAAGTTTCCAGTTGGCTGTAAATATAGCGCAAATACGTTAACGCAAATACGTTAAAATTGTGCCACTCGACTATTTGGAGCGATGATCAGATAACATCATGAACCGGGGTTTACTGTCACCAGGTGTTTTTTCCACCTTGAGCTGGTTGTTGTTGCTGGGTGCGATGGTAGTGCTGGCAGGTGTTGGCTATGATGTGTACAAGCGTCATATTGCGCCTCGCGAACCCCAGCATTTCCACTTCGGTTCGGTTCAGCAATCTGCTGAAGCAGGTCGGGTAGAGCTTACAGAAATAATTGATGCCCATATATTTGGCGTTGTTCCGGTTGCAAAGAAGAAAATCAAGGTATTGAAACCTGAAGTCGTAGAGGCGCCTGAAACCAGGTTGAATCTGACCCTGACCGGAGTGATTACGGCGTCCAATCCACTGCATCGTCGAGCCATGATCGAGGTCAAGCGTGGGCAAACCAGCGTGGTGCAGGTGGGTGCTGAAATTGGTAAAACCGGCGCAACGTTAAACGCAGTGTTTGCCGATTATATTCTGATCGAGCACCGCGGGAAGCTGGAAAAGCTGGTGCTGGAACGTAGTTTGTTGAAGTTAAGTGATCGGGCTGCGCAAAATAAGCAAACGATTTCGGCGCTGAACATCAATATAGCTGAATTTGAGGCGCTGGCAGAAGTAGATCCATCAGATCTGGATATCAGCAGGTTGTTGCCACCAAATAGTGAGCAACAGCCCCCGCAGCCGGAGAATAGCGCTGGCCAGGATCAGCAGAATATTCAGCAGCCGAATATCGATAGTGAAGAGGCGACCGAACTCGAACAGAAAACTGAACCAAAACAGCTGCTGCAGAACGAAGCTTCACTCTATAATTCCAGGGTCTGGGAAAAATTTTCCTGATAGCGCCGGGCAATATCCTGTCGTGACGGGCTGTGGTTCTGGGTTCCGTGGTGCTCTATTTTGAACCCTCCCATGAGCGAAGCGAGCTGACCACAGGATTGCCAGTCAAGCTCTTTCTCGATGCCGTATAACAGGCCGGCTCTGAATGCATCGCCACAACCCGTTGGATCTTTAATCTCGCCTACCTTGATGGAAGGAATTTTCAGGGTTTTTCCATCCGCCAGAATTTCCGCACCATCGCCGCCACGGGTAACAATAAGGGCTTCGACTTCGGCTGCGATGTCCTTTAGTTTGCGCCCGGTTTTATCCAGTAACAATCGGGATTCGTAATCATTAACACAGACATAATTCGCCTGTTCGATAAATTGCATCAGTTCGTTCCCATCAAACATGGGGAGACCCTGACCGGGATCGAAGACGAAAGGAATGTCAGCTTCGGCAAATTGTGCAGCATGCTGGAGCATGGCGTCACGCCCGTCTGGCGCGATAATTCCAAGGGTAATTTTATTGCCGTCGCTCACCTTGTTTTGGTGCGCGAAATTCATCGCCCCGGGATGAAAAGCAATTATCTGATTGTTATCTGTATCCGTGGTCAGAAACGCCTGGGCGGTAAATGTATTTTCTATTTCAGTGACATGGGTAATGTCCATATCAAGGCTTTTTAGCCACTTGCGATAAGGCCCAAAGTCTTCCCCGACGGTACCCATGGGTAACGGGTCTCCTCCCAGCAACTTGAGATTATAGGATATATTTCCGGAACATCCGCCAAACTCCTTGCGCATTTCCGGGACAAAGAAACAGACATTCAGGATATGTACCTGGTCGGGCAGAATATGATTTTTAAACTGGTCTTGAAACACCATAATGGTGTCATAGGCAAAGGATCCGGTGATCAGGGTGGACACGTAATATCTCCTTTTAATGGGTTAAGGGAAAATTGGTCAGGAATGACAGGCAGGAAATGGCTGAGACTATCTGCACCGCTTGCATAACCCGTAAATAGTCAGGGAATGGTCCTGAATGGCGAAATCGTGTTCGCTGGCAACATTTTTCTGCAATTGTTCGATCATGGAATCCATAAACTCGGTCACGTTGCCGCATTTAACGCATACCATGTGATCGTGATGGTCCTCATTATTAAGTTCAAATAACGCCCGCTCACCCTCAAAATTGTGACGTATGATCAACCCGGCCTCCTCAAACTGGGTTAAAACACGATAAACCGTGGCCAGACCAATGGACGCATCTTCCGTCAACAGGGTTTTATAAATATCTTCAGCTGAAAGGTGACGTACCTTGCCTGACTCGAGTATCGATAACACTTTGAGTCTGGGTAAAGTAGATTTAAGCCCGACCTCCCTCAGGTCTTTTTTATTTGCCACCGATAGAGTATGCGTAAAAAGCCGAATTATACCTCAGCGGTCAAGTCAAATTTGGTGCAGCAGGACTTATCGACAAACTGCAGGTAGATCACCGGATAGTCCCATGGCGAAACAGGCTAGTTGTCGCTTTAGAGGTGGCGTCCTGTTTGCCAGGGAAAAGCCGCTTTGCCTGAGTTGGCGAATAGATTCATCGGTACTGCCAAAGGCCAGTTTAAACGTTTTCATGGCACTCAGCACAAGACTGTTTTCGCCTTTCCGCCAGCGCTCATAACGTCTGAGGACGCTTTGATTGCCTACAGGATTGCCCCGACTTCTCGCATTGCTGATTAATTCTGCCAGCGAAGCTGCGTCCAGCATCCCGATGTTGGCGCCAAGGCCTGCCAGGGGATGGGTGGTATGGGCGGCGTCACCAACCAGCGCAAGTTTTTTGCCGATGTACCGTGTTGCATGTCTACTGTGCAGAGGGAAGCTTGCCGGGGTGTCGGTAAGTGACATTTTCCCCAGTCGGGGAGCAAAAATCTGTTCCAGCTCGGTGGAAAAATCTTCCGGGCTCAGTGAAATTAACTTGCTGGCTTTTTCATCATCACAAGACCAGACGAGCGAGCAGAAATTTTCATGCAAAGGCAACATGGCGACTGGTCCGGTTGGGGTAAAACACTGCCAGGCGGTGTGTTGATGGTGCTTTTCACACTGCAAAGTGGCGACCAGTGCACTCTGATGGAATGCTTCCTGTTCCAGTTCTATACCGGCCAGCTGGCGAATAGTGGACTGACTGCCGTCTGCCGCAATAACCAGCTGGCTTTCAATACCCCGGTCAGAAGAATGAATGCCAAGGCGAATACCGTGGTCAATAAACTCGAGCTGCTTCACTCTGGTGGAGTAACGCAGACTGACATTATAGTTCTGTTTCAGCCGCTCCAGCATGGAGGCTGCGATGGCATTATTTTCTACAATAAATCCCAGTTGCCTCTGGGCGAATTCGGCAGCAGAAAAACTTATTCGGGCGTCACTATGACTATCCCATACCTGCATGCAGCGGTAGGAGGACGCTCTCTTACTGGCAATGGCTTTCCAGACTCCAATGGATTGCAGTAACTTCTGCGTCGCCAGATTAATGGCACTAACCCGTGAATTGATCCTTGCCGATCGCCACTCAGGTTCCGGACCACCATCTATCAACGTGATATGCAGCCCCTGACGAGCCAGCAGACAGGCACTGGCAAGACCAATCATTCCGCCGCCGACAATGGTGATATCTGACTTGTTCACTGGTTTTTTATTGACTCTGGCTGGCTGGGAGGTAAAGGGTTGTTCAGGATGCTCAAGGGCAGCCCCAGGGCGAGGGTGGATTGTTGTCCCGCTAAGCCCATGGTGCGTTTGAGTACAAACTTTCGCCCAGGCGATAGCAGTTCAAATCCGCAGAGGACAATATTGCGCAGCAGTTCGACAGGTTTTCTGTGGTTGGAAAACAGTGCGATCAAACCATGGGTAAATTGCCGCACCATAAAGGTATCCCGTTTTCGTTCTGCTGCATATTTCTCCAGCAGGGGGACACTACCGATATCCATTCCCTCGAGCATACCGCGATATACTGCTTCGGCCAGGCTGGCCACATCTCTCAGGCCAAGGTTGAATCCCTGACCTGCCACTGGATGCACCATATGGGCTGCGTTTCCAATGACAACCGTCCGATCCCTGACCGGGCTTTGGACCTGGCTGCGATTTAGCGGGTAAGATTTTCGTGGGCTCGGCTGGCTAAAATTCCCGGCACGATCACCGAAAGAACGTTGCAGGGCAGCGATAAAATCACGATCGTTACAGGCAATTCGTTGATCGAGATTTTTCGGTCCACAGGTCCACACTACCGCATATCGCTGATTGCTATGGGGCAGCAGTGCCAGGGGTCCCTCTGTGGTGAAGCGCTCATAGGCTCGACCATTGTGCGGTTTGTCCGTGCTGACAATACTCAGCAGAGCCTGCTGATCGTAATCAACCCTGGACCTGTGAAACTGCTGTGAAAGTGCCGATCGCCCGCCATCTGCGAGAACCATAAGGCGACTGGAAAGTTCATGTGCCTGTGTTGATTCAGTCACCTGAACCCGACATTTGTCACCTTCAACCCGCAGAGAATCGGCGCTGGCAGGGCTCAGTAAATCAATATTCCCGGCCGCTTCGATGCGTAACTGAAGCGCTCGCCCGATGACCCGGGTCGGTACAACAAAACCCAGCGCATCGGTGCCGGCATCTCTGTGTGACAGATGAGTCATGCCGAAATGACCCTGGTTTGATACATGGATATCAAGGATAGGTTCTGCGCCGGCAGCAGCGATATCTGACCATATTCCCATGCCGGTAAAGATCTGTCGTGCGCTATAGGTGAGGGCAACGGTGCGTTCATCGTAACTCGGCTGGATGGCTGAATCAAAAGGATGAGATTCAATTACCGCGATGCGAAGCGGTGAATCTGCCAGCGCTACCGCGAGGCTGGCGCCAACCAGTCCGCCACCAATAATGACAATATCGTAATGGTCAGGCATTCATCAAATGCTCGATATCGTCGATTTCTTTGGGTGCCTTAATGGTCAGATTTTCATTGCCAGTACGGGTAACCAGTACGTCGTCCTCAATTCGAATACCAATGTTGTGCCACTTCCGATCGATATCTTCCGCCGCAGAAATATACAATCCCGGCTCTACGGTCAGCGCCATGCCGGGTTCGAGTAATCGCCACTGGTCTTCTATTTTGTAGTCGCCAACATCATGTACGTCCATACCCAGCCAGTGACCGGTTCGATGCATATAAAACCGCTGGTAGGCGTTGCTTTCAATGAGTTCGTTGCGTTCGCCGGATAGCAGGCCAAGATCGATTAATCCGTCGGTCATCACTTCCACCGCAGCTTCATGATAGTCAATAAGCGCGCGTTCAGGGCCGACTGCAGCAAGGGCTGCTTTTTGTGCCGCGAGTATGATTTCGTATACGGCTTTCTGGGGGCCACTGAAGTGGCCATTTACCGGAAATGTGCGTGTAATATCCGCCGCGAAACAATCGAATTCAGCACCGGCATCGATTAACAGCAGGTCGCCATCCTTCAGAACACAGTTGTTTTCCGTGTAATGCAGGATGCATGAGTTTTCACCGCCAGCAACAATGGATGGATAAGCCGGCCATTCGCTGCCGCCGAGTCGAAATTCATATTCGAGCTCCGCCTGCACCTGGTATTCAAATCTCCCCGGGTGCGTCGCTCCCATGGCCCGAATATGCGCTGCCGCAGAAATATTGGCCGCCTTACGCATCAGTTTTTGCTCGTCTTTTTTCTTGATCAGGCGCATTTCATGCTAAATATGCCCCAAGTCAACGATTTCGCCAGGCGCATGTACCCCGGTGCGCTGCTTGCCCCGAATATCGCTCACGGCTTGAATTATCTCACTATCGAAACCAGGGTATCGGCCTATAATCGTGAATACCTTATCCCGATTTTCCATCAGGGATGTCAAGGTGGATTCCAGTTTTTCGATGGCAAACGCCTGGTCGGCACCATAGTTTTCAATTGCTCCCGCTATACCCTGACGTCTACCATCCCAGATTTCCTTGAGTTGGTCCTTTTCCCGACAAAACAGAATAAATTCTCCCTCGGGTCTGCCCGGTACCAGCACCAGTACAGATTCGGGCTCGGGAAAGTGGGTGAGGTAATAAAAATCGCTGTCCGGCCGGAATTGAAACAATACATCCCCATTGCGAGACTGGTGGGGGGCAGTAGGTAAAATGGCAATACCATCGCCCATCTGATGCATCAATTCCTGACGCCGCCGCTGATAAATTGATTGATCCATGATTATTGAGTTGATAGAGCGCTAATTGAGAGTGGTCGAAGATGGCAAAGAACTGGACGTGTTGACGGGCTTTAGTTCGTCATATATGAGTTGTACAGCAACCCTGAGGAATTCTTCAATTTCTGTCAGACTGTTTTCGTTTCGCTCTGAATGAGCGGGGTCGAGTTCAAGGTGCCCAATCTGCATGATGTCATCGAGAGCTTCAGCTACTGAAGAAAGATCGAGCTCAGCGCTATTGGCACTATCGCTGTATATCCCTTGCAGGAATCCCTGGCACCAGTTCGAGATCGACTCAGCCTGCTCGATGGCAGCAACGTCGAAATCCGGTAACATGAGATTAAAACTGAAGTTTGCATCTTCCAGATCCCGGCAGGCAAGGGAAAACATGCCTTCGATCAAGTCGATATGGGCTGGCTCAGTCAACTGAAAAAGAAATGCCCGGGTGCGCACAGTATCGCTGGTGATCCCTCGACAGGCCAGACCACAGAGCAGACCATGAGCTTCTGAAGCTCCACTGTTCCAGGGGGTCTGCCTGAGCTTCTGATCCAGATCGAGAAAAATTCTGTTTTGAAATTCTCGCCTGGTTACCTGCGATTTGGGGCTCACGATACTGTATTTACGGTGGGATTACTCGTACCCGATCATATCGTTTTTTGCCTGCTGCAGGTGTGATGAAATAATTTCTGCCGCCCTGGTTTGATCCCGGTGCCTGATCGCATCCAGTAGATCCCTGTGATCCCGGTTATAGGCATTTATTTTTTCCGGCGTCAGGATATGGTTTTTCCTCGCATTCCATTGATTGTGACTGCGAATATCGTTGATCCGCCGGTAAATCCATATGATCAATGGATTCTGAGAGCAGGAAGCCAGCATCAGATGGAACGCTTCGTCGGCTTTGGAAAAATCATTGGGGCTATTCTGGGTTTGGCTCGCTCTTTCAAGTACGGCTTCAAGTCGATTCAGGTCTCGATTGTTTGAATTGAGAATGACCAGTTTAACCATGTAGGGCTCTATGGCAAGCCGGGTTTCAATGAGATCCAGTGGGCTGGTTTCTTCGGCAATGTCTTCGTGATCAAACTCAGACTTATAGGCGACAAAGGCACCGCTACCAAACTTCTTTCTGACCAGGTTGGCCTGTTCCAGTTGCTCCAGTGCCGCACGAATGGTGCCGCGAGCAGCGTGATACCGAATCGCCAGTATCCGTTCTGACGGTAGTCGTTGATTAAAACTGTATTGTCCGGTCAGAATAGATTCGCGGATGTTGTTGAAAACGCCTGCTGAACCAGTCGTCACTTGAAGATTTTGGTTCATTTTTTCTAAAAATGGTTCAAATATGGTCTACAAAATGATCATATATTATCCGGGCAGGTATTGCAATGGTTACAAACTAGTGCTTAAATGACCGCTCAACAGGTGTTTTTAGTGACAGGTTGAGCAAATTGAGAAGGTTTCCTGTTGCTAATACCAAAATTGGACCAATAAAAATTATTGACATCCCGCTAATCACCCACTGGAGAATTACGAATGGTCAGCAAAAAGAAAGTTACCAGGAAAACCACCCCTAAACGCAGTAGCCGGAGAGTGCAGACTTCGACAGACCTTGAGCGACACGTGAGTGCGTCTGGTCGTGCTGCATTGGTCAAACAGGTTCGGGAAAAAATCAACAGACTGGGAATCACCTATATCTACTTCCAGTTTGTTTCAGTGACTGGCCGTATTGTCGGTAAAGGTATCCCTGCGGACCATTGGGAACGTACTGCAGAGCGTGGATTCCAGCTGGTTTACGGCTCCACTGCAAACCTGTTTATTGACCGTCATGGTGATTATATCGGTTACGGTCCTGAAGCTTCTGAACTGGTTGGCATTCCGGACCCTGAAACCTTTGTCCAGTTGCCATGGGATAAACGTGTCGCCCGGGTATTCTGTACCTGCTTTCGAAATCGTGAAGAGAGGGTAAATCCGGGAACGCATCTTACCTCTGATTGTCGCGGCAATCTGCGCATCATTCATGATGAGTTTACCAGCAAGCATAAAATGCATCTGCGGGTCGGTACCGAGCCGGAAATGATGTGGCTTAAGCTGGATGAAAATAAACAACTCGCGGGGGGGGTTACCAAGCCAAACTGTTATCACATTGACCAGTTTGAGGAATTGCGACCAGCATTTATGCAGGTGATGGAATATGCCAGGGCGATGGGTTTTGACATGATCCAGGGTGACCACGAAGACGCTCCGGGGCAGTTGGAGCTTAACTGGATGTTTGATGATGTATTACGCAACTCTGATCGCCTGACCACCTACCGTCAGATTTGCGCCCAGGTCGCGCGTGAACGTAACCTGCATGCCTGCTTTATGTCGAAACCTTTTATGAACGTATCTGCTTCCGGTTGTCATCATAATATGTCGCTGTGGACGGGTGGCAAGGACGTTGTGAACAAACTGGGTAACAAGCAGCTACCGGGTCTGGACGGTGTTTTCTCCTATCGTGAAGGGGGTAAAAACCACTTCCTGCCGGATCCAAAAATAGATTCGGTCAAACCGGGTCCAGTGGGTCTGAAGTCCATTGGCGGGGTCATCGAACACCTGCAGGCATTAACTTCCATTGGCTCCTCTACGGTTAACTCATATCGACGACTCTGGGACACTGGTTTCTGGGCGCCCGTATTCGCTGACTGGGGTTATCAGAACCGTACCTGTGCATTACGTGTGTCTGCGCCAGGGCGATTCGAATATCGTTCGGTTGACTCCATGGTCAATCCGTACCTGATGGGGACCGGATTGTTGAAAGCAATTGATGATGGTCTGGTGCGTGACCTTGATCCCGGTGATGCTGAAGAGCGTAATATTTATGCAGCGATGGAAGCTGGCAAACAAGTCAAGAAGTTACCAATGACGCTGGGTGATGCACTCACGGCGCTGGCCAATGACGAGGTCGTTAAATCGGCTATGCCGGATGAAATGTATAGGGTCTATCATCATTATAAAAATGATGAATGGGAGAAATTTAATCACACGGTGACAGATTGGGATCTCGATCAGTACCTGGATTGTTTGCCCTGATTTTTTGCTCCAATTCCGTCCCTGTGGAATTGATTTCAGGGTCTGTGGAGCTGACTAAATTTTAACGACAACTTTAATCTTTTCTGAGGAAAAATCTAATGTGTGGAATCGCTGGACTCATCCATCGGAGTAAAAGCTCCGATATCGGGTCGGAAATGACGGCAATGTTGCAGTCACTAAAACACCGTGGGCCGGATTCGACCGGATTTGCGCTCTACGGAAATCCCGTGGAAGGTCAGTATGTCATGCGATTTAAAGTCGCAGAGCAGGAAGACATGAAGCGCGGTTTCGATATTCACCAGGCAGTCGTTGATCGCAAAAACAATGTAGATCAACGACTCGAAAAGCTGGGTGTTACTGTTTTGCAGAAGGATGAAGCAACTGCGTACTCTTATCGCTATACTTTCAACTTCGATGGTGATATGCGCAATCTGGCAGATTTCGTAGAAGATATTGAGGGCGCAGAAATCCTTTCTATTGGAGAGGGGCTTGAACTCATCAAGGATCTTGGTGATGCCGATGTGGTGTCGGGTCAATATGCATTGTCTGGCTTTCAGGGTACTCATGCAATTGGTCATACCCGTATGGCAACTGAGTCCGATGTTGACATTCGGTCTGCCCATCCCTACTGGGCCTATCCATTTAACGATGTCTCGGTGGTCCACAATGGTCAGTTGACCAATTATTGGTCATTTCGCCGCGCAATGGAGCGGCGAGGGCATCGTTTTATGTCCAATTGTGACTCTGAGCTGATCGCGGTGTATATCGCTGATCGAATGGAGGCGGGGGATGATCTCGAGAGTTCGATGAAACGCTCGGTGGATGAACTGGATGGTGTTTTCACTTATCTGGTGGCAACCAGCGACGCCCTCGGTATGGCCAAAGACGTGATGGCGGCCAAACCGATGGTGTTATATGAAAGTGAAGATTTTGTTGGCCTGGCATCCGAAGAGGTGGCTATCCGAAGTATTTTTCCCAATGAAATAAAAACCTGGGATCCCTATGAAGGTGAGGTGCGAGTATGGCAAGCGTAGACCATAAATCCCATGATATGGGTCTCCATGCCGAGCAATTGGCTGGCAGAACACAGCAGCGTTTCTTTGATGCCAGCGAAGAAGAGAACTTTACCTATCCCTGGGCGCAGGACGTAGATTTCAACAAGCAGGCAGAGTTTGATGCTTCGGAGATGGAGGCAACGGCCATTAACCTGGAAATTCGGCAATTGCTTGGATCGGGTCACGGCAGTATTAAAATCAAGAACCCCCGGGCTCGTCACGGTGTCGGTGTGGGTATTTTGAATCGACTCAATATCACTTTCGAGGGCAGCCTTGGCTATTTTGGCTGTGGTCTGATTGACGGCCCCAATGTTCATATCACCGGGCGTGTTGGCTGGTCCTGCGCTGAAAATATGATGGCCGGAAAAGTCATTATCGATGGTAATGGAGGATCAACTTTTGGTGCTGCAATACGTGGCGGAGATCTTGTCTGTCGCGGCGATGTTGGTTCAAGAACAGGTATCGATCAAAAGGGCGGCACGATTATTGTTGGCGGAAGAACCGGTGCATTTAGCGGCTTTATGATGCAGCGCGGTCGTATGGTGATCTGTGGCGATGCCGGTAAAAATCTTGGTGATTCCATGTATGACGGAACCATCTACGTTGGTGGTGAGGTCAAAGAACTGGGTGTTGACTGCGTGCCTGGTGAACTGACCGATCTGGATATTAAATGGATGACCGACAAGCTGGGCCTGTATGACATTTCTCCCGCTTGCGGTATTGAGAATATGAAGAAGTTCGTTGCTGGCAAGCAACTGTGGAACTACGACAATCTTGAGCCATCCGAAAAGAAACTGGTGCTGTAAGCCCGATAATCTGGAAAAAATAATGTCACAACCAAAAAGAGATACCAATAGTCTGGGCCAGAGCTTTATGTTTCCGCCGGCGGTTATCGATGATATTCATATCAAATCGGAACTGGGGCGATACCGCATGCGCGGCTTCTCAATATTCAAGAAAATTCCCACCTGGGACGATTTGACATTTATGCCAGGTACTCTGACCCGTTTTGTCATCGAGGGGTACCGGGAAAAATGTTTGACCAAAACCGTTATCGGCCCCATGGCCAAGCGACCGCTGGAGCTTGATATTCCGGTGTACATCACAGGGATGAGTTTCGGTGCGCTATCCTATGAAGCTAAAACCGCTCTTGCTCGTGGTGCTACCATGGCGGGTACTGCCACCTGTTCTGGTGAAGGCGGGATGATTCCGGACGAGCGGCGCTACTCCGAAAAGTGGCTGTATCAATGTATTCAGTCTCGCTACGGATTTAATCCCAACCATCTGCGTCTTGCCGATGCCGTCGAGTTCTTTATTGGCCAGGGGTGCAAGGTTGGGCTCGGTGGGCATCTGATGGGACAAAAGGTTACCGATCAGGTAGCAGAAATGCGCTCACTACCTGCTGGAATTGATCAGCGGTCTCCTGCACGCCATCCGGATTGGCTTGGCCCGGACGATCTTGCCCTCAAAATCAACGAAATTCGCGAAGCGACCAACGGCGAAATTCCGATTCAGCTCAAATTAGGGGCGGCCCGGGTGTATGATGATGTGCGTATGGCGGCGAAAACCGGCCCCGATTCCATCTATATTGATGGCATGGAAGGCGGCACCGGTGCAGGTCCACACCTCGCAACAGAAGAAACCGGGGTGCCTGGCATCGCCGCAATTCGCCAGGCACGTCGTGCGATCGAAGACGTCGGCAAGTCGGGAGAAATATCCCTGGTTTATGCAGGCGGGATTCGTAATGGTGGAGACCTCGCCAAAGCGTTGGCCCTGGGTGCCGATGCGGTGGCTATTGGCCATAGTGCAATGATGGCGCTGAACTGCAACAAGGCCATTCCCGAAGCCGACTTTGAAAAAGAAATGGGCGTGGAAGCAGGGTATTGCTACCACTGCCATACTGGCCGATGCCCAGTTGGGGTAGCGACCCAGGATCCGGAATTGCGCAAGCGGCTTGATCCGGACCAGGCGGCGGAGCGGGTATATAATTTTCTTCACACGTTGACGATAGAAGCCCAGATGCTGGCCCGCGCCTGTGGCAAAACCAATATTCATTCACTGGAGCCGGAAGACCTTGCTGCGTTGACCATGGAAGCCTCGGCACTGGCTCAGGTTCCATTGGCCGGTACCCAGCACACCGTTGGTCGCCCTGACATGACGCGTTTCTAGGAGAATTACCATGAGCGATGATATTAATAAATTTATTCAATCCGAAGGTCTGGATACGGATCGGGAACAGGAAATCGGACAACATATAGGTTATCGATATGACGTCAATCTGGTACCGGATATGGATCGTTGTACGCCATTTCTCAAGCGGTATATGGAGGTGATGGGATGGGATGACCTGAACTGGCTGGAAGATATTCATATGGGCTATGAAGAATCCAAACCCGCGGTATTTGATCGCAATATTAATGGTTGGGTTCAGGTGCCGGCCGATATTGAACTGCCCGACAATCAACAGGATCGCGACATGATTGCACGGGAATTACTGATCAAGTTCCAGATGTCTTCGAACCACCCTATGGTGGACTTGATGAAAGCGTATCGAAAATTTTAGGCTGTGGTTCACTGAAGAATTATCGTTTTAACCATTGAGATACCGATCTGGTCAGGGCTGTCCTGGCGTAAGTTATGGATAGTTCACTAGCCAACCGGTTTCTGGGTTGGCAATGCCGAATCCGCCAGCACGCGGTACGCAAACAAGAGGGCCGACCTCCATCTGGAAGCCGCGCATCGATTAAACTCGATGGAAAACCGGTTGCCACAATTAATACCGTAATCAACAAACTGGAACCCGGGAATGTTATTGCAGAATTTCGGTTTATGGTACAAAAAACCGAAGACCCGGAAATAATCTACCAAAACGCGTTAAAGTATCTGTGCGAATATTATTACCAATACCCCGACTCTTTCGACCATCGTCTGACCGCGCTCTTTAATCTGAACAGCGAACTGGCAAATCGGATTATTTTGGCCGGCCAATGCGAATTAGGTTTTTTTCAGGGAAATCAGCATTACACGCTGCGCTGCAAAGCTGAACTGTTTGACAACTCTTCTGAGCTCTACCAGGCAACATACTGGCACAATCATTTGTTTAATGGAAATATGCCGGGTGTGGTCAAGGTGATAGGGTTTAACGTTGACTGGGCTGCTTCAATTGCCGGAGCACCAGGGTAAGCAGGTTTCAGATGCAATTTCCTGCGGTGAGTTTCGGCCGAACACCCTCACGGGAACGCACCAAATGCTGTGGTAGCTGAATATTTTGTGCTATTTTTCCGTCAATTCTGCCCCGTTTCAGTGCTGCGTCACTTGATCACTGGTTCCTTATCCAGTACTGTTGAACGCTATTCAATGGCAAAGTCGGCCGGATTTGTTGGCCGGACGTAAGTGACAGGTGTAAACTTTGCCAGGTAGTGTTTGTGATATTGATCACGCCAAAAGAGTGATGGATATCACATACCCGTAGCGGAGAATATTTTAAACTGGTGGTGTTGGTTACGAGACCGAAAAACCAGCAGCAACATTACCCGCCAAGGTTGGTTATCGATATGAAAAATATCGATTTTTTTAAGGGAGACGGGCAGTATTTTGAGTTAAAACTCGAACTTACTGCAGACATAACGTGAACTATAAATACGTGAATAATTTGTATTTACCTAAGAGGCAAGTGCTATGAACATAAGACTTTTGACGCTGATGACGTTCAGCTTTCTGGTGACCCAGTTAGTCTGGGCGGCAAATTCAACCAACGTCGGTACCGAGGTGCTGGAAAAGGATCAGATAATAGATATGTTACAGCCGAAGATGAAGACCCGGGGAATCCGGCTCAATCAACCGGCACAGTCCAGCGCAAGCACGCAGGAGGTCAAGGCGGATTCTGCCCCTTCAATTTCCATGGAAATCAATTTTGAATACAATTCGGCGATATTGACTGATCAATCCATTGACCAGTTGGCGCCTTTGGGGCAGGCACTGCAATCGCCTGAACTGGCCAGCCATTCATTCCTTCTGGAAGGGCATACCGATGCAGCGGGGTCTGACAACTACAACCTGGTATTATCAGAAAAGCGAGCCAAATCAGTTGGCCAGTTTCTGAACAAATTTTACGGTGTGGAACCCGGACGTCTGGAATTAATCGGTCGCGGCGAAAGTCAGTTGCTGGATCCGGACAATCCAACTTCAGGATCCAATCGTCGGGTGACCATTACGACAGTAATGCAATAGATCCAAATGGCGTTCTCCTGGCCGGTATTTGTCCAGGGCGCACGATGGATGATAATTCGGGAAACCCTGGTTTAAGCCGGGTTTTCCGAGTAATTGCCCCGGACTCTGCTTTTGTCAGGGTCAAAATGGGGGAAGGTGACTACAGTGGCAGAAATACGCTTCTGATGGCCGTCCAGTTTTCCTATTTCGATGCTGGTTCCAGGTGCTGAAAAGAGAGTTTTTACCTGGCACAGGGCAATATTCTTGCCAAGGATTGGTGAAATTACGCCGCTGGTTATTTTTCCAACCTGTTCGCGACCGACAAACACGCCATCTCCGTTACTCCCGGGTTCTTCTCCCGCTACTACGAGGCCAACGAGTTTTTGTTGCGGATGCTCTTTTCGACTTAGCAGCGCTTCACGGCCGATAAAATTATCCAGTTTTGACTTCAGGGGAACAGTAAAACCGATCCCTGCTTCAAACGGATCGGTCTGGTCACAAAATTCACTCCCGGCAAAAATCAATCCGGCTTCGATCCGCAGGATATCCAGGGCTTCCAGTCCCATCGGTGCAATATTAAATTTTTCGCCCGCTTCCCACACCGTATCCCATACAGCGCCCGCATCCCGGGGATGGCAAAAAATTTCATAACCTCTTTCCCCGGTATATCCTGTTCGCGATAGCAGTATCGGTATTCCCTCTTCATCGCCAATACGGGCGATGGAAAAACGAAACCACGCCAGTTCTTCAACCGTGGCCTGATCAGGCCGGGTCCAGACAATGTCTTTTAATATATCCAGGCTTTTTGGTCCCTGAACTTGCAGGTTGTGAAGTTGTGACGTTGAATCCTTGACCCAGGCGTGCAATTTTCTTTCCTCGGCCTGTTGCCTGAGCCATAACCCGGAGGTGTCATTTCCTCCGATCCAGCGAAAATTATTTTTACCCAGTTTAAATACGGTACCGTCATCAATCATTCCGCCGGATTCATAGCACATCGCGGTATATACAATTTGCCCGTCAGCCAACTTTCGAATATCCCGGGTGACACAGGTCTGGAGCAACCGTTCGGCATCGGGCCCCACCACTTCGTACTTTCGCAAGGGGGACAGATCAGTAATGACAACGCCTTCACGGCAGGCCCAGTACTCGGCAATTGAACCATAATTGGTATAATTGTTTGCCAGCCAGTAACCATTGTATTCGCTATAGTTACGCGTCAACTGTGAAGTCTTGTCGTGAAAGCCGGTTTCTTTTGTCATTACAGGTTCAGCATCGGTGGTTTTTCTGTATGCAATTGCACGCTTGAACAAATTTTTTCGGGAATAGGTTCGTATCTGAATATCCGTCGGTACCCAGCCATTTGCCGGATCGATATCACAGGGACAGGAAGAGGATACGCAGATCAGGTCCCTGAGCGAACGCATCAATACATAGTCTCCCGGACGTGACCACGGATCGTCGAACATAAACGTATAGGCATCATCAAAAAATGTATTAAAAAACAAATTCATCGCCTGCCATCCTTTGCGTGGTTCAATGGGATATGGCGCAAGCGCCTTATTGAAATTTTCTGAGCAGTTTACATGGCCAGGATAGCCGGCATCATCGTAATATTTACTGGTACAGGCCAGACCAAAGCTGTCGTGTCGGCCACAGGTATCCTGTACGACTTCAATTAATGGGGTAAAGTCGATATCATAGAATTTGGAATACAGACCCGGCTCGGGATACGCAGAACCCATCAATGCCCTGGTAGTAGTTGCACTAAGATACCGCATTGCACCCTGCTCCAGTCGGCTTTTGTCAAAGCACTGGAAATCTGAACACTGACGGCCATCAATATCGATGACCTGAATATATTCTCCTGCCTTTACTTCGTAGCACTGCGCTGTTCCGGCATCTATTCTGAAACTCTGCGTTTCGTCGGCCAGCGGGTCTGGCAGATCATTGGCCAGCCGCATGCCGGGATCGGCTCTCGTGATATAGGCAATCAGATCCGTCGCAGGTGTTTGTTCATATGGCAACATATGCCCTCCCGGGGCACATATCAGGCAGACCAAGTCGCCCTCGCTAACTAATGTTACGCTTGAACCGGCATCGGTTTCACCAGACAATATCTCCGCCACGGGTGCTCGTGGCAAATCAATCGAAAACGAATCAAGTTTGTTTCTTATATTTGCCGCCACCTGACTGCCACTATCGAGCATCCGGGATATGGTATCGCCAGTTGTATTTGCAACGAGGCCAAGATAGGCGGTGGCATTTTGGCTGGTGGAATTACACGCGTAAATATGTGCAGGCTGGCAACCTTCCGGATCGACAATTTCCAATTCATCCCCGGTAAGCATCGGGACCGCAATGACAGCTCCTGCACGAATCAGGTATCGTTCTTTGCCAATCCACTCACAACCCAATCCGGGTTCACGCACCCGGACCATGGAATGCATATCTGCAGTCATGTTATCTTAGTCTCAAGCGGGTAGTTTAACAATTCCAGTGATATTTCAGTTGCGTTTGAATCCTGTATTTGAACAAAAAAAATATCAGAACTGGTTGCGCAAGTTAGAGTACATTTACCGTACGACACTACCGGCCGAACAGGCCGAAAGTCAAGTATATTAATGAATTTCAACAAAATACTGGTTTCTGAAATCACTCGGCAAATGTGTAATACCACCTGAAATTAAGTGAGTTGAGAAATAGACTTTTCTCCTCAAGAGCAACTTCTACAAATGTAACAAACCGATACACAGAGAGCGAATAGCTCGTCAGGCTGTAAAGGCGCGCGCCAGTAGGTTCCATCAGGGACACAAGGTTTATTGCCTTGATCAAAAGTGCGGATAAATGGCTACAATCTTACCTGCCCGCTATCGTCGATTGAACGCTTGAGACAATGGGGTGCGATGACATATAAGCTTTATTAAAAATCGGATTACCTGACGATCAGGCAAGTAGTCTCGGCATTGTTGGTAACCTTGCGCGAGACACTGCCCATAATCGAGCCCTTAAGCTTACTCAGGCCTCTGGTTCCCAACACGATCATGTCCACTTCCCGTCGCTTGGCAAAGTCGAGAATACTGCTCGCGGGATCACCGGTTCCGATTGCGGTTTGAACCTTTTTAGCTCCAGCTTCTTGCGCTATTTCCTTGGCGGTTCTAAGGATAGTCTCAGCAATCTTGCGCATAACTTCCTCACGAGCATTGTTGAATGCTTCAAACTTATTGAACTCCAGTTCTGGTATTTCCTTGATTTCAAAGGGTATTTGCATATCGCGAATAACGTGAATAATGAGCAATTGGGCGTTGTGCTGTTCGGAAAACTGAACCGCCAATTTTAGTGCGCGATTCGAAGCCGCAGACGCGTCGGTTGCGACTAAAATCCTGTTGATCATTTTGTTATCCCCGTTACAGTCATAGGAAAAGCAGTGCTAGGCTAATCCCAAAGCTGCTTTGCGTTGATTTGCCCAGGTGCGAAGCACCTGATCGATGGCGAGTCCGATAAAGGCGACGCAAAGACCCAGCACCAGGCCGTTGCCTACTCCTTCCTTGTCCGACAACGATTTGAGAATCAATTGCCCAAGATCGTCGGTACCAATCAACGCGCCGATGATGACCATCGACAGCGCGAATACTACAGTTTGATTGATACCGAGGGCTATGTGTGGAAAGGCCATCGGCAGCTCGATCGACAGGTAGCGCTGCAGACGGTTGACACCGCACATTGAGCCGGCTTCAAGCAGCTGTGGCGGCACACTCAGCATACCCTGAATCGTGTATCGCGTGGCCGGGACGGTGGCATAGACCACCACCGCGATCAGCACCGAGGTATCGGTAACGCCGAACAGCATCATCACCGGTATCAGGTAGATGAACGACGGGAACGTCTGGAAGGTATCGCAAACCGTCAGCATGATTCGGGTGGACACCGGATGTTGTGAGCACAGCGTGCCGGCGATGATCCCAATGGTAGTCGAGATCAGCACGGATATGGTCATCAAATAAGCAGTGATCAGCGCGCGATCCCACCATTCGGTCAATGCGATAAACAGCAGGAATCCGCCAACGGACAGGCCGACTCTTACCCCGCCGACAATATATCCGATGCCCATGGCCAGCACGAAGGTGGCGGCCACCGGCATGCCGAGATAGGCAGTCTTGACCGGCACCAGTACCTGGATGATCAACCATTCGTTAAAACCCTTGAGCGTGTAGAAAAACGTATCCCAGACCCAGTCGACCCCGGCTTGCCAGAAATCTTGTGTGGTAATGCCTTTATTGTGCGGAATCAGGTAGAGATAGTTGAACCCTTCCTTGAACACGAACGAACCTATGAAAGCCAGAATAACACCGATAACGAATACGACACCGAAAATCAACGAAAACTTGTGCCGCTCGACAAACGACAGGTCGGCGAAGTAATCGACTTGCTTGTCGGCCCATGCGAGCGACAACCGGTCGAGCACGATCGCGATCAAAACGATACAGACGCCGAGTTCCAGCGCCAGACCGATTCTCAATTGGTTGAGTGCGATCAACAGGTCGTTACCCAGACCCTTGGCGCCAATCAGCGAAGCGATGACCACCATCGCGAGACAGGACATGATAACCTGGTTGACTCCGATCAGGATATCCCGCCGGGCGGTTGGAACCAGCACCTTTAGTAACAATTGCCGATTGCTACAACCGCTCATCAATCCGGCCTCGGCGATCTCGGGGGACAGTTTTTTCATACCCAGTATGGTCAGACGCACCATCGGCGGGGATGCAAAGATGACCGTGGCAATCGCGCCGGCGTGGTCACCGATACCGAAAAACACCAGCACCGGGACCAGGTAGGAAAAGTGCGGCATGATTTGCATCACGTTGAGTATCGGGTTCAGCACTGTCTCCACGGTCTTGCTCTTGAACGCCCAGACACCAAACAAGAGACCGAGCAAAACCGAAATCGGGGCCGCGATCAAGACGAAGGACAGGGTTTCCATCGACGGTTCCCACTGCCCGAATATCGCAATGTAAACGAAGGTAAAACCGACGAACAGGGCCAACCGGGATCCTTTCAGGGCATAGCCGAGAATGGTGAAGCCGCCGGCAACCACGGTCCACGGCAATGCCGGCCAACGCGCCCAGGGATTCGCGGTGACCCAGTCCCAACCGGTAAAGGTGACGATCGTCTTCACGCCGCCGAGCAGAATTTCACGTATAAACTCTATCAGGAACAGGATCACGCCCGAAATCGAACGGGTGAACTGATTCATCATCGGTTTTTGTTCGAATTCCTCGATATCCGGATCCCAGACATCGATCAGCCACCAATCGTTCATGACGTAAGTGACCGAATCGTTGATGGCCAGCGGAAGCCATTTGATCAGCGGTGGCAGGCGCCAGAACCAGCTGGACTCCGACGGGGTGATAATCAGGCAAAGCAATATAAAAATGACCAGCAACGACGCAAACTGCCAGGACTTGCGTTGTCTCAGCTTATCGATCATGGTGCTTGCTCGGCCCAAACATCGGCATGGCTGCCGAACAGGATACTGACGACCTTGGAGGCGTGCACCGATCCCACGGCTTCGCCGCTGTCATCCACCACGGTGACCGGTCTGCGGGAATTCAAAATGGACTCAGCAACGGTCTCGATGACGGCGTCTTTTGATACCTTCAGATCGCTGAAATCCTCGTCGGGATTGAAGGGGTCCATCACCGCCTCGATCTTGAGTACCTTTTCACGCGGCACTTCCTCGGTAAACTTGCGCACGTACTCGGTGACCGGGTTGAGCACGATATTGGCCGGCGTATCGAGTTGCTCAATGATGCCGTCTTTCATGATCGCGATACGGTCGGCCAGCCGTAACGCCTCGTCGAAGTCGTGGGTCACGAACAGGATGGTCTTGCCGAGCACATCCTGCAGGCGCAGAAATTCATCCTGCATCTCCTTGCGAATCAGCGGGTCGAGCGCGGAAAAGGGTTCGTCGAGAAACCAGATGTCGGGTTCGATCGCGAGTGAGCGCGCGATACCGACGCGTTGCTGCTGGCCGCCCGAAAGCTGTCGTGGAAAGTAGTTTTCGCGCCCGGTGAGGCTGACGAGATCGACCATTTCCTTGGCTCGTTGCATGCTGTCCTGGGTGCTGATCCCCTTTACCTGTAGCGGAAACGCAATGTTTTCCAGCACGGTTTTGTGGGGTAACAGCGCAAAACTCTGGAACACCATGCCCATCTTGCTGCGACGCAACTGGATCAACTCCTTGTCGTTCATCGCCAGGATGTCTTCACCCTCGATGTAGATTTTTCCAGCGGTCGCCTCGTTGAGTCTGGCAATGCAGCGCATCAGCGTCGATTTACCAGAACCGGACAGGCCCATGATGATCAGCAATTCACCCTTGTGCACCTCGAACGAGGCATCGTTAACGCCGACGATACAGCCGGCTTCATGGAATTTGGCGTGGTCGACAGCACCATTGGCTTGTTTCAGCATGCTGTGCGCATTGTCACCAAAAATCATGTAGACCGATTCACAACGGATGACCGGTTCGTTCGTGTTCGAAGATTCTGTTTGCGTAGTCATGGGCGAATTCCAGAGTTTACTCAGGTTGTAAAACTAACATTTTTAGACAGGCAGAAAACTCTATCGCCCTGAAAAACCCCCCGGACATGAAACCACGCCAAGGGGGCCTATATTTCAGGTCTTCAGGATCTACACCTTCTTACATAGTCCAGCTTACATAGCCCAGGGCTTCCAGACGCTTTCGTTGTCAGCCAGCCACTTCTCGGCAGCATCCTTGTGGTCCATCTTGTCGACGTCGACCAGGGCGGCCATTTGACCGACTTGGGTGGTCGTGAACGAAAGTTGCGAGAAAGCAGTGTAGGCTTTGGGATGGGTTTTCGGGAACTTGTAGTTCGCCGCTTTCTTCAGCCAACCCTTGGGCGAACCACAAGCCCCGTCGCCACCGTCCGCCTTTCGGCAACCCGGAGCGTAAGGGGGGAACTCGATAAAAGTGAAACCTTCCGCATCGGTGAAGTTCGGCGTCCAGTTGAAGATGATCGTACCGCGGCCTTCTTTCTTGGCGGATGCCAGTTCTGTCCACAGCGCATCGGCACCACCGGCGAACTTGACGGTCCATTTGTCAGCGAGGCCGAGGGCTGCGAGACGCTCGGGCATCAGGTCGCCGTGCCAGCTCTGCGGCCCTTCCAGCCAGCGGCCCTTGCCGCCTGAATCAGCGGTAGCAAAGTTTGCGGAACAATCCTTGAGCGCTTCCCAGTTGGGCAGACCGGGGCACAAACCCTTGTCGATAACCCAGGTTGGAACACCCATTTCCTCGAGCGTGGTCGCTTCGTGGGTTCCTGCATCGATCACACCGCCCTTGGCCATCGCATTGTAAAACGACTTGCCGAAGGTTGACTGCCAGACTTCGTGCGAAATGGTCACGTCGCCATTACGGATGGACTCGTACACGGCCTGGGAATCGGCCGGCACGTATTGGACGTTATCGCCGACGCTCTCGAAAATGCCGCCAATGACGTAAGCCATGACGATCTGACTGGACCAGTTGTGGATCGGAATGACGATCGGCTTCGTGCTGTCGGCCGCCCTGGCAGGACCTGTTGCCGATAGCAGTGACACACATCCGGCAAGCACCACCGCACGAATTGATTTTGATTTATCGAGTTTCATTAAATTTTTCCTCTATTAGTTGTAGTAAATTCTCTATTAGTTGTAGTAAATTGCTGCGACCGGAAACAGTAGCAACAGAACCTGCATCCGCTATGGTATGGTAATCTGTAGGTTTGTAAAGTACCGTATTCGTACCATGTTAGTTTTTGTGGTTTCAAAATTCGATGTGCAGAAAGCTCTACAATTGAAGAAATTTCACTCCGTAGTTCTAAAACACTAACAGTTTTGCTATTTTTATATCCCGCCCATTGGACGACCACTCAACATATCTGAAATTTACCTGATATTCTTCCAGCAAGAATATCACTAGCTATTTAGACCATATTTATACCATTTTCCTCAACATAATCCCGTTATGAATCGCCTCATTCATCGCCCTGATTGATCGACGTACCAGAAAAATGTTAATGGTCGAGTGTTCGGGCACATCATATAGGTGGGAGCCTGCTATATCCTCACACGGTCGTTATTCAAATTTTTAATCCGGCAGCCCAGACCAGGCCTGGAACAGATTCGGGGTATCTCTCGTGAGGAGATTCTATGTACAGGAATACTATGAATCGAGTTGTTTGTGGTACTCCTCTAGCAGTTTCTGAATATTTTCCTGGGCAAATTTTTCGTAATGGGTCAAAAAGAATTCCGTTGAATAAAATGAAGGTCTGTCGAGTAGCCTCTGCAAGAAGTTGTTTTGACCAAGAACAAATTGCTTATCCGTAAGAGTAACGAATTCCTTGCGGATATTTTTTCCATCGGCGATAAATCTGGCGAACGGTAAACTAAAACTGCTAAGGTCAACATCAACGGTGATTTTCTCCAGATCAGTCTCCGGTGGACTCTTGTGCTCAGTGGCAATAATCAAGCCACTAACCTCTGTAATTGTTTCTGCACTGAGGTGCCCCCGGGCCTGGTGCTGAAACCAGATCATGCTCTTTTTCTCGTTGTCAGGCGCTCCGGCAGTGTACACCGAGTCATGGAACCAGATAGCAATTTCTACGGTGGGAAAATAGCCGCTGATTGCGCTGATTTCATCCAGTTTTGAGAGGCACTGATTGATGTGCCCACCACAGTGATAGTGGCGGCCAGGGTCGCCATAGAATTTGGCCAAACTTGCGAAAACTGCGTTGCAATGCCGAGTGTCAAACTGCACTGACAGTTTTTTCCACAGTTCCGTAAACCTGTTCGAATCGAGTTGGGTATTGCTGTACAGCGCTTTACTGTCCATTAATCCACCGTCATAGTGCTTATCTTGTCTTTTGCGAACTCCATTCTGAAATATGCCCCCAGTAATTATTCAACGGTATATCGGGAAAAAGTCAAATGCAGAGACGAACCCTATCACGATTAGAGTTAATTCTATAGCTATCCGTGTAAATTTGGAATCAGGAATTTTGATTCCATTTCAATCAATACGCCACGCTGCACAAATGAATCACAAAATCATATAGAATATTGTTCCTTGATGAAACTTCAGAGTGATTATGCCTTATGATAATGGCTGCCCTTGAGCACGAAAGCTCTTCACCAGATGCAAAGTTTTCGGATGAGTGGATTGCGAGGTTTGGCCAGTATTCGGTGGTCAGGCGCTATCCCAAAGGGACTTTAATCTTTTCTCAGGGGGATAAATCCGATGGGATATTCATCATTCGAGAAGGCAAGATCAAGGTATTCATGAGTGATGAGAGTGGCAAAGAGATGTTGATTGCTATTCTTGGTCCAGGTGAAATCGTGGGTGAGATTGCGTCTCTGGATGGACAACCCAGAACGGCCTCAGTGACAGCAATTGTTGATGCCCAGGTTGCCAGAATAAGTTTGCCAGAGTTCAAGTTATTTCTCGAAGATAACCCTGATCTGGCTTTTGAGATTATTCGTATTTTGACATCACGGATTCGGGATCACGCCACCAGCATCAGTAATCTGGCATTCAAAAACGTATATGAAAGAGTGGTGTGGTTGCTGGAAAAGCATGCGGAGCAAAACGATGATGGAACATTCTCTGTCAGGCAAAAATTTACTCAGCAAGATATTGGCGACATGGTGGGATCTTCTCGAGAAATGGTTAGCAGGGTTATTTCTGAACTGGTTAAAGGGGGATATATATCCAGTGAGCAAAAAATTTTTACAATTTTGAAACCACTTCCCCGGGGTTGGTGAAGTCTATGGAATTACCAGACTAAATTTGGGATCTTTATCAACGTGACCGAAAAGGATAATCCAGCGCTGGAGAAACTAAAATCAGTCAAGACGAATTGTGGCAGCGATGGAACGTACTTTTCTGAATTTTCCCGGCAATGGATCGATAAATCGGAAAAATATTCCATTGAAAAAACATTTCCCAAAGGCGCATTACTTTTCTCTGAAGGGGATGATTCTGATGGACTTTATATCATCAAGGAAGGCAAGGCAAAAGTATTTATAAGCGACGAAACAGGAAAGGATATGACCGTTGCAATGCTTGGGCCAGGGGAAGTTATTGGTGAAATCGCATCGCTGGATGGGCAAGCTCGCACTGCTTCGGTAACCGCCATCGAGCCTACCATAGTGTTAAAAATTGCACAGCGGGATTTTAAGCGCTTTCTTTCAGATAATCAGGAATTGGCGTTCGAAATCATTCAGGTTTTGACCAGCAGGATCAGAAGCTACAACACCAGCGTAAGTAACCTTGCATTTAAAACCGTGTATGAAAGAATAGTTGCAATGCTGGAGCAAAATTCGGAATCTTGTGAAGATGGCACGCGAGTTGTTAACGGTTCATTTACCCATAAGGATATCGCCGATATGGTCGGGGCCTCCAGAGAAATGGTGAGTCGTGTGTTCTCGGATTTAACCAAAGGGGAGTATATATCTATCGATCAAAGGGTAATAACTATTCACAAAAAGTTTCCCGGGGGTTGGTAGCGGACAATGAGAGACTAAGAAACGCCTGGTGACTGCTATTGTGGAAACTGTCACAATTATAGACTTGGCCGATAACGTGATCGGTGCGCGGCCACGAACAGAGGTAAAGCAACAGGGATATACTTATCGCGTAACCTACACCCTGGTTTTTAATGCCGTTGGACAAATTCTTGTCCAGAAACGGACCGATAACAAAGACTGGTGTCCAGGAAGACTGGATTTGGCGGCGGGAGGGATAGTGCAATTTGATGAAAATTATCAATTGTCTGGAGAAAGAGAATTACTGGAGGAACTCGGTATTGCCCCACCGCTAAGATGCCATTGCAAGGTGTTTTATGACGATCTTACAGCGCCAGTGAAAAATCGTAATTGGGGTATGGTGTATTCGTGCGAACACAATGGGCCATTCAAATTGCAAGCCGATGAAGTGGCATCGGTAGAATTTATGTCTGTGACTGAAGCCCTGGCTCTTGACGGTTCAAATGTCACGCCTGATACCAGGCAGGTTCTGATTGCGTATCTACTATAGATGCTCTATTAAATCCGATGTACGGTGGTGCTGGTATCGGTATGGTAGGTGTTATGTATAGGTAAAACCAATGATTCCAAACTAATCCAATGACAGTCCAGGGCAAAATAATTTTTGTGGTTGATATACAATTGAGCACCGAAAGACAGTCAGGTACTCCAGATTAATGAGATTGCCGGTTGAATTTCAACACTCCAATCAACCAGAGGAATATTAAATTGAAAACTAACCTAACCAAACAATCACCTGGCCTGTTGGCGGCTTTCCTGTTGGCGTTTAGTTCCGCGAGTAGTGCGGTGGACCTGACAGTTTATACGGCAGTAGAAGCAGAGGATCTACAAAAATATGCTGAGACATTTAACGTCGATCATCCGGATATCAATATTAAATGGGTGAGAGATTCTACCGGAATTGTGACTGCCAAATTATTAGCAGAGAAAAATAACCCGCAGGCAGATATTGTATGGGGACTTGCAGGGTCGTCATTGCTGCTAATGAAATCAGAAGGAATGCTGGAACCGTATAAACCAGCAGGGCTGGAAAACCTGGATGCCAAATTTTATGATAAAGATGCCACTCCGAGTTGGGTAGGTATGGATGCCTGGGTCGCAGCGGTTTGTGTCAACACTGTTGAAGCCGATGCCAAGGGCCTGCCTATGCCCGGTTCCTGGAAGGATCTGCTGAATCCTGTTTATCAGGGTCACATCATTATGCCAAACCCGAATTCTTCCGGTACCGGATTTCTCGACGTATCCAGCTGGTTGCAGTTATTTGGTGAAGACGGCGGCTGGGAATACATGGATGGTCTGCACGAGAATATTGCGCGATACACTCAC
>CAYOGN010000167.1:0-2948 GCA_964403545.1 uncultured Gammaproteobacteria bacterium
ACCACCTCCCGGGGCATTTTCAATCGGCCGTCAGATCCCACCACTGCCCCTGCCTTCAGACAGGTGTCGATACAGTGCGGAGTGGCATCGGCAAAACCGATTTCTTCCAGTATGCGGTAGATATTCTCGGTAATGGCTTGCATGTCGTCCGCTGACAGCGGGCGGTATTGGCCGCCTGCTTCACCGGGATGGACCGGTTTCATACGGTCCGATAGTGGCGCAGATCGTAGGGCCAATCGCGCTTTTCTTCCACCGGAACGTCGTGCCATAAATCGCCTCACCCTGCTGTTAATTGAAAACTCCGAAGCACAAGTATTGGCATTTTTTACGGTTGTGACAACTGGTCAGGGATTCCGCCTGGACTTGGCCACGATGGAGTGCTGTCGATTCTCTAACAATACTTTTATCTATCGCCAACAGGATATCTGAGCCGCTCTGATCCTTTCCCATGGTCATCTTGTGATAAAGTAATCTCGGCAAAACAAAAGCCTGCTGGATAAGGGCTCAATAAAAAATGACCGGACAGACAGGGCTACCTGACAACAGGTTCGGCAAGTGAAAGGTGAACGACAATGAGTGACAACAGCACCTCGCTGAAAGAAGTTGTCTCACGGTACCTCCGGAACCATCCGGAATTCCTGAATGAAAACCCGGAAGTCATGGAAGATCTGCAATTAGGTCACGACAGTGGTGTTGCTGCTTCACTGATCGAGCGGCAGGTTGATATTCTGCGGGAAAAGAATATTGAACTGGAACGTCAACTCAACCGGCTGATGCATGTCGCCAGTGAAAATGAGCAATTGATGTCCCGACTGCATCAGCTAACACTTGAGTTGATGGGTACCAATGGCCCAGGCGAGTTTTTCAGCCACCTGAGCAAAAGCCTTCTGGAAGACTTCAATGCAGATATCGTCAAAATCTGCCTGTTCGACGCAGGAATAGCGGCGGCGGCTGACGAAAACGTTCGAAGCGTCAGCCGGGATGACCAGGAACTGCAACAGTTTCAGGTCCACCTGGAGAAAGACCAGACCGTTTGCGGCCGCCTCAGCGAAACCAAGCTTGACTTCCTGTTCGCGGAAAAAGCCAGGTGGATCCAATCCACTGCCTTTGTCCCCCTGGGCAAAAAAGGTTACGTCGGCATGATGGCCATCGGCAGCAGTGATCCGGCTCGTTTTTACCCGGGCATGGGCACCATTTTTCTTGATTTGCTGGCAGACGTTATTTCCAGCAGTCTGAATAATGCCATTGATGAAGAAGAACGCCGATCAGCCTGAAACAGGTGAAATGAAAAACTGGCGGGTACGATTTCTCGACCACCTGGAATCTGAAAGAGGGCTGGCCGTCCGTACGCGGGAAGCCTACGGTCGCGATCTTGATAATTTTGTCAACGGAATGACCGAAGTCGGCATCACCGATCCAGATGCTGTAAACGAACACCAACTACGCGCTTATATCGCTGGCCTGCATCGCAAGGGCCTGAGTGGTCGCAGTTTGCAACGCCTGCTGTCCGCGATCCGTACCTTTTACCAGTATCTTCTGCGTGAAAAAGCGACCAGAGCCAATCCTGCATTGAATATACGCGCTCCACGCTCAGACAAGCGCTTACCCGCAACCCTTGACGTGGATGCCATGAATCAGCTCCTGGATATCAAGGATACAACAACGTTGGCGCTGCGCGACAAGGCCATCATGGAAGTTTTTTACTCCTCTGGTTTGCGCCTGTCCGAACTCGCTACCCTCCAATGGGACCAGATCGACCTCAGCGCAGGTATGGTCAGCGTTACCGGTAAAGGGGGAAAAGCGAGAATGGTGCCATTGGGCAGTTATGCCATCGCAGCATTGCAGACATGGCGTAAAGCCAGTGGCGCAATTTGTCCACCGGACGAAAATCACGTATTCGTCAGTCGTCTTGGTAAGCCAATCGCGACGCGGACTATTCAGTCGAGGATCAAGTATTGGGCCAAACGCCAGGGACTGCCACAAAGGGTGTTCCCTCACCTCTTTCGACATAGCTTTGCCAGCCACATGCTTGAATCTTCAGGTGACCTTCGTGCAGTTCAGGAACTGCTGGGACATGCCGATATTGCGACGACGCAGATCTATACGCACCTGGATTTTCAGCATCTTGCGAAAGTTTATGACAAGACACATCCGCGTGCCCGCTCCAGAGGAAAGAGTGGTCGCGGAGAACCGATCAAGAAGACTGATTAACAGCTCACCTGAAGGCTAAATTTCAGTTGGACCAGCCCGGTTGCGCCATTCGAGTGCGACTTGAGTGCCCACCCGGTAACCAAGCCATGCGGCAGCAAGCCAGATCGGCAGGTACTCGGCTGGCATCTTCTGCAGCCAGAGCGCTGGCCAGGCGATTGCCATGATGAAATTCTTCAGTGATTCAATAAAAAAACTGATCAAAACGCCGACATCCAGATCCAGGATCAAGCGGGACAAATCACCGAAAAGCTCCCCAATCTCGCCTATTTCAATGACAACATAAGTCTGAAAAGCTACAACACCGTAAAAACCTCTGCCGAATTTCATCCACTTTCTGTGTAGCGGGTCGGTGACGGGCTTTATTTCTGACTGACGATCATCCGCATCACTACCCGATTGATCTCCTTTCCTGGCTTTTTTCTTTTTCGCCGAATCGGAAATGATCTTCAACTCGGATTGGAACAGGGAATAGCTTTTCCCAGGGCTGACATAACCCTGTTTGAGCGACCACCAGGTCAGGGCAAAACTGGTGATGGCAACCGGTAACAGGGCTTGCCACAACGCTTTCAGAATTTCTTGTATCACTATCGCCCCTCCTAAAACCAGGTCTAAGTATATCGCGCATATTGTAATCATGGTCCGGAAACCCCACTTTTCTCCCCTGCAACAGTTCAGGAGCACATAGTGGAGCAGTATCGCGGTACAACAATTTGTTCGGTCCGACGTGGCAACCAGGT
>CAYOGN010000168.1:0-16187 GCA_964403545.1 uncultured Gammaproteobacteria bacterium
AGAAGAATTTTTACCATCACGATTTCTCTCCAGAGGGAATCCATACATTGTTTGAAGGCTTTGATACCGACTTCAACGATGTCTATAGCATGCATCTCTGGAATCACCTTTGGTGGGAACCCACGAGAACAGATTTTTCGAAATTTCATCATGGATTATTGACCGAAGATTACATTCGAAATGAAAATACCACCTACGCTGTGGCTGCGCGTCGCTTTCTCGATCCATTACTCACATAGCCGTTAAGGCTCGACATAAAATCCGGGGACTACTTCCTGTTCACATAGCCCAGCAGTTCGAAAATATTATTTTTGATGTAAATCACTTCATTTTTATTCAACCTCATTGACAATAATGCAACCACCATCATAGGGAAGTTTAAGAGGCAGATGCATCAAGTCATAATCTTTCAGCGCGCGACGGATCTGTTCAATATTTTGCTCCAGTTGTGGTTGCCGGTATCGTTTCCACGCTGAAATTTCACCATGATGCTGGAAGTTCCAGGTATTTTTACCGTTGTAAACGTACAAATATAAATAACCATGTCCTGTTAACTCTGCAACTCTGCACCCTTTACGGATGATCTCAAGCACAACAGGGGTATCCTCTCCACGATCCAGCTGTGGATAGATCGGCATTTGTGCTCTGCGCCCCATAATGCTGCCCTGGATCAGGTTCATGGGAAACGTTTCCAGATTCCAGTTGTCCCAGAATAACTCACAAGTATTCGAAAACAGATGCAGCTGATCGGTTAGAAAGCAGAAATCGCAGCCCTGTTTTACAAGCTGAGTGTATTGCGCCATTAATCGTTCGGAATGATATCGATCATCATCATCCCACTGGCAAATTAGATCCCCGCTCGCCGCATCGACTGCAATGTTTCTAAGTGCACCAAGCGACCTCGGACCAGTCACCTTTTTAACCACAATCTGTTCATCCGGATAACGGTCAGCAAGGGCGGTAATACTCAGGTGAAACTCCTCAGATCCATCATGAACGATGACCAGTTCTTTTCGAGCAAAGTTCTGGCGTGCAAAATCACGGATTGAATAGGGTAAAGTATCGATATGGGACGGTTGCGTCACGGTCAGGCAACTGATTTCTTTCATAGGACAGATTTCATGAAAAATGCTGAATAATTGCTACTTTTATTTACAGTTATGACACCTACAAGACTACTATTATTATGGGGAAAAAAGTAATTTCTTTCGGATTGTGGGGGGATGATCCGCGTTATGTTCGCGGTGCAGAAGCAAACGTTGTTCTCGCTCGAGAGCACTATCCTGGATGGGAATGCTGGTTTTGGGTCGATCAGACTGTACCTCATAATGTTGTCCGACTTCTTGAAAACCAGCCTGATTGCAGGGTGATTATGGAAGATAGTGCCGACTACGAAATGCCTCGATTGTTTCGCAGATTTCTGTCGATAGAATTTGCCGAAGTAGAAATCGTAATTGTTCGGGATGCAGACTCAAGACTTTCTAAACGGGAAAAACTTGCCGTGGTCCATTGGCTTGACAGCAGTAATAAATTTCACGTGATGCGCGATTGCCCTTTTCACAAAGCAAAAATGTTGGGTGGTATGTGGGGGTGTCGAGCCGCCAGTCTACGTAATATCCGGGAATTAATAGTTGAGTATCTACAGAATCACAGAAACTACAAACCCAGAACGGGAATTGATCAGGATTTTCTCGATGCAGAAATTTGGCCGTCCGCGTCCAGTAGCTGCACCGTACATGATCCCTATTTTTCAAACCAGCCCTTTCCGGACAATTCTCTGGATATTGAAAACTTTATAGGTCGAATATATTCTGCCTGGAACGCTGACTGGGAAATTCATACACCACGACTTGGCAACATACAGAATAGTACGAGTACGATTCCAACCACGACCCCGGATTCCAAAGCAGGTGATCGCCTGCTGATCCTTTATTACAACGGTATGTATGGTGGTCCTCCAGAAGTTGATAAATACGAAGTTGAAGGGGTGGAGTTTTCTGTTGATCGCAATCGATTTGCTGAGGCAGATGTTGTCGTATTTCACACCCCGAACATGGTTTTCAAACCGGGATTTGTACCTGAGAAAGGTTTTGGACAGGTATGGGTCTCATGGAGTCTTGAGTCTGAGGTGAATTACCCGATCATCAATGACCCCCGGTTTGAGGTAAAGATGACCTATCAGCGTGAGGCCGATATCTGGATCCCCTATTTTACCAATAACTACCCAAATTACCTGGAGGCATTGAAGAACACGCCTGACGAATCGAACAAAGACAATTATTTTGCCTCATTTATCAGCAGTCCGTTTAACCAGAGCGGTAGGCTCGAATATTTATTAAAGCTCAGTGAGTTTATCGATATTCATCACTATGGGCGATTTATGAAAAATACTGAGCTTGCCAATGACCAGGGCAGGAAAAGCAAAAAAGAGGTTATAGATCGCTATAAATTTGTCATCGCTTTTGAAAACTCCTGTTGTCCTGACTATGTAACGGAAAAATTTTTTGACGCATTTGTAAGTCGGTCAGTGCCTGTCTATCTGGGCGCACCCAATGTTGATGAATATGCACCGGGTGATCATTGTTATATCAATGTAAGGGATTATGCGTCTCCAGAGGAACTGGCAGAGCACCTTACATTGCTCGTCCAGGACGACACGATGTACCAGCAGTACTTTGCCTGGCAAAAGCAACCATTGAGAACTGCTTTCGTGAAAATGGTCCAATCTCAGACTGATATGCCTCCCACATATAGGAGACTCGCCGAATATGCAAAGCAGAGATACGCAGATAAAACCGCCATCCAACCTGTCCTTAAAGAAAACTGGAAACTCAAAAAATCCTGGAACAAGTTACGCCTGGTAAATTCCGCTGATGGAAGCAAGATAAACATGAACAGGGAGAGCGCCCTGGTATGGCAACTTTGCAGTGAAAGCAAGCATATCGGGCAAATATTTGATTTCCTCAGCCAGGCTTATCCAAAGCACGCAACCCGAATACAGAAAGACACCTGGGAAACTTTACAACAGTTATATCAACTCGGCGTGATAGACAGCGTATGGCCCGCTGAAAAACCAGGTTGTTAAAACCTTACTGATCGCTCAAATCGAATTTAATCAAAACGGTAACTGCAACGTACTCCGAGTCTCCAGGAGCAACTGGCGAAAGCGTTGCTGGATTGTTTCCAGGCCCTCCCGAGTGCGGGATTCAAACCGCATGATGAGTGTTGGCGTGGTATTGGAGGGTCGGATTAATCCAAAGCCATCCGCAAAATCGACCCTGATACCATCAATTTTACTGACCCTTGCATCGTCAAAGCGGGCATTGGCAACTAGTTCATCCATCAAGGCATAGTGTTCGCCTTCGTTCATTTCTAGCCTGAGTTCCGGTGTGTTGACGGTGTTCGGCAGCGAGGAAAATACTTCCCCGGGCGTTTGACTGGTAGCAGCCAATAGCTCACAAAGCCTTGCTCCGGCATACAATCCATCGTCGAAACCACCCCAGCGATCATTGAAAAAAATATGGCCACTCATCTCTCCGGCCAGCGCTGCACCTGACTCCTTCAGCTTGCTTTTGATAAAGGAGTGACCAGTTTTCCACATCGTAGCCCTGCCGCCATGAGCTTCAATATCCGCAGGCAATATTTGCGAACATTTGACGTCGAAAATTATCTCTGCACCGGGTTGCGCAGCCAGAATATTACGGGAAAACAATAGCATTTGCCGATCCGGCCAGATCACTTCCCCCTCCGGCGAAACGACACCCAATCGATCAGCGTCACCATCAAATGCCATCCCGAAATCAGCTCCCGTTTGTTTTACCGTCTGTATCAGATCCTGCAGGTTTTCCAACTGACTTGGATCAGGGTGGTGATTGGGAAAGTTACCATCCACTTCACAAAATAATTCAGTCACTTCACAGCCAAGTTCGCGAAACAGTTTTGGCGCAACCCCTCCACCAACGCCGTTACCACAGTCCACTACGACTTTGAGTGGCCGTGCCAGGCTAACGTCGGCGACGATTCGATCACAATAGATTTGCAGGATGTCACGTTGTTCAAGGTGCCCGGAACCGCTGACAAAATCCCGGTCAATCACTCTTTGTTTGATTTTCTGAATCAGATCGCCAGAAAGCGTAGTGCCATTAATCATCATCTTCAGGCCATTATATTCTGGCGGATTATGACTGCCGGTGACCTGAACCCCGGTTCCTGTCTGGAACTCTTTGGTTGCAAAATAAAGCGTCGGGGTTGGCACCTGACCAATCTCGATGACATTGCAACCGGTGGCAAGAAACCCACTGGCCAATGAAGCGGCAAGACCGGGTCCTGACAGCCTGCCATCCCAGCCAATCACTACGGCGTCCACTCCCTGCTCCCTGCTCTCACTACCCAGTGCCCGGCCAATCAACTCAACCAGGTCGTTGGTTAATGTGTGCCCGATTATGCCGCGAATATCGTAAGCTTTAAAAATCTCGTGAGGAAATGACATAGAAACAGATGGGGACAAAGAGTTGGTGATACAGGTGTGGCTCTGACGCCTCAGTTAACTTTGTGGATCGCTCGTTTGTCAACTGCCAGGGCTGCTTCATGGACGGCTTCTGATAGCGTAGGATGGGCATGAATAATCCGTGCAAGATCTTCGGAACTGGCATGAAATGACATCGCCACCACGCATTCGGCAATTAATTCGGAGACATGGGGGCCAATAATATGTACGCCAAGAATTCGATCCGTTTCAGCATCTGCGATTATCTTGACCAACCCAATGGGCTCCTCCATTGCCTTCGCCCGACCAGTAGCGGCAAACGGAAACGAGCCGGTTTTGACGGCAACACCTTCTTCCTTTAACTGATTCTCGGTCTTGCCAACCCAGGCGATTTCCGGCGATGTGTAGATCACCCAGGGAACGGTGTTGAAGTCAACATGCCCAACACTGCCACTGATACGCTCCGCTACAGCAACCCCCTCTTCGGAACTCTTGTGGGCAAGCATCGGCCCTCGCACAGAATCACCGATGGCCCAGACACCCGCAATGACAGTTTTACAATGATCATCTACCTGAATAAATCCGCGCTCATCCAGAGTCACACCGCAATCTGGTGTCAGTAGCCCTGCGGTAGCAGGTTTTCGTCCCACTGCAACCACAACCCGATCTACTTCAAGCGCGTGTTGCTGGCCTTTTTGCTCATAACTGATCTCGAGGCCATTTGGGGTTGGCCTCACCTTGCTCACCAGAGCGCCCAAACGCACATCCAGCCCTTGCTTCCTGAAATGTCTGGCGGCCTCTCTGGTTATATTGTGATCGACTCCGGCGAGGAATTGATCCAGCGCCTCAAGCAAAACCACCTCTGACCCCAATCGATTCCATACGCTGCCAAGCTCAAGGCCGATGACCCCGGCACCAATAATCCCCAGCCTTCTCGGCACCCGGTCAAAATCGAGGGCTCCCGTCGAATCCACCACGAGCTCGCCATCAAACGGAATCGACGGCAGTTCCATGGGCACCGAGCCCGGTGCCAGGATGATATTGCTGGCACTGATCGTCTGGTTAACTTCCCCACTTTCGGGATCCAGAATTTCAACCTTCCTGTCCGCGCAAAGTCGCCCATAACCGTGTATCGAAGTTACCTTATTGGCTTTAAACAGCTGCCTGATACCACCGGTCAAACTACTTACGATGCCATTTTTGCGCGCCTGCATTTTACCGACGTCCATTGATACATTGTCGGCAGTGATGCCATGCGCATCAAACTGGTGTTGTAAGCGGTGGTACTGTTCAGAAGAATCAAGCAGCGCCTTGGAAGGAATACACCCTACATTGAGGCAAGTGCCACCAAGTGAAGGTTTGCCTTCGGAATCGGTCTGGTCGTCGATACAAACTGTAGCAAGACCGAGTTGCGCACAGCGAATTGCCGCCACGTATCCACCGGGACCACCACCAATGATGATTACATCAAAATTTTCTGCCATATCGAATTTCTGTAGTTTCTATTTTCAGGAAATAGTGAAAGCCCCAATGCCGGTATCCAACATTGACTGTATTTGAAGCTATCAATTTCCCGCTCAGCAATCCAGCAACAACCTGGCTGGATCTTCAATCATGTCTTTTATGGTGACCAGAAATTGCACTGCTTCCATCCCATCGACGATGCGATGATCATAGGATAGCGCAAGGTACATTATTGGCCGAATCACCACTTCACCGTTCTCTGCCACCGGTCGATCCAGAATATTATGCATGCCAAGAATCGCGCTTTGCGGCGGATTGATGATCGGTGTTGACAGCATGGAACCAAACACGCCGCCATTGGTAATGGTGAATGTGCCGCCCGACAGATCATTGAGGCCTATTTTCCCGTCCCGCGCCTGGCCGCCGTAAGCACGAATCCGAGCTTCGATATCGGCAAAACTCATCCCTTCACAGTTGCGCAATACCGGCACCACCAGGCCACGCGGTGACGAAACCGCGATGCCAATATCGTTATAGCTATGCCGTACAATGTCACTGCCATCGACGTAGGCGTTGACCAGTGGAAATTTTTGTAAAGCGGCAACGCTGGCTTTAACAAAAAAAGACATGAAGCCCAGACGCGTACCATGGGTCTTTTCAAATTGCTCCTTGTAACGACTGCGTAGTTCCATAACCGGCTGCATGTTAACTTCATTGAATGTTGTCAACATGGCGGCGGTCTGCTGTGACTGCACCAGTCGGGCGGCAATGGTCTGCCTCAGTCTCGACATGGGCTCTCGAACCTCTTCCCGACTTCCACTGGTTTTTTTGGCGGCTGTCGAGGTGACCATGACAGTGGTTGATTTCTCCTGCTTTGCTGCTTCCGGGGCGATTACCGTCGTCGTGGCCAGATCCGTCAATGTCGGCGGATCCTGAACAGGTCTCTCTTCGTCTGGCGCAACCTGGTCTGCAATATAAGCCAGCAAGTCCTCCTTGGTGATGCGACCACCAGGCCCACTGGGGGTGATTTTTGCTGGATCCAGATGGTGTTCTTCCACCAACTTTCTTACCGCCGGCCCCAACAATAGTTCGCCGGTGTCAACCGGTTCGGGACTGGGCTCGGTAACCTGGTCGGAAACAGGTTGTGTCGGGGCCGCTGCAGCGGTGCCTTCATTTTCCTCCAGACCATCGCTTTCTTCCAGTATGGCCAGGACCTGTTCCGAAGTTACAACGGCTCCTGTGGGGGTCAAAATTTCACTAATTACGCCATTCCTGGGTGCTGGAACTTCCAGCACGACTTTGTCAGTTTCAACTTCCACCAGTATTTCATCGCGGCTGACGAAGTCTCCCGGCTGCTTGTTCCAGTCCAGCAGCAATCCATCGGCAACCGATTCAGGCAGTACAGGGACTTTGATTTCTATTGACATGTTATTTGCAAATTAGTTGATTGGATAAGATTTCAAAGGCCCCGGGGCACCTCTATTGAGCGACTGTAAGCGCTTCATTCACCAGCTTGTGTTGTTGCTCCACATGCAACTTGAAGTAGCCGACTGCTGGTGATGGAGAGCCTTCACGCCCAACATAACGAAGGGTCTGATTGATATTGCTATTCATCAATAAGCCCAGATAGTAACTGATTTGATACCAGCTACCCTGATTTTTTGGCTCTTCCTGACACCAGACCACCTGGGCCGCCATTGGAAACTTTGCCAGTTCTGCGGCAAGATATTGTTTGGGAAACGGGTGTAGTTGTTCGACTCTAATGATCGCCACATCAGTTATACCCTGTTCACGGCGATGCTCCAGCAGATCAAAATATACCTTGCCGCTACAGATTACCACCTGCCTTACCTGAGTTCCATCGATGTCATCTATCTCGCCAATTACATTCTGGAACTGGCCGGTGGTCAGATCCAATGGCGACGATACTGACAACTCGTGCCGCAACAGACTCTTCGGCGTCATCACGATGAGGGGTCGCCGCAATGGTCTGATCATCTGGCGTCTCAGCATGTGAAACATCTGCGCTGGCGTGGTGGGCACGCATACCTGCATATTATTCTCCGCACATAACTGGAGGAAGCGCTCAAGCCTGGCTGAAGAGTGTTCTGGTCCCTGGCCCTCCATACCATGGGGCAGGAACATGGTAAGTCCGCATACCCGGGACCACTTCGCCTCCCCACTACTGATAAACTGGTCGATAACCACCTGGGCACCATTCACAAAGTCCCCGAACTGACCTTCCCAGATCACCAGTGTTCTCGGCTCGGTGGTGGCATAGCCATACTCAAAGCCCAGCACCGCTTCTTCCGACAGCAACGAATTGATTACCAGAAAATTACTCGGGTTTTCCGTTATATAGCGAAGTGGTACATGGGTGCGGGGCTGAGACTGGTCGTGGAGCGTCGCGTGGCGATGAGAAAACGTCCCCCGGCCGGCATCCTGACCGGATAACCGTACCGTGAAATTCTCTTCCAGCAATGAACCATAGGCAAGTAACTCGGCACAGCCCCAGTCCATTGGCTTGCTACCGGCAACCATGTCGAGCCTGTCCTGCAATACCCTGGCCACACGAGCGTGTACGATAAAACCATCCGGGACATGAACGAATTTTTGCCCCAGCGCATTCAATCGTTCGTTGCTGATACTGGTGTCGGTACCGGTGTCCCACTGCTTGGCCAGAAAGGGCGTCCAATCTACAACATTCAGCGCTTTATTGGGATCAATCACCTGCCCCGCTACCACCTGACCCTGATCGAGTTGATCCCGTAGCGTAGTACCCATCCCGGTCGCCTCTTCCCGGGTCACTACTTTTTCCGAAATTAACTGCTCGGTATAAATCTCCCTGGGGGTTTTATGATTCTTGATCTTGCTGTACATCATCGGCTGGGTGATCGAAGGCTCATCCGCTTCATTGTGGCCATGGCGTCGATAGCAAACCAGATCGATGACCACATCGCCGGCAAATTTCACCCGATATTCCATCGCGAGACGAGCCGACGATATAACCGCTTCGGGATCATCGCCATTCACGTGCAGGATTGGTGCCTGCACCATCTTGGCAACCTCAGTGCAATACAGCGTGGACCGGGCGTCAAGGGTGTTGGTAGTAAACCCGATCTGATTGTTGATGATAATATGAATCGTCCCACCGGTTGAGTATCCACGCGTACGGGACATGTTGAGGGTTTCCATGACCACCCCCTGGCCGGCAAACGCTGCGTCACCATGAATGATGATGGGCACCACGCTGGATCGATTAATATCCTGTCGGCGTTCCTGGCGCGCCCTGGCCGAGCCCTCTACTACCGGTCCGATTATTTCGAGATGAGAGGGATTAAAAGACAGGGCAACATGTACATTACCGCCCTCTGTCTGGATATCTGACGAAGCACCCTGATGATACTTCACGTCACCGGTTTGGGTATCTTCATCTTCAGTTTCATATTTCCCTTCAAATTCGCTGAACAAATCCGAAGGTGCTTTACCGAGAATATTCACCAGCACGTTCAGCCTGCCGCGGTGTGCCATTCCGATAATGATTTCCTTGACCCCCCTCTTGCCAAATTGTTGAATCAGGTCGGAAAGCATGGGAATAAGCGTATCTCCACCTTCCAGCGAAAATCGCTTCTGGCCGACATACTTTGTATGCAGGTATCGCTCCAGCCCCTCTGCCGCAGTCAACTTGGTGAGTATGTTCACCTGCTCTGCAACGGAGGGTTTCGGTCTCACCGGATCCGTTTCGATCATAGACATGATCCAGGCTCGTTGCTCCTTGGAGGTCAAATAGCGGAACTCATAGGCGATGGGGCCACAGTAGACCTGTTGCAGGTAGGCCAAAATCTCGCGCAATGTCCTGCGACCACCGGCACCGAGGCCACCGCTATCGAAGTCGGAGTCCAGATCTCCCTCACCCAGATCGTACTGATCCAGTTCCAGCTCCCTCGCGTCGCCACGGGGCATAATGTCGATAGGGTCAATATCTGCTACCAGGTGACCAAGAGAGCGGTAACCCATAATCAGTTTGGATACCTGCCCCTGTTTGTACGCAGCTGTTTCGAGCCATTCACGGGACCCGCCGGGAGACCCATGTTGCACACCCCCCCCATCCATTTCAGGCAGCAGAGCGGCAATTTGCTGCCAGTTGGGATCACCACCATTGGCGCCACCTCCACTGGCATCATTTTCATTGGAAATGGAATCCTGATGGAGCGATTCCAGATAGCGAAGATTGCCAGCACTCAGAGCAGCGAGGTCTTGGATTCCGGGTTTCATGGGATATCCTGATAGTTAACGGGTAAGCATCGCATCAGATCACGCGATGATGGAAGGAAATCAGCAACACTGGTTGACATGATTTTTTTGGATCAGAGGTTCCTAATTTTGAATTATTGATTATAGGGCACCTCTATTTTTATTTCGACAACCAAAAGTTCACTGGCATGTCTACGAATATTGGCTACTTAGTGAAACAAATCGATCAAAAAATAGCTGCATATACTTTCCTGTAGCGGTTTGTAGAACCTGTTCACCGAGGTGGCCAAAAAAACCATCCACTGATATTTCTGCATGGTATTCAAGTCGGGTGCCTGCTTCTACTTGATATAGGTAAACCGATGCACAACCGTTGGCAGCACCCAACCTTGCATTGGAAACCGATGATGAAAGCTGATAGCAAGCCGGTGGATCAATTTCCTCTACGATTAATTTTGCCACCAACTGCTTTTTAAACGGCCCTGCCCGAAATCCGAACCGGGCATGAAAATCTCCGGTTTCATCTCTGAAAACATGATCGCAGCCCTTGATACATTGCTGCAACACTGCCGGGTCATTTAATAAATTCCATACCTGGCCCCGGGCGAGAGGGAGGATATACTTGCCGCCAATGATAATGTTGGATCCCAATATTCTAAGAGTTTGTAACGCTGGCACGGGAGCCCACCGATACCCTGACTTGCCAATATAATGAAAACACTATATTTGTACTCGATCAATGTAATAATTATGGATTCCGCTTATTATCACACAGTTAAGTCACTCCCAATTGCAATATCATGAACTCGGATCCTGATTTCCTTGAACGCTACAGCAGGCAGATCAAACTTCCCCTGGTAGGTGAGTCGGGGCAGCAGGCACTGCGGGATTCGTCAGTATTAATCGTCGGTATGGGGGGCCTTGGATCTCCTGTTTCAATGTATCTGGCAGCTGCAGGGGTCGGCCGGTTAAGCATCGCAGATTTTGACGTGGTGGACAGATCAAACCTTCAGCGTCAAATCGTCCATCACCACGATCATATCGGATTGCTGAAAACCGAATCCGCAGCAATGACATTAAAGTCGATCAACCCCGAGGTAGAGATTATTTGCCACGATTTCACTTTGGAATCCGTAGAGATCGAGCAACTTGCGCGGGATCATTCACTGATCGTCGACTGCTCTGATAACTTTCCGACCCGGTTTCAACTCAATGCGGCGGCACTGAAAACCCGAACCCCATTAGTGTCCGGTGCTGCCATACGCTGGGAAGGCCAGGTGACTGCATTTGATCCCAACGATCCCGATAGCCCTTGCTACCAGTGCATGTATCCCAATACTGACGTGGAAGCAGCGACCTGTGCCGCAGAAGGGGTCATTTCTCCACTGGTCGGTGTTATCGGCACCATGCAGGCGTTGGAATCGATCAATATTCTGCTCGGCCGGGGGCAGCTACCCGGAGCGGTATGGTTGTTTGACGCCCAGTTTATGGAGTGGCAAAAAATGACCCTGCCGAAAAATTCGAATTGCCCGGCCTGCGGCGGCGGTCCACCATAACCACCCTGTGGATAAAAGCCATCTCTTTAAACCCGTCTATTGTCCTCGTATCCCGGAAAGATTTTCACAGAACCACTGATAAGTCATGGTCAGTCCCGGCTCCAGTTCAATCTGGTAGTGCCAGCCAAGACGATTTATGGCACTGACATCAAGTAGTTTGCGCGCGGTTCCATCAGGTTTCCTGGTATCAAACTCGATCACCCCTTCAAAACCCACCACTGCAGCCATAGTCTCTGCCAGTTCCCTAATTGTCACATCTTTACCCGTTCCAATATTCAAGTGGGACTGAGTGGGCGTGACTTCAGCATAGAGCGCCTGCTGATCAAGATTCATAACGTAAATACAGGCTGCTGCCACATCATCAACGCAGAGAAATTCGCGACAGGCCTTTCCGCTTCCCCACACCACCACCTTGTCTACCGCAGCCACTTTGGCTTCATGAAAACGGCGCATCAAGGCGGGAATAACATGGCTGTTTTCACGGTGAAAATTGTCATGGATGCCATATAGATTGGTTGGCATCACACAACGATAATCGGTCGCAAACTGTCGGTTACAAGATTCACATAACTTGATCCCTGCAATTTTTGCAATGGCGTATGGTTCGTTGGTTGGTTCCAGCGCTCCCGTCAACAGGGCCGACTCTGGCATCGGCTGGGGAGCAGATTTCGGGTAGATACAGGACGAACCGAGAAATAACAGACGCCTTATACCTGCTTGACAAGCACCGTGAATGACATTGTTCTGGATCGCCAGATTCTGCAACATAAAGTCTGCGGGATAAGTGTCATTGGCATAAATACCCCCTACCCGTGCTGCCGCCAGATAAACCTGATCAATGGCTTCATCGGCAAAGAAATCCTGCACCGCCCGCTGGTGAGTGAGGTCCAGTTGGTTTCGCTCCCGGGTAACAATCTGAATATCCGGATTTGTTGACAATTGTCTGGCGATAGCGGATCCGACCATGCCTTTATGGCCGGCAAGAAAAATCTTTGTGGTTTTTGGCCTGGCTGTCATCACTTACCTGTTGTCATCCAGATTCACTCCAGCCTTTCTCGCCCGCTTGAGGGTTAAATAAGAGTAAACAATCTGGATCATCAAAAATGGAATGAAAACGTACAATCTTTCATTGCCTGGAATATTAACCATCCAGATTGCACCCAAACCCTGCAAAAACGCCATACAACTCAACAGCAAGGTAACCTCAAGATGGGTATACTTACTGCGAATCAGCAGCTGATAAAGATGGGTTCGATGGGCCTGCATGGTCTTTTCCCCACGCAGTAATCTGCGGGTGAAAGTAAACAGGGTATCGTAAATAAAGTGAAACAATAACATCGGCATCACCAGGAAAGAGATATGTGACTGGTCATAGCGTGCGGCAATGATTGCCAGGGTGGCAAATACAAAACCGAGAAACGCACTACCGACGTCTCCCATGAAAATTCTCGCCGGCGGAACATTGTAGATAAGGAAACCCACTGAGCCGGCGATAATGGTATAGCCGGTGATATAGACAAATGAGCTACCCTCATAGTAACTGATCGCCATAAAGAAAATCGCGGCGATCAGTGCCGTACTACCCACCAGGCCATCGATGCCGTCCATGAAATTATAGGCGTTAGTCAGACCCAGTATCCATATTGCGGATATCAGGTAACCCACCCAGCCAAGAGAAACTCGATTTACCCACGGTAAAGACAGAGTATCGATCACAATTCCACTATATAACACGACACCCACTGCAACCAGGTGGGTTGCCAGTTTGAACTGTGCACTCTTCTCCCATATATCATCAACGAATGAGATTGCTGCGATCAGGACAGCAGAAAAGACGAAGCCCAATATGTAGCTCTTGTTGAGCAAATCTTCATCGGCAAAGAATATGATAAAGCACATCCCGATGAGAAATGTCACAACAATGGAGATACCTCCCGATTTTGGCACCGCACGCTGATGGGATGAACGGTGATTGGGGTGATCCAGGATCCGCCCATGCTTCAGCATTGCCCAGGTAATCAGGGTTGCGATGATGGTTAGAACAAAGCCAAAAGCGATGTGCAGATAGAATTCTGTTATAGCCAATTCAGCTCAATTTCGGTCGAATGCGAGACCTGATCACAGGTGATGTGTCATATCGCGTTGTACACAAGCTACTTCAATAGCAGCTGACTCCGTCAGCTGGACTTTTCGGCAGGTAGCGGATTATATGACTCCACCATGCTGAATAACAGGACCCTGACTTGCTCATTGTCACCAATTCGTATTGCCCGATCCATCTTTTCAAGACAACTTTCGAGGTCGTTCAAGGCTACTCCAACCTCGCTTTCCCGCATGATTCTTGGGTGAGAGGTGGAAACCGCAGTTTCCGTCACCAGCAGCTCTTCAAACAGCTTCTCGCCTTTACGCAGACCGGTAAACATGATTTCTATATCACCTCCAGGATTAGCGTTGTCCTTTATCTGCAATCCGTTAAGGTGGATCATCTTGCGCGCAAGCTCGAGAATTTTTACCGGTTCCCCCATATCGAGCACAAATACTTCTCCTCCCTGTCCCATTGCTCCCGCCTGCAGCACCAGCTGGGTTGCTTCGCGTATGGTCATGAAATATCGAATAACGTCCAGATGGGTGACGGTAACCGGCCCGCCTTTGCTGATCTGATCACGAAACAATGGCACCACTGAACCGGAAGAGTCCAGCACATTGCCGAAACGAACCACGGTGAATCGGGTTTTACTGCTGTTATTCCGGCTTAAATCCTGTAGTACCAATTCCGCCATGCGCTTGGTGGCACCCATTATATTTGTCGGACGTACCGCCTTGTCAGTTGAGATCAGGACAAAGGTTTCGACCCCGTACTCAATGGCCGCGCGGGCACAATTGCGGGTGCCGATGATATTGTTGGCTGCACCAACGGCTGCATTGTTCTCAACCAGAGGTACATGTTTATAGGCGGCGGCATGGTAGATTGTCTGTACTGCATGGACTCGGCAAATATGCTCGACCAATGCCCGATCCATCACGGAACCGAGTACTGATTCAAATTCCACCGAAGAATCTGCCAACTCCCGCTCCAGTCTATACAGATTGAACTCACTGTGATCCAACAATATCAGTTTATTGACCCCGAGCTGCCCGATCTGACGGCAAAGTTCTGAACCAATTGAACCACCTGCTCCTGTTACCAGTACAACTTTACCCCGGATGTTGGCGTGCAATAGATCATCCATTGGTGCAATAGGGTCTCGTTCCAATAAATCCCCGATATCGATATCCCGAACATCATCCAGGTCGACCTCGCACTTCTCCAGCTCGGAGATGTTTGGCAGGGTTTGCACCAGTATCGGGTAAGGTTCGAGTTGGGTAAGAATCTGGCGGCGGCGGGGCTGGCTGGCTGACGGCATGGCCAACAGCACTTCTTTAACAGCAAACTCTTCAATCAGTCGCGACAGTTCATCGGGATGATAAACCCGTACCCCGTTGACCTGCTGCTTGATCAACAATGGGTTGTCGTCAACGAATGCCACCGGCCGCATATCCTGACTGAATGACGTCGCGATAGCCAGTTGCATCCCGGCGGCGCCAGCACCATAAATCACCACGTTTTTGCGCTGATCCCGTTCTGCCCCGAGAAAACCCGGCATCCGATTGGTCAGCGCCCAGCGGGCAATCATCCGACTGCCAACGATCATTAACAGGCATACCAGCCAGTTTATGATTACCACAGACCGCGGAGTAATCCTGATGCCGGAAAGAAATGCAGCTACACCCCATAACAACGCATACAGACTAATGGCCTGAAATACCCGCCACAAGGAATTGAATCCTATGTAACGGATCACAGCCTGATAGAGGCCAAACCGAATAAATACCGGAATCGCCACTACCGGGGCAAGCAGCCAGAGATATAGCTCGTCACCCACAGGCAGATAGAATCGGTTGTAACGCAGAGAGTACGCCATGCACAGGGCAACGACCACAATGACTACATCCACCAGCAACATGAATACCTGTTTGTTGCGGCGGCTGAGCGCAAGCAGAAAATCAATCATTAAATTCAGCAATCATTGTTATCGCCTGTCAGCGAATACATGGTTTATACAGCTGCAATAAGGTTACAGGACTCTAGATGGTCAATAACCTCGTGAACGCATTGCTGAATTGATTTTTCTCCGGTACTGACAATCAGGTCAGCATTCTCTGGCGTTTCGTAAGGAGATGATATTCCGGTGAAATCCGGAATCTCACCTTTCCGTGCTCGCTGGTATAGCCCCTTCACGTCACGGTCCTCACAGGTTTCCAGGGGGCAGTCACAAAATATCTCAATAAAATCACGTTCGTTCTCAACCATCATCCGGACCCGTTGTCGATCAATGCTAAAAGGGGAGATAAACGCGGTCAGGACAATAACCCCGGCATCCAGAAAA
>CAYOGN010000169.1:0-9158 GCA_964403545.1 uncultured Gammaproteobacteria bacterium
CGACATTAGACTCAGTCAGCATGCCAAACAGAGTGTAGCGATTGGAGTCATATAACTCACCGATTTTCAGGGGCTCTCCCAGCGAGCGAAGCTCATCGCCATTAGAAAAGAATGCAACTCTGGGTTTTCGGTAAACGGGCAACTCGGTAAGTCCCAGCGATGCGGCCAGGCCGAGATGGGACGGGCCAATACGGGTGCCCCTGGCAATGGCAATATCGCCTGTATCCATATCCTCGCCGGCATAACGCACATTGTTGCCGGTTCTTTCACGGCTATTGATGGTCACAACATCACCCTGTCGTTGCACCCGCTCCTGCATCACTACCGTGTCCGCTCCCTCAGGCATCACTGCTCCGGTCATGATCCGCACGCACTGCCCCGAATTTACCTTGCCGGTAAAGGGCTTGCCGGCAAAGGAAACTCCTACTACGGTAAAATTCCTGGCTTTGTCAGAGGACATATCTGCACCAATGAAGGCGTATCCATCCATGGCCGAATTGGTGTGATTGGGCACCTTGACCCGGCTCCTGATATCGGTGGCAGTGACCCGATTCAATGTTGCGCGCAGCGCCACCGTTTCTACCAGTGTCACGGGTTTTGCCAGTTTGAGTACCTGGCGGCTGGCTTCATCGGCGGTGATCCAGGCAGGATCGAAATCGCAATTTACTATTTCTGCTGAAGATGATTTATTCTCTGTAATCATAATTTCTGGTGAAGTTTATTGAATAATTTATCGGTTCCATTCCCCGGATTTACCCCCTGACTTGTGTCGCAACCGAATATCAGCCAGCTCCATTCCTCGATCAACTGCCTTGCACATGTCGTAGACCGTAAGTAGCGCGGCATTCAGGCCAACCAGCGCTTCCATTTCGACTCCCGTTCTTTCAGTGGTTTCGGTGATTACCTCGCATCGAATGGAGTTGTTGTCTGGTTCCGGTTCCAGTTCGATGTTGATTCTGGTCAGCATGAGTGGATGACAGAGCGGAATCAATTCGGCCGTTTTTTTTGCCGCCATTATGCCAGCGATCCTGGCAACAGCCAGCACATCCCCTTTTTTGTGATCGCCAAGCCGGATCATATCCAGGGTGGAAGGCTGCATTCTGATCCAGCCTTCAGCCACTGCAACGCGTCGGGTAGTGGTTTTCGCCCCCACGTCAACCATGTGTACATTGCCCTGATCATTGAAATGGGTCAGCTTTTCATTGTCGCTCATGATGAATCGTTGCAGATAATAAAGTTGATTAACCGTGGTATTGTAAGGGAACAGTGGATCATTGCATCATTTTCTCGTTGTTCCTGATGTTTTGATCCTGCACCGCGCACTATTCATGGGTTTGGACGGCAAATTGCAGGGATTGAGAAAAATACTTCCGACCCCACATGGGAATCGGGCAACCGTCAGGGTGCTGACTGAGATGGATTCACAGTTATTCTTCAGGGAACCCGCGAACAATTTATTTACTTTTAATAACTTTTTATCATCCGGACATCCAAATGGGCAACACGATCGAGCTTACCGAAACCAATTTTAACGAAGTAATCGACAGCAACGAACTGGTTATTGTTGATTTCTGGGCGGAGTGGTGTGGTCCGTGTAAAAACTTTTCTCCCGTGTTCAGCGCAGCGGCGGAAAAAAATGAAGATATTATATTTGCCAAAGTAGATACCGAAAGCGCGCAGGGTCTGGCGGCACAATTTCAGATTCGCTCAATCCCCACGCTAATGGTTTTTAAAGAACAGATTGTAGTGTTTTCCCAGGCGGGGGCCATGCCTGCAGGTAATTTTGACCAGCTTATTGATCAGGCAATAAAACTCGATATGGATACCGTGAGGGCTGAAGTCGCCAAACAGCAGGAAACAGAACAGGAACAAGCCGCAGGGTAAATATTGTATCTGATTCCACGCTTGTCACCAGGTATTCATACACTCTATAATGCATTTTCAATGCGTTGAAGATGAAAAACTGGTTTTTCCCCATCGCATTACTCTGTACCGCTTCCAGCGATGTTCTTTCAGGAGGCTCCGCCGCCCCCATGGTTCCGGAAATTTCTTCCGGCCTGGCACCGTTCGCCATTGGCATTGTTGCGGGGGTATTCGTCCTTTATCACGAGTGGCGGAAAAAGAAATAATCTGTCTGCCAGTTGCCCACCAATTGCTTTTTATTGGAGTGCTGACATTACTCAAAGACTCCCGGTTCTGGAGTAATGCAGTAGGGTAACGCTCCCTTGTTTGGGAACAACCGAATGAACTTTCTCCCGGCCTTAGAATTGCGCAATGGGATCTGAGTTTTCTGTGCTGCAATTTTGATGTCCAGCTTCTTTTCCTTACCTGCAGAAGGCAACCCCAGAGTTCCCTGGCTACGTCTTGCGGTGGTGGTCGCCATCGGGCTACTGCAATACGGCATACTGATGGCATTGCTGTCTGGTGTGCTGGTGCAGATAGACCGGCCTGTTCTCTATCACGGCCTGCGACTGATCCTGCTGATTTTACTGGCCTTCCTTTGCCTGACGCTGGACAGTCCGCGGATAAAATGGTCTCCCATACTGGAATACCAGGCGGTTCCCGCTTTCGGGCTGATACCGCTGCTGCAAATTGCCACCTTTATCTTTGCCATTGTTTTTGCCGTAATCGCTGACCGGGTGTCGAGCATGCCACTGATCAGCAATCTGCTGATCGGTATCTCCTATTTTGGCGTGGCTCTGGCCATGGCTATGTTGCTGTTAATCATCGCGCCATTGCGCGCCTGGGTTCTCCTCATTCGCACTCAGCTGCCGATATTGGTGGCGGCTACTGTACTGGGATTTGTTGTATTCTGCGCTGCGCTTTATTCGCTGGAACTATGGTCATATCTGGTCTCGGCTACCTTTTATACGTCTAGTCAGCTACTGGGACTGGTATCGGATAATGTTGTGAGCAACCCTGAAACGTTGGTCCTGGGGGTGGGTGAATTTCGGGTAAGAGTTCTCGCCTGGTGCTCTGGCATTGAAGGGATGACCCTGGCCACCGCATTTACTTCAATATTTCTCTATGTCTATCGAAAACAATTGAAGTTTCCCATGGCGCTGGTATTTCTGCCTGCCAGCATACTGGCCATGTGGCTGATGAACAATCTCCGAATTGTTACCCTGATCCTGATTGGTGCCCATTATTCCAGTGATCTGGCGATTGGCGGGTTTCATTCCAATGCTGGCTGGGTGGCATTTATCGCTACCGAGGTTGTCATGCTTGCACTGGCCCATCGATACGCCTTTATCAAACACGCGGGTCATTCTGAACACTCTTTTCAGGTTAATGATGCGGTTGCCATGCTGTTCCCCGGGGTAATGTTTTTCACAGCAATTTTGGTCACCCTCGCGTTCACCGATGGTTTCCCGTGGTTATATCCGTTGCGGGTGATTTTTACCCTGTTAGTGGTCGCTATGTTCTGGAAATACTACCGCACCACGCTCACCAGTGCGCCGTCACTTATGTCTGTGGCGGCGGGAATGGTGGTATTCCTGTTGTGGTTATTGCTCATTGCCGCAGATCCTGAAATGGACCAATCCTATCAGTTGACCCTGTCCACGGCAGGCACTCTGCAAACGGGTGTCTGGTTGCTATTCCGGTTGCTCGGGGCGGTGCTCGTTGCACCGCTGGTGGAAGAGTTACTGTTTCGTGGATATCTGCTAGCCACGCTTTCCCGGGAAACGCCGTCTTTTGAAAAAACGCCAGGATTTTCATTTCCTGCGATAATTGTTTCGTCGCTTGTATTCGGTGTCATGCACGAATACTGGATTGCAGCGACTATCGCCGGCGGAGTTTATGCGGCGGTGCGGATCTGGAAACGATCGCTGGGAGATGCTATTTATGCACACGCAATTACCAACGGACTCTTGTTTGTCTATGTCCTGAAAACAGGCCAGTGGTCGTTACTATAGAGAATAAAATCTATCGTGGACAAGTTACTGCGAAATTGCATTGCAGTGGAATCAGGGTCTTCTTTTGGCATTTGCTCAAGATAAGAGCCGGCATAACTTGTAAATTCGGTATCCTGTAAGTTCACTGTAACTCAGGATCGGGGGTTAAGGAATGTGAACAGTTCACCGATGCTGGCCAGCACATGGGGAGTATATCTTCCCAGTTCCTCGGCATCGTGGGCACCTGTGAGTACCCCGATAGATAGCCCGGCGCCGGCATTCTGTCCCATCTTGATATCCCGCGGGCTGTCGCCCACCATCGCAACCTGATCGGTGGTGATACCCAGACGATGGGCAAATGCCTGCACCATGCCGGGTTCCGGTTTAACGCCGTGACCACTGTCAGCGCCACAAATAAAATCAAACAGGGTGTCGATGCCAAGCCCCCGGGCCATTGTCAGGGCATGACTCTCGTCATCCATGGTCGCAATACCCAGGGTATACCCGGTATTTTTTAATGTCTCCAGGCATGATTTCAAGGCCGTAAAAACGGGGACGTATTGACTGGAACTCAGGGTAAAAATCTCGCCAATTCGATTTAGTTCAGATCGGGTAAATGGCGCACCGAGCATGCTGCTCCAACTACTGAAAATCTGTTCATTGCTGCCCGATGCCAACAGGGAATCGGATTGCCAGCTTCCGCTGGATGCGATGTAACCGCCCGCGGCAAGTATGGAATCAACGCTGAGTTTACCGCCAGACTTCATTGCAATATAACGCGCGGCAGCCTCATATGGTGCCAGCCAGGTTCCATTAAAATCAAGCAGAGTGCCATCCTTGTCGAACAGGATCGCCCGGATTTTTTTGGTCATGATCCGTTTGATGGAAGTTCCAGGGCCACCGAAGGAACCCAGCAATATCCGTCAGGATCGAGCAGGAAGCATTCCCGCAGGCCGTGAGGTTTGTCGCTGCTGCTCTGTAACACAGTGTACCCGGCGGCAAGTGCCCGCGCTTCCGCCTGGTCAGGGTTCTCCTGATACAGTCGTAATTCAACACCACCTCCTCTGGGCCCATTTTCAGGCAGTAATGATGGTAACGGGTTGACGGAATAGGTATGGTCAGCGTGCAGTTGATAGAGTATTTGCCGGTGGCGAACAATTGCGTAGTCCACGGATTCACGCAGCACCTCAAAACCAAGTACCAGTTCCAGAAAACGACAAGTTCTGGAAACATCATGCACTAACAAGTTTATTCCAAATCCCGCCAACTGGCGGCCGAAATCCGCCGCTGAAATATTTTTCAATTTATTTTCCATCGGTTTTAACAAGTGCGCTGGTCGCTAACCCGCGACAAATGGTTAAGAAATCCCGGTGTCCTTTCAGGATAGTATATTCATACGGCATAATTATCATGAAAAGACACCAGAGGGAAAGCAGGAGTTTGAACGCATTTTGGCCGTTAATACAGCAGAATCAGCCGAAAATAGATCGAAACTGGTACTAAATCACGATAAACTGGTGGAAATTTAATTACACTAGAGGAGGTAAGGGGCCACCTCGCCGGCTACGCAATACAAAATATGCCAGGCTATCGTGAAAGGGAAACCCGTTAGAAAAGCGAAGACTGAATAAAATGAGCTATTTTGAAGATCAATTAAATGCTGACCGCAGCTTGAATGAGCTGCAGCAACTAATTGAGAGTATTTATGGCTGGATGGATAAGAGTCGTTATCATAACGAGCAAACCAGGGAGCGATTCAGTCATGTTCGTAAAATACTCGCGGATCAACATCGGAATGTGCTGTTTCTGGCAGAAACTTCCCGCGGTAAAAGCGAGCTCATCAATGCGACAATCTTTGGTAATCTGGGTAGTCGGTTTCTCCCTTCGTCTCCGGGCCGTACCACTCGCTGTACCACAGTACTGGAATTTCAGCAATCCCGGCTTCCATCCATTCGCCTGCTGCCCGTTCGCGCCGCTAAAAATATACAGCACCAGCCGTTAAGTATGTTGCTGGAAGATGAATCTGTCTGGCAGCACACCCTTTTCTCAATGCGAGAGAAAAAAGGAATAAAAAAATCCCTTAACCAGGTTGCAGAATTTGAGCTGGTGTCTCCGGAGGTCGCAAAATCACTTGGGTTTATCCATGATCTGGAGGAAAAGACATTGGATAGCCTGGATATGGTTGATGGCCTGGTTTCAATTCCAAAATGGCGTCATGCAATTATAAATTACCCCCATTCATTACTGAAGCAGGGTCTGCGGATTATTGACACCCCGGGTCTCAATGCACTTGGTGCCGAGCCGGAGCTCACCTATCAGGCACTGGAGTCATCTCACGCCATCGTTTTTGTGGTGTCGGCTGACACCGGGGTCACCCGTTCTGAATACCAGACCTGGCGCGATCACGTACGTGGCGGTAATACCAGCAATATTATTGTAGTGATCAACAAAATTGACCTGCTATGGGACGAGTTGAAGAGCCGGACCGAGATCGAGCAGGATGTCAAAAAACAAATTCGCGAAGTTTCGCGAATTCTGAAAGTGCGCCCGGATCAGATTTTCCCGGTTTCGGCGCAGAAAGCCCTGGTGGGCCGAGCCAGGGGTGATATGAAAATGATTACGGCTAGCGGAATCCAGCGCTATGAACAGGCCCTTGCAGACACCATCAACAATACCAATCAGAAACATATTCTTGATCAGGCGATCAAGGAGATATCGCCAACTTTGCGCGTCATCCGCAGTGTACTGAGTCGTCGCATCCATGACACCGATGACCATATCAAGGTCCTTGATTCCAATCACAGCAACCAGGTTTCGCTAATGCAGAGTAGTGAAGAAAAGGTTGTCCGGGATATTAAAAATTACGACAAGGCGCGTGAGTACATCTTGACGCTCAAACAGGATTTGCAGGAGGGTTATTCTCAATTTGTCCGTCATCTGGATTTAGTATTTCTTGACCGCATGATTGCATCCTATCGCTATGAAATCAGTAATCAGTTAACCACGCCCGGACTACAACGGGAAATGAACGACTTTCATGCTGCGTCCATTGATCGTTTTCAGAAGGCGCTTTCGTATGTGCTCAGGTTGCAACAAAAGATTGAAAAAACCTTTGTTGTGGTTGAAAAAATCCTCAACGTCGAAGGGTTGACGGCACGTAAATTTGAACCCCATATTTACATCGATTCACTGAAAAAATTCCAGGCCAGTCATGCCAAACACAGCAAGGGATTTGGTATGGTCCTGACGGAGCAGCACGTCCTGCGTGATCGTTATCATGCATCGGTCATGGTGAAAATACGCAAGCTTTACAAGCAAACACGGGATGATGTGGATCGATGGTGTCGAACAGTTCTGGTTCCGCTGGAACTGGAACTTAAGGAGCGTGCCACCGAAATCATAAGACGCCAGGAGAGCCTGGAGCGAATCAAAAACAAGGAAACGAAGGTAGTAGATGAAATTGCGAATTTACAACAATCATCCCGGTTACTTGCCCAGCGCACCAATACCGTAGATCACTTTGTACGCAGGCTGTCCGAATGTAGCGAGCGTAACAATAAATTTTCGGCAAACGTTGTCAATCTGCACGCGTCATCGGCCACCCGTAACGCTGGTTGAGGGCAAAGACCGGGGCGATGCTCTCAATCAATTGCTCTAAAACCATTATGGTTTTCCGAACCCCGTTATTTCGGTGACGATGGCCATCATCTCCCGCTCAATCTCTTTCGCCAGGTGGCGGAACTCCTCAACCCGCTCAACAGATTTCCCGCTCCAGTATTGAATTGCCTCAGTCAGGCGGGCATGATCTTCGAGTAATTCTCCGAGTCCGGTTTCGCTGGTACTGAGTTGCTCAAAGGTTGTGGCACAGTTTTTCAGCCACGGGGGTAGTGACGGGTCAGTCTTGTCTATCTGGGTCATACATCCTTCCGATTTTGTAAAGATTTCCCTGCAACGGAACCGGATTTATTACCGGTGGCTGCATTGGGATCGAAGCATGCAGAAAAAGGAGGATTAGGGGGGAGTAAGCTGGGGTAAGTTACAGGTAAGCTGTGAATCTATTGTGGCTGCCAGCTTACATGTTAACTACATCAGCTTACTCCCTATAAACTGATCTGCAAAATATCATAGGGGCACTGTTTAAAAAGGTAATTTGAAGGCCTGACGTGATATTTTTTAAATCAACATCAAAATTTACATTAAAAATATGGAATCAGGGTGCTTCCGCGGCAAACCTGTGCGATGTCCAGTTAAACGATGCGAATATTGCCTCCATCGTGCAGCAAGCAGGTAATCTGAAGAAGGAATCTGGAAAGGACGACCATACTTGCCTGATGTATGCGCTTGGCAATGCGCTGCTGGAAACGACAGACGCAGTCAATGTCGTTAAATCATTCAATATCGTGTCGAACATGGTTCCAGACCACATCACCGTACCTGAGAATTTCCCGAACTATATTATCGGAAACAGAGACAAAAATGGAAACGGAAAGAGCCAGTTTTAATCAAATGTTCGCTAAAGAAAACACTGGAACCTTTTCCCAATCCCACACCATCTCCTGACCGAGACCAACTGGATAACGCCGCCCATCAATAATGTAGAAGAAGCAAATGATTTATAGCATCTCATTCTGGGCCACCTACCTGACATCCACGGTAGCAATCACGCTCGCATTGCTCCAAAGTACTGGTAGCCTGGTTGCAATTCTGGTTTCCATACCAGTATCCTGGTTGATCGGAAAGTTGATTCAAATGATGATCGTGGCCAGGAAATTCAGCTACAAATAGCCGTAATGTGCTAACAGTTGCCGGAAAAATTAACATGGACCGAACCGATCGCTTTTATCGAATAGACCAGTTATTTCATAACAGGCCTGCGGTGCCCATGGAAATGCTCAAGAAAACCCTGGGCGTAGCCCGATGCCACCTTTCGATATTTGACTTCCAGGTGTATTCCATCCTGCTCCTGAAGATAGCTGGTCATAGCGAATAGATTACTCGCCTGGAGGGTTCATTTGGTCCGAACATACGCATGCAACACTGATATGTTTTGAGAAATCAGTTGATGCATGGTGGGGCGACCTAGGGGAGCAAGGTGAATCGGGCCCAGGTGCGTGACGGGTGCCGGATGTTGCTGGAATTGATGCCTATCGTTATCGAGATCATGATGGAGACAAAAGACGAAGACTGGGGGGAGATCTATTTCCCGGTGATAGATAGCAATTAATCGAGAAGAGTTGATCAAATAATTCGACTCCATACTAT
>CAYOGN010000170.1:0-4195 GCA_964403545.1 uncultured Gammaproteobacteria bacterium
ATCTTCGAGAGTTAATTCGTCTTGATCAAGAACACAAACATAAAATTGATTTGCTTCGTTCAGCGCTAATTGCAGGTGAAAAAAGCGGGGTCAGTAAACGTAATATGAGTGATATTCTTGATGACGCGAAAAAAAGACACCGAATAAATGGTTAGTCTGTCTGATAAAGCCAGCACGGATCTGGATTTCATTCTTGATTACTCGATAATAAACTTTGGGCCTAACGTTATGTTCGAATATCACAAATCCCTGGAAAAATGTTTTGCAACGCTTGATGATTTTCCAGATATGGGAAGGCAGGTTGATTATATTCGTTCCGATTATTTATGCTTCCAGCATCGTTCTCATTTAGTATTTTATAAAAAAATAAAAGAAGGAATTCTGATTGTTCGCCTTTTACACAAAAATATGGATGCTCAACGACATTTCAGCTGAGTTAAATGTCCATTAGCGGTACTGCCAGTCAAATTTTCTCAAGACCACACCATTCGGCAATAAACAGTGCTATTGAACCCGTTACCCGCAATACCTGGTTAACAGGTCATTAACACGTTTTAAAAATATTGCATGTTCGCTCTCCTCTTCTGACGAGAATGATTCTTCCAGTATTTCCACCGGCTGGCCACGTACTCCAGAGCAAATTCCGATCCGATAGTCTTCGTGGAGTCGCTTGCACACGGTAATATATTTTCCTTCCATGGGCTGCCGGCGAAATTTGTCCAACACCGTTCTTAGATCCTTGCTGTGCTCTATGGGTGGCCTGCCGTTTGCCGGAGGACCTGCCACAGGGTTCGCTTTGTGCTCGGCGATCAACCGGTTCCGGCAGGCCTCATCGGTCAATAGCGGCAGCACGTAAGTACGTGTAATGTAGTCGTCAGTACTTGTATGCCCCTGGTTGGTTTGTACGCCGGTTGGTTTACCAAACATGATTCGCCTCAATGATTACAATATTTACTGGTCAATCCGATCAAGTGCAGCGGCATGGCGCTGATTCTCCGCGTTCTTCCTTGAACCGCAGTGCTTCGCGCTGGGCGAGTTCCGGCGAGCCAAATATCTTGTCTTCAAATAATATCAATGGCTTGATTCGGTCGGCATTGAGCTGGGCCACACACCACTCTTTATCCGGTTTGGTACATATCACCATGTAGGCCCCCGGAATAGGGCCATATCGCCTGTTGTTCAACACAAACAGGCATTCCGCGAGGTCATTGAGCTTATCCACGTCAAGCTCACCCAGCGCGGCCATTTCCAGCGCGTTAGGTGGGGTCATGGTTGCGCCCACGACTCCCTTTCCCTGGGGCGGTTCCATCATTTCAGTGGAGTGTTTGTTTAGCATATGTGTTTCCTCTCGATGACTATAGCTGACCTGCAGGGCTACGGTAAGGGGCCCTCTTTAAGAAATCCCTTAATGATATTTTCGAGGATTCGGGAAACATTATTGTCGTAGTTGTTGTGCGAAAGACTGCCACACCAGGAAAGTGATCCGGGGGCAAATAATGCGCCGTCATTTGGTGTTTTATAGTAAATCATATCGGCCCGTACCTGGGGATTCTCAGTGCCACCACCATAATACCCGCGAACAGAGAAATGGATCTCCTCGTTAACCTGTAACATGAGATTGGTGTGTCCTTCAGAACGTGCCAGCAGATAGGCATTGTGCGGCGTACCAAATTCGAGATCATATCGATCCAGTTCGAGGCCCGCAGCACCACCACCGACCAGACCAAAGTCGCCAATGATCTCGTCCTCTCCCACACCGGCGAAAATCCAGGCACATTCTGACCGTTTGCTATCCTCTTCACGGCGGTAATAGGAAGAGACATCAAAGCCGTATGCAGTAAACGTCAATCCACAAATTTTGCTGGGAATACGGCCTCTCGCACGCCACATTCCACCAAATTTTCCATCAAAGGCGTTATTGTATTCTCCCGGGTTGGCTGTCCAGGCACGGGTGCCCGCCTCCCCTTTTCGTACTTCAATAATATTGCCATTATCCGGATGGTATTCACTGATCCAGTAAAACCCGTTGGCGCCCAGATATACCCAGCGCCCACCACCAAGCTGGTAGGCGTCGTAGGCTTCATGCATTTTTTCAGAAGTGTATTCTGGATGACTGCCGGTGAGTACCGTTTTATACCGGTTGAGTAGTCCCACCCCTTCGCGATCCAGATCTTCATCGGTATGGACATCAAAATCAAAACCCTTTTCTTCCAGCCAGTCAGTGAGATGCAAGTCTCCATTGAGCTGCCAAAGGGATGGCGATAACCAGTGCCGGTATTTTGGCCGCATATTCAATACCGGTCTTAAACGGGAGGAGTAACATACCCCGCTGCCATCAGAATGCAGCGAGTAGGTCGACAGTCCGTACTCTCTATGCTCATTCAAATACAGATCCGAGGCCGTCATTACCGGCACTTTACCGGCCAATAGCTGAGCCACTACTGAATTTGTGCCCAGGTTGTCGTTGGCATAGGCCATGTAACTGTTGGTGGGTAAAATCAGTGCAATCCTTGATGTTGCCGTGCCTCTCGGCGGGCGGACAACAAACGGGACAAAGTCTTCCGTATCCGAAGAATCTTCACCACCGATACGCAACCGCGCCGCGTATACACCGCTTTTTATACTATCCGGAATAATGAATTCAAAGTCCACATCCCAGCGGGCATCATCTATATCATCGTCGTGGAAATGGATTGCACCGTATTCTTCAGGCTTGTGATGGTAGACAATCTCGTCTCCAGTCCAGTTATAACCCGTCATCGCCCGTACTGGCAGATTGACAATATGGCCGTTAAGAAAATTTGGTGAAGTATCAATAATATAGGTAGATGCAATATTCGTGGTGATATTGGCGTGAAAATCCCAGGCAGCCACAACATCGGTACGCAGGTCCGCCGGGCAACCCTGAAAACCCTGCGCCAGAGTTTCTATCTCGGCTTTGGATAACGCTCGATGACACAGCCTGGGACGATCAATTTTGCCATTATAGACATTGGTTTGCTCCGGCAGTTCTACCGGTTTTGTTGCTTCCCGGTAGTGGGCGCCAAAAATTGTCCTGCCGGTTCTTTCCCGTAACGTGGACGCCCCCATTAACAGCGGTGCATCGTTCAAACCAGGGCGAATACTGTTGATGGTTTCGCTCAAAGCAGTGGTTTCATCGGCAGGATGCAGCATCGATAGACCGAGACCGCCATTCGTGCGACTGACCACTGGCTCCTGATACAGCGTGACCCGGCCGCTTTGCTCATTAAAGGTCGCCGCCACCAGATACCAGACCTTGCGCATCAGTTTCTTGCCACTGGACAGATGCAACATCTGCCCCTTTCCATCACCGATCTCCAGTGACAAACAACCATCACTATCAATAAATAATCCGTACCCGCAGTTATTCTGCTCCGCCCACTTGGTAATAATACCTTGCCGACCTTTTTCTGGCGTGGTCGGGAATATGTATGCCTGGAGGGTAAAACTCTCAACGTTCAGACGATCTTCCTGAGGCACGATTACATAGGAACCACCGTGAATTCTCTGATTACGTCCGCTGTAGGTCGAATTGCAGGGTGCAGAGATTTCCTCCTCTTTATAACCCGGTCCTTCGGGATTGGTATCGCCATGAATCAAACGAACGATTTGCACATCGTAGGATTCGTTGTCCTCAGAATTCACATAGAATTTGATATTGTCTCCGGGACAAACGGAGTACTTGTCGCTATACCCTGTAATTCGTAACATGGCGAAACCTTTACTTTAATGGTTGGTGATCATGTGCGCCTGGCCTTTTCAATATCCTGCTCAGGCACAGTCGACATTTCCATTTTATAGGCCAGATACCAAATCATGCCTACCCCCAGCGCCCACCAGATAATCTGCCAGGCCCAGAGTGGTGGCATCCCGAAATTCCACGTTGCATAGCCCCCATTGGGTTCGCCAAAAAAGATATTGCCAATCACCGCACCGGGACCGATGGCAAAGAACATCCACACCAGCACGATGATCCCCGCCACCGGTTTTGTCCAGCGCCTGCGTACGATCAGGGTACTGTAGTCGTTGAGAAAGTTGTGGTATTCGTTACGTCGGGGTCGATCTTTGTCATTGCGCCCTATGGCTGAAACCATAAGACAGACAACGATATTAAAAAACATGCCCCATGTGGCGGAATGTATCGTCCAGGGCCATCGACCCCAGGGCAAGGAAT
>CAYOGN010000171.1:0-8201 GCA_964403545.1 uncultured Gammaproteobacteria bacterium
GGTGGACACGGATACGCTGCAGAGCCTATACGCCAAAGGTGTGGAGATCATTCCAGAACTTGCAAATCACAGCGTAACCGCAACCTATGCCGGAATTCGCCCTGCGAGCGAGTTTAAAGATTACTGCATTCAGCCATTCGCGCAACAAAACTACATCAGTGTCGGTGGCATCCGCTCAACGGGTTTAAGCGCGGCGCTCGGTATCGCCAGTTATGTCTTCGAGTTGTATCAGACGATGGGTAACCGACACACTCAAATCGACAATATTATTACTCCTGATGTTCTGCCACTGTCCGAAAGCCTCGAACGTAACTGGAGCAAATCCGGCAATGGCGGCATCGTCTGTCACTGCGAACTGGTTACCCGCCACGAAATAGAGCAGGCGCTCAGAGGGCCTTTAGCAGCGCGCAGTCTGGCCGGATTAAAACGACGCACGCGCGCCACCATGGGCCGTTGCCAGGGTTTTTATTGTACTGCTGAACTCAGCGAACTATGTGCTAATCGCCTGCAGATACCACTCAGCGAGTCAATGGAATGAAGGCCGAGCAATGCCGCGTCGCGGTCATCGGCGCGGGCCCGGGAGGACTGTCTATCGCCACCGAATTGAAAAAACTGGGAGTGAACAGTGTCACATTACTGGAACGCGAAAACACGGCTGGCGGCATTCCCCGTCACTGTGGGCATTCACCTTTTGGCATGCGCGAGTTTCGCCGCATCTTAAGTGGTACTGAATACACGCGTCGGTTGACCGGACAAGCCGAAAAAGCAGGGGTCGAAATACGTCTTGGAACCACGGTAACCGAATTAGGGAAGTCCGGAGAACTCAGCTTGTCGACTCTTGGAGGACGACAGCTACTCGAGGCAGACAGGGTTGTTATTTGCACTGGCGCACGCGAAAAACCGCGCTCGGCCAGACTGGTGTCGGGAACACGACCCCAAGGGGTAGTGACCACCGGTGCTCTGCAATCCCTGATTTATCTGAAGCAGCAAAGACCGTTTAAACGACCGGTCATCATCGGCAGTGAAATGGTCGCCTTTTCGGCATTACTCAGTTGTCGACATGCCGATATTAAACCGGTGGCGATGATTGAAGCGAAACCCGTCATAAGCTGGTGGCAGATAGCGGGGTTATTGCCACGCTTATTGGGAACATCGGTATTAATGAACACATCGCTAGAGTCCATAGATGGCCAAAGCAAGGTCCAGGCTGTAAAGGTAAAACGTTCCACCGGAGAGATCCTCACCCTCGAATGCGACGGTGTCATTTTCACGGGGAAATTCATCGGCGAGTCGAGCCTGGCGAAAATGGCCGGTTTCGCAATCAATATCGACAATAACGGCCCATTGGTTGATGCCTATGGGCGTTGCTCTAAACTCAACTATTTTGCCAGCGGCAATTTACGCTATCCACTAAAAACAGCCGGGCAATGTTGGCGCGAAGGTCGTGACATCGCGCGACAGGTCAAAGCGTCACTGGATGGCGAACTACCCGATCAATGGGTGCACCTGAGTGATTAAAGCTATAGTGATTAAAGCTATTATGAACTCTGACTTACCTCAAGTTGATGGTATAGATGCGATACCACACGGCGCGACGCGCACTGCCATTGTCGCGCGCGTGCCGAACCAACGAAATACCCTGTTAACGCTTGTTAAAAATCAACAGTTGTGATTTAAATATTAACTATTTTAGGCGTTTGTACTTTATCCTTTCCGGCTTGACACTGTCGCCGTGGCGGCGTTTGTAGTCTTCTTCGTAGTCACTGTAATTACCGTCGAACCAGGTCACCTGGGAATTGCCTTCAAAGGCCAGAATATGCGTTGCGATACGATCCAGGAACCAGCGATCGTGGGAAATCACCACGGCGCAGCCTGGAAAATTTAGAATTGCCTCTTCCAGCGCTCGCAATGTTTCCACATCAAGGTCGTTGGTCGGTTCGTCAAGGAGCAGTAGATTCCCGCCACTGGCAAGCAGTTTGGCAAGATGTACCCGATTGCGTTCTCCGCCGGATAACTGCCCGACATTTTTTTGTTGGTCGGTGCTTTTGAAATTGAACCTGCCCACATATCTCCGAGACTGCACTTCATAACCGTTCACCAGCATGATGTCGTTGCCGCCGGAAATTTCCTCGAAAACGGTTTTGCTATCATCCAGAGAATCTCGGGATTGATCCACATAACCAATTTTTACCGATTCTCCAACAATAAATTCACCGGACGTGGGTTCTTCCTGCCCGGTCATCATACGAAACAAGGTGCTTTTTCCTGCACCATTGGAGCCGATGATGCCCACAATTCCGCCTTTGGGCAGACTAAAACTCAGATTTTCATAGAGCATATTGTCGCCATAGGCTTTGGTAATGCCTTTGGCATCAATGACCTGGTCGCCCAGGCGTGGTCCCGGTGGAATGTAAATTTCATTGGTTTCCGCGCGTTTCTGGAAATCCGATGAGTTCAGTTCCTCAAATCGCTTGATCCGGGCCTTGCTTTTTGCGTGTCGACCCTTGGGATTAGAACGAACCCATTCGAGTTCGCTTTTCATGCTTTTAATTCGTGCGGCTTCGGATTTCTGCTCTAACTCCAGACGGGCTTCCTTCTGCTCAAGCCACGAAGAGTAGTTCCCTTCCCAGGGGATTCCCTGTCCTCGATCAAGTTCGAGAATCCATCCGGCTACGTTGTCGAGAAAGTAACGATCATGAGTTACCGCGACCACTGTGCCGGGGTATTCGTGTAGAAAACGCTCAAGCCATGCGATGGACTCTGCATCAAGATGGTTGGTAGGCTCATCGAGGATCAGCATATCTGGGTTTGACAACAGTAATCGACAAAGGGCTACCCGGCGCTTCTCTCCACCGGATAGCGTTTTGATGTCTGCATCCCATGGCGGCAATCTCAAGGCATCTGCGGCGATATCGAACTTGTGATCCAGGTTGTGGGCATCGGCGGTCTGAATAATGTTTTCAAGTCGAGCTTGTTGGGTTGCCAGGGCGTCGAAGTCGGCATCGGGTTCTGCATAGGCGGCATAAACTGCATCCAGTTTTTCCTGAGCTTCCTTTATTTCCGCCATGCTTTCTTCAACGTTGCCGCGGACATCCTTGGTTTCGTCAAGTTCGGGTTCCTGGGCCAGATAGCCGATTTTCAGATCTGCTTGAGGACGCGCTTCTCCGATGATGTCAGTATCGATTCCTGCCATGATGCGCAGCAAAGTCGATTTTCCTGCGCCGTTGTAGCCAAGTACGCCAATCTTTGCACCCGGAAAAAAATTCAAATAAATATCTTTCAGAATCTCCTTTTTGGGCGGGACAACCTTGCCCACACCATTCATCGTGAAAACGTATTCAGCCACGGGAATAACCTCTATTTAAAAGTCGCATATTTTAGTTTACTGCATGGTTTAATTGGAAACTATCACCCCCCAATCGACAAACAGTTTAAATGAATATTAGAAACCTCAAAAATTTTAATTTTGTTCTGAATGGTTTCGTTCGTGGTGACCGGATATTATGGCTAAAGGGGCGGGAAGGATTTTACCAAAAACAAGGTTATCAAAAGCGACTATGTCGAAGTGAGTAGAAATCGGAGTATAGAGCTCAATATAGAACTGAGTAGAGGATTCAGTGGATTTGCATCATTGGATTTATATTAGATTGAAATCAAAAAATTCTGTACGAACTGACGGTTTCATTTTATGATCGATGAATTCGATAATAGAAACCCTGTGATTAAAAATGCTATGAAACTTGCTTCAATTTTCCTCTTGCTCGGGCTGGCCCTGGGCCTTGGTGGATGTACCACAAACTATGGCGCTGTCAGTATTCGTTCAGAACCTGCCGGTGTGCAGGTCTATGATATGGAGGATGGATACTATATTGGCGTAACACCGGTGCGGCACGTCTGGAAATCTAAAGATGCCACCCGAAAATTCATGAACATAAGAATGCACAAGGAAGGGTATGAGGATTTTCTGAGTACATTCTGGCTGAATCTGAACTCCGGTACCGCAGAAGAGGCTGCCGCTAACGCCCAGTCTCTCGATGTAGAATTGAAACAGTCTGCTCAGTAACTTCCGTAAAGGTCTCGCAGGAATCTTCTGGATAGCCTGATTCGGACCCTATAAATTGATTAATATTTGTTACCAGTGAAAATTTTGATGAAAAAACCCTCGATGCTAATAAACTTCACAAGTCTTTCCAGACTTTCAGCGCTGGTAACAGTCGGTATTCTAGCGACCGGTTGTGCACCAACGGTAAAAACCGTTCCTCTTACCATTCAGTCAGACCCGATGGGTGCTTACGTTTTGTTCCAGGTACAGGCGGATCGTAAAGATGTTCGCAGTTATGACTGGGTATATATCGGCAACACACCGTTGAAAACCCGCAGAAGTGTGCTTAAGTCAGAACTTGATGATGCTGATGCATTTATCGTCAGAGTGATGAAAGAAGGTTATCTGGACCAGGAGAAGGCATATACCGGCCAGCAGATGGTCTCCGAAGCAAAGTCTAAGGGGACGGTGTTTTGGAGTCCCAGACTGGTGCCAGCGAATTAGAATTTGAATCAGGGCTGGTTGAGGGCATTAATCGCCTGTTGATGCAGTGTCGGGTTGGCCGATGCCAGCACTTCACCGAAAGAGTCCAGCGTGAGTTTGTTGCCCTGCCAGTCAGTGATACAACCGCCGGCACCGGTTACGACCGGCACCAGTGCAAAGTAGTCATAGGGTTTCAAATCGGCTTCACAAACCAGATCATTAAAACCTGACGCCAATAAGCCGTATCCGTAACAATCACCACCGAAAACCCGAAACTTGCAACTGCGGGTGAATCGGTCGGCTACTTTTCCATTTTTTTCGTTGAACATGTCTGTTGTGGTTGTATAGACCGTAGCAGACTGCAGGGTATCGTTGGAGCGGGTGGCGCACGGTAACCCGTTGTGGGTTGTGGTTCGGCCGCTGACGCCGATCCAGCGTTCATCCAGTATCGGATGATCGATTAATCCGATCACAGGCTCCTGATTATGAATCAGGGATATAAGTGTGCCGAATGTCGGCATTCCCGTGGCGAAGCATTTTGTGCCGTCGATGGGATCAATGACCCATTGCCATTCACTGTCGCTGATCATAATTCCGGTTTCTTCCCCGTAAAAACCGTGATCCGGGTGACGTTCAAGAATAATTTCCCGGATGGCCAGTTCAGTTTGCTGGTCCGCGATAGTGACCGGTGTTCGGTCTTCTTTGGCATCGACTTCCATATCCGCCCGAAACCAGTGAGAGGTGATAGTACGAGCTTTGTCAGCGGCCAGACATGCGGTCTCGATCAGGTGGTCGAGTTGTTCATCGGCGGGATTCATGGGTTCTGAATTATCAAGGAATTGGTCAATAAGGAGGAATGGATTTTACCTCTATTCCGGTGGCAATTGAGATGTAAATTGACAGCGCTAATTCAAGGACATCGAATATGTCGCAATTCAAGCAGTTATCGGCGTATAAAAGCCTAGAAAAGTTGACTTCAACCGCTATTCTCCGACCGGAGATTGGGGTAGAATCCGCGTCCCATTTTAGCTAAAGACAACCCGTTTTCGAGGAGAATCCACGAAATGAAAATACTGGTACCAGTAAAACGCGTCATCGACGCAAACATCAGGGTTCGGGTCAAATCCGATCAGACTGGTGTAGAAACCGCAAATGTAAAAATGGCCATGAACCCGTTTTGCGAAATTGCAGTTGAAGAAGCATTGCGCATGAGAGAAGCAGGGCATGCTGAAGAAGTTATTATCGTTTCTGCCGGCCCGGAAAAGTGTCAGGAGACGATTCGAACCGGTCTGGCCATGGGGGCGGATAGAGGCGTCTACATCAATACAGAAGCAACCCTTGAGCCTCTGGCTATTGCCAAGATGCTGAAGGCTGTAGCAGATAAAGAAGGCACTGACCTTGTGATCCTTGGGAAGCAATCCATAGACGATGATAATAATCAGACCGGCCAGATGCTGGCGGCACTGATGCAACGTCCTTTAGGAAGCTATATTTCAAAAATCGAAAAGAATGACGATGGGTTTGCTATTACTCGTGAGATTGATGCGGGTCTGGAAAAACTCCAGATTACCTGTCCTGCGGTAGTTACCACGGATTTACGCTTGAATGAGCCTCGTTATGCTTCTCTGCCTAACATCATGAAGGCAAAGAAAAAGCCTGTTGAAACATTGACTCCTGAAGAACTGGGTGTTGATGTCAGCAACCGGATTGAAGTCGTTCAGGTTACCGAGCCTCCTGCCCGGGATGCCGGTGTTATGGTTTCCAGTGCTGCAGAACTGGTTGAAAAACTGAAAAACGAAGCGAAGGTGATATAGATGAGTATTTTAGTAATTGCAGAACACGACAAGTCAGTTTTGTTACCTGCGACACTCAACACTGTAACCGCTGCGACTCAGGTCGGCGGGGACGTTGATCTGTTGATTGCCGGTCAGGATTGTGGTGCTGTGGCGGATGAAGCGACGAAGATTGCCGGTGTAAACCGGGTTTTGGTATGTGACAGTGCCACTTATGCCAACGATATAACTGAAAATGTCGCTGCTCTGGTTCAAGCCAGATCCCCAGACTATAGCCATGTTATGGCGCCTGCGACCACTTTTGGCAAGGCGTTGATCCCCTATGCTGCTGCGCTGTGTGATGTCCAGGCGATTTCAGACGTCAGCGAAGTGGTAGATGCAGATACGTTTGTTCGTCCCATCTATGCCGGTAACGCGCTGGCAATGGTTAAATCTTCGGATACCATTAAAATGCTGACGGTGCGAACTACTGCGTTTGAGCTGGCTGATGCGGAAAGTGGCAGTGCTTCTGTTGAAGCTATTGATGACGCTGGCGCCAATGATTCTATCCAGTTCATTGGTCAGATGCTGAGCGAAAGTGTGCGTCCTGAATTGACTTCGGCAAAAATTGTGGTGTCGGGTGGTCGCGGTATGCAGAACGGCGAGAACTTTGCGATGCTGGAAAAATTGGCAGATCGACTGGGTGGTGCAGTAGGTGCTTCTCGGGCGGCGGTTGACGCTGGCTTCGTTCCCAATGATTATCAGGTTGGCCAAACTGGAAAAGTGGTTGCTCCGGATTTGTATCTGGCCGTGGGAATATCGGGCGCCATTCAGCATCTTGCCGGTATGAAGGACTCTAAGGTCATTGTTGCTATCAATAATGATGAAGAAGCTCCGATCTTCCAGGTTTCCGATTACGGCTGGAACGAAGATTTGTTTATAGCTGTTCCCGCGCTGCAAGAAGAGCTCGGATAGTTCTATAAGACGTTTATCGGGCGAATTTCCGAAAATCAGAAAAGCCTCCCGCTGCGGAGGCTTTTTTGTTTCCGGAAGCAAATATCAAACTATCGGAAAGGTTTCTTATAAGTGAAATTGTCTTGTTTAAACCAATGGTCTATGGCATCTTCTTCTGCCTGTTTTTAACAAAAATATAGCAATACCATGACAGAATTAGTGACTCCTGCCGTATCTGAGCTTTCAGCGTTCCCTAAAACATTGTTGGGTCACTATCCGACTCCCCTGGAGTTACTTCCTCGATTGTCCAAAGACTATCCAGGGCATAATCTGTATGTGAAACGGGATGACTGTACCGGTCTTGGTATGGGAGGCAATAAAGTCAGACAGCTGGAGTTTTATCTAGGTGATGCTGTTGCTAAAGGCTGCGATACGGTTTTGAGCACGGGTGCGATTCAATCTAACTATATGAGAACCATCGCCGCTGCCGCTAGTAAACTCGGGCTGGATTGTCACATCCAGTTGGAAGATCGGGTGCCTGACCAGTCTGTGGAATATCACACTTCTGGGAATAGATTGCTGAGTTCTATTTTTGGAGCAACGATCTCCTATTTTCCGGAAGGCGGGGATGAAGAGGCGGCCGATGCAGAAATCAATCGCATCGCCGAACAATTGGCGAGCAAGGGGAAGAAACCATATGTTGTGCCTCTGAAACCAGTTAAACAGCCCAAGGGTGCGTTGGGTTATATTGACGGCGCTAAAGAATTACTCGATCAGTGTGCGGCTCAGTCTTTGGTTCCTGATTTGGTCGTGGTGGGTTCAGGAAGTGGTTTGACCCACTCGGGAATGTTGTTTGGTTTGAGATTGCTTGGATGTGATGTTCCGGTGTTAGGAGCATGTGTTCGACGGGAAGCCAAACTGCAGGGTCCGAGAATTTACGGTCATTGTCA
>CAYOGN010000172.1:0-7085 GCA_964403545.1 uncultured Gammaproteobacteria bacterium
CCACCCAACATCAATGCTTCAAGGGGCTCGGTAGTGGAATAGACCACTGTAGCGCCAGCATCTGCAAACAGTCTTGGCATTTCTTCGCGTAATTCCTCGCGTAATTTGAAATCAAGATTTGCCAATGGTTCGTCCAGTAACACCAGCTTTGAGTTTTTAACCAATGCTCTGGCAATGGCAATTCGTTGTTGTTGGCCACCAGACAATTCCGCTGGAATCCGTTTCAGAAAATTTTCTAGTTTCAGCATGGTTGAAATTTCTTCTACCCGTTGTTTGATTTCTGTGGCAGAGCATCCAGCCACTCGAAGCGGCGAAGCGATGTTGTCATAGACATTGAAATTCGGGTAATTGATAAACTGCTGATACACCATGGATACGCTGCGTTTCCGCACTGGCACTCCGGTTACATTTTTTCCTTCAAACCAGATTTCGCCAGCGCTTGGTGATTCCAGCCCGGCCATCAATCTCAATAACGTGGTCTTTCCACTTAGGGTAGTGCCCAATAGAATATTGAAACCGCCTTCTTTCAGGGTCAGACTGGTTTCATGTATATGTGTTTCGCCAGCCACAGATTTGGCAACTTTGCGTAACTCAATGGCCACTGGCTCTGCCCTCCTCAACTGCCACGGTAACTACATTGACACCCTGTTGCTGGCATATTTCAATAAGCTGTTGTGGTGGCTGCAGATCGGTAACAATGTAATCCATCTGCCCGATGTTTCCGAGTCGTACCGGTGCTTTGCGCTGAAACTTTGAACCGTCTGACACCAGAATCACAGAACGGGCATTATTGATAATGGCCCGGGTTACCCGAACTTCACGAACATCAAAATCGAGGATAGTGCCATCTTCATCCAATGCCGAACAGCCAATCACAGCAAAATCAACTTTAAACTGGTTAACGAAATCTTCGGTTGCGTGTCCCACAATTCCACCATCTTCATGTCGCACCAACCCCCCTGCGGTCATTACTTTAATGGATTCGGAACGACGTAGTGTGTTGGCGATATTAATGTTATTAGTAATGACAAACAAACCAACATGATCCGTCAGGTATTTTGCAACACTTTCTGTAGTGGTGCCAATATTGATAAACAACGACGCATCATTGGGAATTATTTGAGCGCACCGTTTACCGATAGCATTCTTGGCCTCATAACCGAGCAACCGACGGGTGCTGTAGTCCAGGTTGACCAGCTGTTCGGATTCAGCCCCCCCTCCCGGCGCTACCGCTCCGCCATGAACGCGAAGGAGCAATCTGAGTTGACATAAAGCGTTTAAATCGCGCCGAATGGTCTGTGGTGTCACCTTGAAAATTGTAGCAAGATGTTCTACCTGTCCTCTGCCTTCATTACGCACATGTGCGAGCAACGCCTGTTGACGTTTGCTGATCCGGGCGTCGGTGACAGGAATACTCATTAATCTGATGCCTGCATTTAATTTGCCTGACGCAGAAAAATGCAGACTGCTCGAATCAGCAGTCTGCAGCAACGGATTACAACTTGTTATTGCCAGCTTTTTATCAGATCTTCATAGGCTATGGTTTCACCCTGTGGTTTTTCGTTCACCTTTGGTTTTGGTGATCCCGGCTGATCCAGCCAGTACTGGGGATCCTTCGGCTCATTCAATCTCGGGCCACAACCACCATACACTTGCGCAGCTTCATCTGCCGCTTGCATACGACCCATAACCGTATCCATCTCCTCAGCCAGTCTATCCATTGCCTCCTGGGGGGTAAATGCGCCAGAATTTACATCTCCAATCTGCTGCCACCATATTTGTGCCAGTTTAGGATAGTCGGGCACATTGACACCAGTGGGTGACCAGCGAACCCGATCCGGGGATCGATAGAATTCTACCAGCCCGCCAAGATTGGGGGCGCGTTCAGTGAACGATTCATGACGGATATCGCTGTCTCTGATCGGGGTCAAGCCAACATGAGTTTTCTTCAGAGATACCGTTTTCGCTACTGCAAACTGAGCAAATAACCAGGCTGCCTTGCGACGATCTACCGGCGTAGATTTGAACAGCGTCCAGGAACCGGCATCCTGATAACCCAACTTCTGACCATCTACCCAGTACGGGCCGTGGGGTGAAGGTGCCATTCTCCATAAAGGTTTACCGGCGTCATCAACGGTATTGTTGCCGTCACTTTTTGGTGCCACCATAGAAGCGGTAAAGGCGGTATACCAGAAAATCTGCTGGGCAACATTGCCCTGTGACAGCGCTGGTAATGACTGGTAAAAGTCGTAGCTGGCCGCTCCCGGAGGTGCGTATTGTCGCAACCACTCATCCCATTTTCTGATTGCATAGACTGCTGCCGGCCCGTTGGCTGCGCCGCCCCTGGAAACACTTGCACCCACCGGATTACACGAGCCGGCCTCCATTCGAATGCCCCATTCGTCTACCGGCACACCATTTGGCAACCCTTTGCTGCCAGCACCGGCCATGGACAACCAGGCGTCGGTCATGCGCCAACCAAGATCAGGTGCCCGCTTACCATAGTCCATGTGACCGTAGACCCGCACGCCGTCAATTTCCTTGACGTGAATGGAGAAAAATTCGGCAATATCTTCATAAGCTGACCAGTTTACTGGCACACCCAGGTCATAGCCATACCTTTCCTTGAACTGCGCCTGGAGATCGGGTCGCTGGAACCAGTCCTGTCGAAACCAGTAAAGATTGGCAAATTGCTGGTCGGGAAGCTGATACACCTTGCCATCGGGACCCGTAGTGAACGAAATACCCATAAAATCATCAAGATCCAGCATTGGATTGGTGACATCAGCGCCATCTCCCGCCATCCAGTCGGTCAGATTCACTGCCAACTGTAGTCGGGAATGGGTACCGATCAAATCGGAATCATTAATATAGGCATCATAAAGATTACGTCCGGTTTGCATCTGGGTCTGCACCGCCTGCACCACTTCGCCTTCTCCAAGCAACTGGTGATTGACTTTGATACCGGTAATTTCCTCAAATGCTTTGGTCAGCACCTTGGACTCGTATTCATGGGTAGGGATGGTTTCAGACAGCACATTAATTTCCATTCCCTTGAATGGCTCAGCTGCCTTGATAAACCATTCCAGTTCCTTCATCTGGTCTTCCTTACTCAATGTGGAAGGCTGGAATTCTTCATTTATCCATTTCTCCGCTTCCGCCGTACCGGCAAAAGCTGGAATCTGGACCACGAATGTCGCTAATGTGGCTGCGACCGCGAACTTCATTTTCATGGTAACTTTTCCTCGTGATGGTGTTATTAGGTACCGAATTTTTTCGGCAGGATTTATAAACAACCTGAAGAGGTTATCACAAAAATTTAAGCATGCACAAATAAATTTTATTTCATATGAACATATTTCTCATCAAAATATTCGTTTCTACATTTCAACTGAAGAATTCAGAAATTCAATCATCAACCTGTCTCGCTAGTGAAAAATATCGTGATATGATTCTGCATTCATATTCAACCTTAAAGATCGCAATGAAAATCAGTGAACGCGGTCAAATTACAATACCTCGGGTCTTGCGGGAAAAATACGGACTATTGACCAAAACGGAGGTACAGTTTATCGCGGATAAACAAGGTCTTCGGTTAGTACCAAGTTCCGCTTCCGGGGTATCTGAAATAGAGAGCCTGTATGGCCGGAAGAAATATAAACAGTCTACCGACGAGTTAATGTCCCTGCCAAGGGATTAAAATACAAAGCTATCTTGTAGACACCAACGTAATACTGGATATTATCGGGGCTGACAATCTGTTCGGACAAACTTCAAAAGATTGTCTCGCCCAATGCGCGTCAAAGGGTGTGTTAGTGATCAATCCGGTAATATACACAGAAGTTGGTGCAATGGTTGAGAGCATAGAGGAATTAGATAGACTCCTTCTACCAACACTCTTTCGACGCGATGCAGTACCGTGGGAAGCGAGTTATATTGCTGGCCGTGCGCTGTGGCAATATCACCGACAGGGTAAAAAAAGAAATCGCATACTCGCAGACTTTTCAATTGGAGCACACGCTACCCAGGCCGGAATGAAGCTTGTTTCCCGTTATCAGGGACAAGCTGACTATTTCAAGGTTATCGTTATCGACCCCTCTGAAATTTGACATGAATACCAAAATCCTCGCAATCGATCAGGGTACTACCAGTTCCCGGGCAATAATCTTTAATCAGGCTGGTTCCATTATTGCCTCATCGCAATATGAATTTGCCCAACATTATCCCGCTGATGGATGGGTTGAACATGATCCCGAAGAAATTTGGCAAACCTGTGTACGATCCTGCAAAGATGTTTTGCAGCAGTGCAACAACGAAGTCGCAACTGCAGGCATAACCAACCAGCGCGAAACAACCCTGGTGTGGGATCGCAGTTCCGGAACACCGATCTACAACGCCATCGTTTGGCAAGATCGCCGTACGGCAGGCCTGTGTGCAAAATTAAAGTCACAGGGGCAGTCGGAAAATGTGACAAGTCGTACTGGCCTGCTGATCGATGCCTATTTTTCCGCGACCAAGATCGCGTGGATACTCGATAACGTATCCGGCGCCAGACAACGTGCTGAAAATGGAGAACTGGCTTTTGGCACCGTGGATAGCTTCCTGATCTGGCGTCTGACCGGTGGAAAAGTTCATGCCACGGATGCAACCAACGCGAGTCGCACCCTGCTATTCAACATCCACAACCAGAGCTGGGATCAGGAATTACTCGAAATTTTCAATGTGCCAGCCGCTCTTTTACCGGAAGTACGCGACTGTGCAGATGATTATGGTCAAGTCGACTCCGATATTCTGGGAGTTTCACTGCCAATCAGCGGCGTGGTTGGCGACCAGCAAGGAGCCCTGTTTGGTCAGGCCTGCTTTGAACCGGGCATGGTGAAAAGCACTTACGGAACCGGATGTTTTATGGTCATGAACACGGGCCAGGATCCGGTCAAGTCCAATAACCAGTTGCTGACGACGGTGGGATATCGATTAAATGGCGAAGTCACTTACGCGCTGGAAGGGTCTATTTTCAATGCGGGAACCGCAATTCAATGGCTAAGGGACGGCATTCATACCATTGATCACGTCAATGAAATCGACCAGTTGCTTGCTTCCACACAAAGCAATGAAGGCGTGTATATGGTACCAGCGTTTACCGGCCTCGGCGCACCACACTGGGATCCCCACGCGCGTGGTGCGATACTTGGCATTACCCGGGATACCAATGCTGCGAGCCTGGTGCGGGCGGCTCTGGAGGCCGTGTGTTATCAGACCCGTGAACTGGTCAACGCAATGATAATTGATAGCAACAAACCATTGACCCGGTTACGAGTGGATGGTGGCATGGTGGTCAATAACTGGTTACTGCAGTTTCTGGCAAATATCATCGACACAACCGTAGAAAAACCGGTAGTGATAGAAACAACCGCATTGGGTGCAGCTTATCTCGCAGGCCTTGGTCAAGGGGTGTATAAATCTACTGATAGTATCGCCGAGCTTTGGCAGAAGTCACAAGATTTCACGAGTGAAATCGATAGCGCGCAAAGAAAAACCATGGTTGAGGGTTGGGAAGCCGCGATTGCGAGGATAAAAAGCTGTTGAACCATCGTCTTACAAGCACTAACTGGGCAAACCCCACAACCATTTTGCAACCGTACTACGCTCTGTTCATAGACCCTATCCATGTGATAATCACGGATTCAGCAATCACCCTGGCATTCCAACCAACAGGAGTCTTCCACTGAACAAGCTCGAATCCATGCAATCCTGGCTGCAAAATCTGTGGTTTGATTTATTCCAACCGTGGTCGTTGTACCAGTTTGGAATTGTTGTAGGTTGCTACATCATCTCCAGACTTGCGGTCAAGATGGTCGAACCCTGGTTTGAACAAAAAGTACGCGGGATCAAAGGTAAACCGGGTTTGTTACGGGTTATGGTGGCATTTTTGCGCAACACCGACTGGTTGCTTTTCTCTTTTTTGCTGAGCATCGTGTACCTGGTGATGCAGCAAATTACCTGGCCCAGTCACAGCTACTTTATCGGAATTGCCGTTCAATTATCGATTACATGGGTAGTTATCGCGGTTCTGTCCAAGATCATTCGCAACCGATTTCTCGCGCGTACAACTGCCATGGTCTGTTGGGGATTTGTCGCCCTGAGTTTGCTCGATCTGGTTGAACCAACAATAGAAGTTATAGATTCTGTAGCCTATACCTTTGGTTCGGTCAGAATTTCGCTGCTTATGCTATTCGAAGGAATTGTGTTGGTGATTGGAATGCTTTGGGGCGCAAACACCCTCGGAAAGTTTTTTGAACGACAGATCAATAATATTTCAGACCTGAACCCTTCTCTTAAAGTATTAACCGGAAAAATAATAAAAATTTTCCTGTATATTTTTGCTCTGGGCATTGCACTTTCGAGTATCGGTTTTGACCTTACCGCATTAACCATTTTCTCCGGCGCAGTTGGTGTGGGAATCGGCCTCGGGTTGCAGAAGGTGTTTTCCAATTATTTATCCGGCATCATCATCTTGATGGATAAGTCAATCAAACCCGGGGATACCATCTCTGTGGGTCAAACCTTTGGCTGGATTCGGGAATTAAGAGCGCGATTTGTTTCGGTGATCACCCGTGATGGTAAGGAGTTTCTCATTCCCAACGAAGATCTTATTACCCTGCAAGTGGTGAACTGGTCATTTTCCGACAAACTGGTGCGGCTGGATGTACCATTTGGAGTCTCCTATAAAAGCAACCCGTATGAGGTATCCAAACTGGTCATCGAAGCGGCCAGGACGGTAGACCGGGTTTCAACCATTCGCGCACCCGTTTGCTGGATGACCGAGTTTGGTGAATCCTCACTCAATTTTCTACTCCGATTCTGGATTGAAGACCCACAAAATGGCCTGACCAATATTCGGGGCAAGGTGCTACTGGCAGTTTGGGATACTTTTGCCGAGCACAAGATAGATGTTCCATACCCACACAGGGAACTGATTCTCAGGAATCCGGAAAAACAATCATTGGTTATTGAACCCGAAGAAGATCAGCAATCATCAAAAAGCCAATAAATGACACGACAAGAGACGACCTGGGGTCTGTCGA
>CAYOGN010000173.1:0-6430 GCA_964403545.1 uncultured Gammaproteobacteria bacterium
TTTTCATAAACCTTCATCGTCTGGTCGCACATATTTTCAAGCTGGAAGTGTTTTTCGTAGTGTGCCAGGCCGTTTTTGGAAAACTTTGTTCGGAGTTCAGGGTTGTCAATTAGTTCGGTTATTTTTTCTCCAAGGCGCAACCGGTCTCCCCGGTTCACCAGAAACCCGGTAACACCGTCAAGCACCGCTTCTTTTACCCCCCCGACATCGGTAGAAACCACGGGCAGGCCGATGCTCATAGCTTCCAGAATACTCAGGGGCAAGCCCTCGTAATCTGAGCTCAGTACAAAAATTTGTGCCTCCAGAAACCATGGATTTATATCCGCTGTGCTGCCGACAAATCGGGTTTTTTCCGCCAACCCCAGAGAAACCGCCAGCTGTTCCAGCTCCGGTTTTAAATCACCGGAACCGACAATGGTTAATGTGAACTCCCTGTGGACACCGGATAACGCTTGCAGCAGCAGTTTCTGATTTTTCTGTCCTCCTCTGGTCATCCTGCCAATATTAAGAATACGAATTTTTTCGCTGGCTAGCTGACCGGGCTTGCCTCGTATCGGATCGACACCGTTTTGTATTGACCAATTTCCCCCTTGTGCCCTGATCTTGTGGCGAATGGCCAAATCCCGATCATATTCTGAAACGGTAATGATGCCGTCGCTCAATTGAGCCAGGATCCATTCTGCTGCTAATCCATAGCATCTCTGTCTGAAACCGATGCCCTCAGCAAATGCCCAGCCATGTGCGGTAAACAATGATTTTGTACCGGCCAATTTTGCCCCAAGCCGTCCCACTACACCCGCCTTTGATGAATGAGCGTGGAGCAAGTCCGGTTTCAATGACCGTAATATTTTCCTGATTTCACCAACGCACGAAAGATCTCTGCCCGGAGATATTTTACGCTGCAAATTTGGAATGATAACGAATTCGATACCCGCCTGGTTTGCCTGCTCTGTGAGGTATCCTTGCTCTCCACATCCCAGGGTAAAGCGAATCCGGTGTTTGAGCGACCTGATCAAACTGAGCACATGAATCTGGGCTCCACCGATATCTGCTTTTGTAATGAGCAGAAACACATGTGGAAGCGTTGATTGCGGCTGCGACATTAATCAGATGGCTCCCTGTTGTTTAATTTCCTGCTGGCCAGCGGAGCGTATAGTCTTCAGATTCCAGGGTCAGATTGCTATTGTAGTAGGGGTCACCCTGTTCAAACAAGCTGGCCCACTTATCGCGAAATCGTCGCACTTCCTTTTCGTAACGTTGTAGTCTGGTTCCTGAATACTCCGTCCCCCGGCTGGCAGATTCGTCGTGTATTCCGCAACAGCTTGCGGTCACTATATTGCGATACCCGGCGGCGGACAGTTTGAGACAGAAATCTACATCGTTCAGGGCTACGGCGAAACTTGTTTCATCGAGGCCGCCAACCTGCAAATATTTTGACTTCGATACCATCAGCAATGCACCGGTTACCGCGCTGACATTACTGGTCAGAGTGAGTCGGGCAAAGTAACCGATACTGTCATCGGGAAAGGTTTTAAAAGGATGCCCCGCAGAGCCACCGATACCCACCACAATGCCGGCATGTTGAATGCGTTTATCCGGATAGTGTAAAACCGCACCAACCGCGCCAATGGCTTCGTTGCGGGCATACTGGAGCAGGCTTTCAACCCAGTGTTCGGTGGTGATTTCAACATCGTTGTTCAGCAGGACAATGTAATCGCCGCCGGCCTTCCCTGCCCCGAAGTTACAAATCGCCGAATAGTTGAAATCATGATCGTAATCGAAAAACTGAACCCGTGAGTCTTCTGCCTGCCACTTGTTTTTTAACGCCGACGTCGCAGGATCTTTACTCCTATTGTCTATTCCGATAATTTCGAGATTTTTCCAACCGGTCTGGCCGACAACCGATGTCAGGCACTGATCAAGTAAATCTGGCCGATCACGAAAGGGCACGATTACCGAGACGGCAGGGTTTTCCGTAATCACATACCTGGTCCTATAGGTGCCTGGCACCTTGCCTTTTTGTACCGTTACGGCGGATTCTCTGGTGCGGTGAAAATCCTCCAATGCCAATTGTCCCGCATGCCAGGCATACTCTTTCTCGCCATAGATCAAGGCAGTAGAGCCGGCAATCTGGCGCCAGTGATAGAGAACTTTCGGGATATGAATCACCTGGCGGGCAGCGGCAGTGGCGCGCAGTACCAGATCATAGTCCTGGGCGCCATCAAATTTTTCCCTGAAACCGCCCAGGCGGCTAATCAGTGAATGCCGTATTACGACCAGGTGGCCGATATAGTTTTGACAGGTCAGCAGCTCGGGCGAAAAACCCGGTTTGAAGAAAGGGGTACTGAATTGCCCATTGCTATCGACCTTGTCTTCATCACTGTAAAAAAAATCTGCCTGTGGGTGTGCATTTATTGCTGCCACAATTTCCCGCAGGGCGTCGACCGCCAACAGGTCGTCATGATCAAGTAGAGCAATAAATTCGCCATCCGCCATCTCCAGTCCGATATTGCTGCTATGGGAAATACCGAGGTTTTTCTCATTGTGCCGAACTACCACCCTTTTATCGTTTGCCGGATAGCGATCCAGAATTTCCCTTACGTGGGGCAATGCCGATCCATCGTTGATCAGGCAAAGCTGCCAGTTTTGATAGCTTTGCTTAAAAACAGATTGCAGGGTTTCCAGTAACCATTTCTCGTCCACGTTGTAGACCGGAACGATAATTGATATACGTGGTGTGAATGCATTGATATCGGCGTTCGTCGACACTGCCCGTTGACGACGCCAGCGCGCATAGTCAAAATCATAAAACCCAGGATAGTAGTGTCCAAACAGGCGTTTTCCACGCCGTTTCGCAAGCTGAACCAGTGCTCCCATGCCCTGTTCTCTAACCACTTTTCTGGCATGTCGCCAATAGGGTCTGACGGAACTGAACATCAGTGGTCTACGCTATTTGAGTGCTGCGATGCAGGCTACCCAGCAGGGGTCGTTGTACCCTTTGCGGGTGATTTCGAACCCGATATCACCGGCATCATCATTCTGCCACCAGATGTTGGTTGTGGTGAATCCGGCTTGGAGCAGCAAATCAGTCAGCTCAGGTATGGACCAGACCCGCCAGCGGTAACGATATGGCGGTTCCAGCTCCGAACCATCACTGAAGCGAAAGCGCAGGGTAAGATCGGCGCTGTGATCGATGGGTGAAAAATTTTCCTGGTGCCAGATACAGCTAAAATCACCGTGGTCAGATTCATAGGGCTCTTCACTCAGGCTTTCGGTACCGCCGGTGGCATCGATGATAAAAACCCCGTCATCGGCAAGGTCAGCGTATACGTTGGAAAAGTATTCGAGCATTTCTTTTTGCTCAAGAAACACCCAGTAAGAGAAGTTGAACGCACAGCGAATATCGGGGCGATGGAGCGATGGTGACCGCGCATCAGCGATATGTAAAGTAGCCCGGGAAGCCGCCTTGCCCAGGACGGCGAAGTTATGTTGCAGACCCCACTGTACTGGCGCCGGATCATAATCGAATCCTTCTCCACGATAGCGGCTTCCCTGGTTAATCCAGTGCGAGAGCGTCAGGCCGGTGCCGCAAAAGTCCTCCCGTAATCGATAGCCTTTACGACCACGACTGGCCTTGAATATATGCTGTAACAGCTCGATGTCTGCTTCCGGTGATTGCACAGCGAGCTGATAAATCCGGTATTGATCGGCTTCTGATGCCTGGGTTGGTAGTTCAGAATGGGTGCTTGACCGAGGTGGAGAATTTGATGGGGAAAATGACACTTTTGTTAGTAAGTTTATAGGGCGGGTTGAATAAATATGAAACCTCAGAGTTCTTGCGGGTGGATGCTGAAAACATATCACACGGTGTCATTCGATGCTCGTTTGGAATAGCCGAATCCCGTGCCTCGTAGCCCGGCACCGGTAGTATAATCATCGAATGAGTCTTTCACACTGTACCACAGAGCAATTTGACTTCGATAGACGCGAATCGGATATGGCACAGCTCTTTACCCGGGGCTGTGAACAACTGGGGCTCACACTGTCGACCACCGCGCAACAACAATTGTTCGATCATCTTGTACTTCTGGAGCGCTGGAATAAACGACTCAACCTGACTGCTATTGTGTCCCCGCGGGAGGCAATCATTCAGCATTTACTTGATTCACTGGCCATCGCAAAACTGGTAAAAGGACAATATATAATGGATATAGGCAGCGGTGGCGGGTTTCCGGGAATACCATTAGCGGTAATTTTTCCTGAAAAAAAGATTACCCTGCTGGATAGTCGCGGCAAGCGGGTCGAATTTCTCCGTCATGCCAGCGCCACCATCGGGTTAAAAAACGTTACCGCGGTAAAAACCCGGGTACAGGATTTCCGGCCGACAGAAAAATTTGATACTCTCGTTACCCGGGCATTTTCATCGTTATCGGATATGTTGGCCTGGACGCATCACCTGCAATTTCCAGGTGCCCGGCTACTGGCAATGAAGGGTAAGTGGCCGAATCAGGAAATTGAACCGCTGCAAACCAGCTTTAAATCCCGGCTACGGGTCGAATCTGTCAAGGTGCCGTTTCTGGATGCAGAACGTCACGTGGTCATCATTGACAGTTGACCGGTTCGTTCGACAATAAATACCCAGACAGAAACATTTACAGGCAAAAATATTGACCAGAATCATAGCGATAACCAACCAGAAGGGCGGTGTGGGCAAGACCACCACGGCGATTAATCTGGCGGCTTCCCTGTCTCGTTCCGGTAGTCGGGTTTTGTTGGTGGACATTGACCCCCAGGGCAATGCGACCGTGGGAAGTGGTGTTGCTATGCGTGAACTTGAGCAGGGAGTCTATGAAGTTCTGCTTGGAGATGCGACGATTCAACAGGCCCTGGTAAGCATTGAAGCAGGCTATGATCTTCTCCCCTCGCACCCTGATCTGTCAGGGGCGCAGGTAGAAATGCAACAGCTGCCGCGGCGCGACTTCCGGTTACGGGAGGCCCTTCACAGTCTCGGGGATCAGTACGATTTTGTAATTATTGACTGCCCACCGGCACTCAATGTGCTTACCGTGAATGCACTTACTGCAGCACGGGAAGTGTTGATTCCGGTGCAATGCGAATATTACGCCCTCGAAGGTCTCACCAGCTTGATGGAAACCGTGAATCTGGTTCGCCAGGGACTGAATCCGGATTTATCGGTACTCGGGTTGATTCGAACCATGTACGATAGCCGCAATGGTCTGGCGCGGGAAGTGTCCGATCAGTTGGGCGAGCATTTCGAAAACAGCCTGTTTCGCACCGTAATTCCTCGCAATGTGCGACTTGCCGAGGCACCAAGTTATGGGTTACCGGTGATCGACTATGATCGGAAATGCGCTGGAAGTCAGGCCTATCTGGCGCTGGCCTGCGAAGTGTTGCGCCGAAGCGGAACCACTACTTCCACACCGGCAGATGATTAAATGAGCGTAAAGAAAAAATCTCGATTGGGTAAAGGACTGGGCGCTCTGCTCGGGGATGTTCGGCAGACCACAGGCGGGGTGGACTATGCTTCGGCAGAACCAGTCACCCGGCCTCAGGCCGATTCACAGATGGCAGCAAAGGATGGGTTGAAACCCATTGCCGGATTGCGTGAAATTCCAATTGAGCAACTCCAGCGCGGTAAATACCAACCAAGAATCAATATTGATAAGGAGGCCCTGGAAGAGCTCAGTAAGTCCATTCGTGTCCAGGGAATTATTCAACCCTTGCTGGTGCGTAAGGTCAGCCACAACCAATTCGAGATTATTGCCGGCGAACGTCGCTGGCGCGGGGCCCAACTGGCAGGCCTGGCTGTGGTACCAGCGGTAGTACGGGAGATCAATGACCAGGCCGCGATGGCAGTAGCCCTGATTGAGAACATTCAGCGCGAAGACCTCAATGCCATCGAGGAAGCCAGTGGGTTTCAGCGGTTGCTGGATGAATTTGGTCTGACCCACCAGGAAGTGGCTGATGCGGTGGGTCGATCGCGAACAGCGGTAAGCAATTTATTACGATTACTGTCGTTGCACCCCGAGGTGAGGAAGCTGGTAGAGACTGGAAAGCTCGAAATGGGACACGGGCGGGCACTTTTGGGCATTCCGTCAGCAGCGCAACCAGTGGCGGCGAAACAGGTTATTTCCGGTCGACTGTCTGTGCGCCAGACTGAGCGACTGGTTAAAAGCCTGCTCAGAGGCAAAAAGAGCAAGGCTGGAGAAGCGGTTGGTCAAAATGCTGATTTAACACGTCTTGAAGAAGAGCTGTCTTCCCGGATTGGCGCTCCTGTGCAGATTCAGCACGGACGAAAAAAGGGCAAATTGATTGTCCACTATCATTCGCTGGATGAACTGGATGGTATCCTTGAACGAATCAGGTAGCAGTTGGATCAGGCGGGCGATATCGAAAGTACTTCGGAACA
>CAYOGN010000174.1:0-5676 GCA_964403545.1 uncultured Gammaproteobacteria bacterium
CGCATCAAGGCATCTTTTGAAGCGTTGGGTCATGCCCCGGGGAAACTCGAAGTGGTGCTGGTGCAATTTGCGATTCTCTATCGGGGTGGGCACAAGGTGTCAATGTCCACCCGGGGTGGAGATTTTGTTACCCTGCGTGAACTGCGACAGGAAGTTGGCAATGATGCCGCACGATTTTTCTACGCCCTGAGACGGCCCGATCAGCATATGGATTTTGACCTCGATCTGGCGAAGTCCAGGTCGTCGGAAAATCCCGTGTACTATGTTCAGTATGCCCATGCCCGTATCTGCAGTGTATTCCGGCAAATCGAAGAAAAAGGGCTGGCTACGCCTGCTACCAGTCAACCGGATTACCGGTTGCTGACGGAAGATCGGGAGAAAAGCCTGATCCAGACACTGTCGAAGTATCCGGAGGTGGTGGAATCAGCCGCCAGTGCGCTGGAGCCACACCAGGTTGCCTACTACCTGCGTGAACTGGCGACCGCTTTTCATAGTTATTACAATGCCCATCCTTTCCTCTCAAGTGAAGACCAGATGCGTCTCGCCCGTCTCGGGTTGATTGATGCTACCCGCCAGGTGATCAGCAATGGTCTCGATCTGCTCGGGGTCAGCGCACCACAGGAAATGTAGCGATACACTACACCAGGCAAATGGCACAGGCAAAAAGAAAAAAACCGGCGACCCGGCGCAAGTCACAGACTTTTTCATCCCATGGTATTGCCATGTTGCTGGCGGGGTTGCTTATTGGTTCTCTCGGTACTGTGTTATGGCAGGGGATGCGGTCCAAAGATAGTGATATTGGCTCAGGCATTCGGCAAATGATGGAAACATCCCGTCAGCAAACTGAAAATCCGGATGCCGCAATAGAGCCGCCGAAAATAGTGCCAAAACAACAATCCACAAACTATGATTTTTTTACCGTATTGCCTGAAATTGAAGTGGTAGTATCCGGCGATGATGAAGTGGTGAACAGCGCACCAAAGACCGCGGCAAAAACCGGGGAGCGGCCAGACACCAATCAATCGAAGGAAAAAAGTGATCAACCGCAAAGCGCTTATATGTTGCAGGCAGGATCCTACAATCGTAAATCTGATGCCGAGCGGCAGAAAGCCAGCCTGGCTTTTCTGGGCCTGGGCTCCTCTATCCAGAAAGTAACCATTCAGGGGCGTGGTGATTTCTTTCGGGTACGCGTCGGGCCGTTTACCAGTCATGCCAATATGGTTGAGGCAGACAAACGCTTGCAACAGGAAGGTATCAAGGCACTACGCTTAAAGATTTCCAGGGCAGGGTAGATTGACCTGTGTTCACAACGTCAGCAGTCACTATACCGGTTCCGGGAGCGGGATAAAAGCTGAGCTAAATTTTAAATTGAGTCAATGAAAACAATCAGAATTGGTACCCGTAAAAGCCAGCTTGCCTTGTGGCAGGCGTATTATGTAAAAGATCAATTACTGGCCTGTCACAAAGACATCCGGATTGAGATAGTAGAAATAGTGTCCCAGGGTGACAAGACGCTGGATATTCCGCTTTCCCTGGTCGGTGGCAAAGGTTTGTTTCTTAAGGAACTCGAGCAGTCGCTGCTCGACCTTGAAACGGATATTGCGGTCCATTCGATGAAAGATGTGACCGTCAATTTACCCGATGGACTGGAAATTGCGGTGATTTGTGCCAGTGCTGACCCGAGGGATGTATTCGTGTCAAATCATTATTCCGCGATTGAGCAAGTGCCAAAGGGAGGCGTGATAGGCAGTTGTAGCCTGCGCCGCCGATGCCAGATACAGGCTGCATTCCCGCATCTTGAAGTACGCAATCTTCGGGGAAATGTAAACACTCGCCTGGGCCGACTGGATGATGGGCAATATGACGCATTAATTCTGGCGGCGGCAGGGTTGATCCGGCTTGAATTTCATCAACGCATCAGCCAGTACCTGGATACCGCCATATGCCTTCCAGCAGTGGGTCAGGGCGCAGTGGGAATAGAATGCCGGAAAGATGATGCTGACATCAAGGCGTTGCTGGCGCCTCTGGGAGACCCTGAAACGACTATCAGAATCAGTGCTGAGCGCACGGTTAATGAGCGTCTTGGAGGAGGGTGCCATGTACCCATTGCCGTGTTTGCGGAAGTTGAGGGGGATCAAATGAAACTTCGCGGACTGGTTGGTGAACTGGACGGATCAGAGATCCTGCGTGCAGAAACAACCGGCGCCGCGTTTGAAGCTGTCGCCCTCGGTAACCGTGTCGCCGATGAACTGCTCGGTCAGGGCGCAAAAGATATCCTGAACAGGGTGTATGAGGCCGGGCAGTAGCCATCCATCATCATGTGTTGGACCACTAGCACGCTGTCACACTATCGGGTATTGATCACCCGACCCGGTGAGCAGGGTGCGAGGCTGGCAAAACTGATTACGAGTCATGGAGGGACCGCCATTGTTTACCCTGTTTTCAACATCGTGACAGAATCTGCTGGCAGCACCATGCAACAGGCGATTGATCAGCTTGCCGACGTGGATCTGGTCATCATTGTCAGTGTCCATGCGGCTCAGTCAGTCGCTGCGGCGTGCCAGTCACAGGAGATCCAATTTCCTGCGACCACAAAAGTCGCCGCAATTGGTCCGGCTACTACCGATTACCTGGCTGCCCATGGAATCCGGGTTGACCTGTTTCCACTGGATACCATCAATAGTGAAGGATTGCTGAAAAAATTACAGAAAATTGAACTTATGGGGAAGAAGATTCTGATCTTTCGCGGCCAGTCCGGCCGCGAATTGCTGGCCCAAACCCTGCGGGCCAGGGGCGCCTCAGTGATCCAGGTGCAAAGTTACCAACGGCAACTCAATCCAGAGCCAATTAAGCCGGTGCTGGATAGCTGGCTGAGCCATGGACGCCAGCTATTGATCATCAGTAGTGTTGCCATTGCCCGGGGTTTGGTAGAAAAGGTTGATTCCACCTATCGGCAAAAGCTGATGGCGCAGACAATTGCCGTATTCAGTGAGCGGATTGGCGTCGCCTGCAGAAATATCGGATTCACCGGAAACGTCCTGGTTGCCGAGCAACCAAATGACCGTGGAGTGCTTGATGCGGCACTTCAACACGTGCAATCAAGTCAAAGTAATTGACAAATTTTTACTTTATGGTGGTGGCTATGGGCAAAAGTGAATACAATCCCGCTATGATAGACCAATTCGCGGCCGGAGGCCTGTAAACAGTTGACAGATAGCAAGAAAGATTCCGGGACCCGGACTCCCACCAGAACAAGTAAAAAAACAGGCAAGAAAACGGCTGCGAAAAAGGTCGCCAGGCGGACATCCAGCGAAACCAGAGGTGCACCCAGTGAAGAAAGGGTTGCTTCTGCAGATCGCAATCAATCTTCAAGCGAAAGCAAGCCTGTTTCGACGGATACTGCTCCAGGTAAAAATGCATCCAACGATATCGCACCGGAATCAAATGCTATCCGTGGTTCCGCCAGAGATGCGGGGGGTGCCACTACTAACATTGCCAGCGCACCGGCCTCACCAGGGCAATCGTCCGGATCAGTAAGTGGCGTGGTGTGGATAGCGTTGGTATGTAGCCTTTTTGCGCTGGCAGCGTCAGGGTATGCCTGGTACCAGACTGCAGTGAATGCACGCATAACCGGTGGAGAGCAGGGCAGTCGCCTCGGGGTGATGGAGCAGAAACTGGTTGACTACAAGGATATCCAATCTGGCGCAACTGGACAGATCGACCAGATCAAACAACGTGTGGCAGATTCAGAAACCATTGTGGCTGATCAGGTCAGTCAGGTGAAGCAGTTAGTCAGTTCCACTGAATCAGGATTAGGGAGCCAGATCAGCGAATTGAAACAATTGATCGCTAAATCCGAGACAATGGTGGGCGAGCAAATCCGGACAATATTTGATGGCGTTGCCCAACAGCAAAAACAGGTGCAGGCGCGACTGGATGAATCGGGCCAGGAGTTGAAAGCCCAGGCGCAGGCATTTCGAGATGAATTTGATAACCTTGCCAATTCCATTGGTGAACTCAAGAATGAACTGGGAACCAGCGTTGAAGGCTGGAGTATGCGAGAAATAGAACATTTACTGGTGATTGCCAATCAACGTGTCCAGCTTGGTCAGGATATCAATGCAGCCAGAGTCGCGTTGAAAATTGCCGATGGGCGCCTGCAAGATATCGACAATCCGGCACTTCTCGGTACGCGCCAGGCCATTAGCACTGAAATTGCCGCATTGGATGCAATTAAACCCGTGGACTTTGGCGGGATTTCCAACACTTTGACCCTGCTCTCCAACACCATTGGGAACCTGCCTTTAATTGGTGTTGGCGAAGCCGCAGGACCAGTCAGACCGGCACCGGGTGAGGTGGGTTCAGACGCTGCTGCCCAATCGCAGTCAACGGGAGAAATGATCGCCGATGTGGGGAGGAATTTTTTCGCTGACCTTGGTAGTCTGGTGCAGGTTGAAAAAGGCGGTAAACCCGTTGCGCCAAATATTACTGCCGAGATCAAATTAATGATTCTGGCGAAGGGAAGGCTCATGCTGGAAGGTGCCCAGATTGCATTACTGCGACAGGAACCAGAGGTTTTCCTCGATCGTTTAACGGCTACGGAAGCCTGGGTTTCGGAAAAATTTGATACCGGAAATGATCAGACCATCCAGTGGCTCGAACAACTGGCATCACTAAAACCGGTCTCTCCCCAGGTTGAATATCCGGACATTTCCGGTTCCCTCAACGCCCTCAGAAGCGTGATTGGATCGGAGGGCTAGTCCAGTGAAACTCCTTATCATGATAATTATCGCGCTGGGAGGCGCGATCGCCCTTGGCATGTATGCATTGGAAGATCCGGGTTATGCCGTATTTTCCATACCATTCGGTAGCGAACCCTATACCGTCAGCATGCCGCTGGCATTGTTTGTCTTGTTCCTGCTGGTTGCGTTTGCCCTCCTGTACCTGCTGTTTAACTTGATGGTTAGTCTGTTCAGAACCCCCAAAAGGATCGGCAAATGGCGCAAGGGTAAGCAGGAAACTTCGGCCCAGGTTCATACGATGAAAGGATTCGCCGGGCTTATTGAAGGTGACTGGTCTGCGGCTGAAACGAATTTACTGTCAAAGCTGGATCACAACAAGGCATCGCTGATGAATTATCTTGGCGCCGCTTACGCGGCGCAGCAACAGGGACAGTTATCGCGGCGCAATCAGCATCTGACCGCAGCGCTGAAGAACCATCCGAAGCAGGAGTTGGCAATCAAATTGACCCGGGCGAGGATGCAGGTGCAGGCAGGAGAGCTTGGAGATGCTCGTGATCAACTGGAATTTCTGCGATTGAGTGCGCCGAGAAATGTCGCGACGGCACGATTACTTGGTGACGTATATCGTGAACTCAATGACTGGCCTGCACTGGTAGCGCTATTGCCGGTTCTGAGCAAGATGAAAGCGTATCCAGAGGAAGAGCTTAAAGCGCGGGAGAAAATTGCGCTGGAAAAACACCTTGAATCCACTGCATTGTTACAGGGTGATGGTAGCAAGGTAGATGAAGCATTTAAGGCGTTACCGAGGAAAAGGAAAAAAGACGCGATCGCGATAGCCAGTTATGCGCGCCAACTGATCAGATCTGGCCAGGGGCAGCAGGCAGAAGTGGTTTTGCGCAAGGCGCTCAATCGAGAGTGGGATTCTGGTCTGGTT
>CAYOGN010000175.1:0-8289 GCA_964403545.1 uncultured Gammaproteobacteria bacterium
GCCGTAGATGGACTGATCGTCGTCACCTACGGCAAACAGGTTTTTCGAGGATGCTGACAAGATGCGAAGCCACTGATACTGAATCGTATTGGTATCCTGGAATTCATCGACCAGGACGTGGAAAAATCGGTTCTGCCAGCTTTCCCTGATGGCCTGGTTATTGCGAAACAACTCCAGGCATCGTAACAGGATCTCGGCAAAATCTACCAGACCGAGTCTCTGACACGAATCTTCGTAGCTGGCGTAGACGCGAAAAAGTGTCTGTTGGTGAAAGTCTTCGCCGGGTGGCAGGTGATGGGACCGCCGGGCTTCTTCCTTGTGCTGATTAATCATCCATTGCATTTGTCTGGGTGGCCAGTAGGTTTCGTCCAGATCCAGTTCATTCAATACCCGGCGGATCATCCGATACTGGTCATCGCTATCAATGATTTCGAAGCTTTGTGGTAGCCCGGCCTCGGCAAAATGCATTCGCAGCAAGCGGTGGCAGAGACCGTGAAATGTCCCCATCCACATGGCACCAGTGGGAAATTTGAGCAGTTCTTCAATGCGACTGCGCATTTCCCGGGCAGCCTTGTTGGTAAAGGTCACCGCAAGTATATTGAGTGGCGACAGGCCTTCCGCCTGAACCAGCCAACCGATTCGGTGAGTCAATACTCTGGTTTTACCACTGCCTGCGCCAGCCAGCACCAGGGCTGGCCCCGGTGGAGTGGTTACCGCCTGTCGCTGGGCTTCGTTAAGAGGGTCAAGAATGTGAGATACGTCCATGAGCGTATTCTACTCAATCCGGGTGCGCTACAAGGAGTCTCTGGCATAGTTTATCTAATTAATCTGGTGCTATTGACCAGCAGCGTCAAAGGAGTATCTTTAAGTACTGTATACCATCAGAAAATATCGGGAGATCAACATGAATAAAGCAGTAACCGGACTTGAAAGTACAAAAATCGTCAGCGAAGACAAAGCCCATGTCTGGCACCATTTGAGTCAGCACAAAACTCTGCAATCAAGCGATCCGATGGTGATCGTTGAAGGCAAGGGAATGCGAGTAACAGACATTAATGGACGTGAATATCTGGATGCCGTGTCAGGTGGGGTATGGACCGTAAACGTCGGTTACGGGCGCGAATCAATCGCTGACGCAGTGCGTGATCAGTTGGTCAAAATGTGCTATTTCGCCAATTCCGCGGGCTCTATTCCAGGGGCATTGTTTGCCGAAAAGTTAATGGAAAAGATGCCGGGACTGAGTCGAGTGTACTACTCCAACTCAGGTTCTGAGGCAAATGAGAAAGGATACAAGCTGGTTCGCCAACTGGCAGCAATGAAAAATAACGGTGAAAAGCACAAAATTCTTTATCGGGACCGGGATTATCATGGAACCACTATTACCGCTCTTAGCAGCACAGGGCAATCTCAACGGAAAGATCAATATGGCCCCTTCACGCCGGGCTTTGTCGAGGTGCCGCACTGTATGGCTTACCGCGCAGCCAATGGAGATGATCCTGACTATGGGCGTCAGGCGGCTGGAGAAATTGAAAAAGTAATCTTGCGTGAGGGTCCTGATACAGTTGGGTCGATCATTCTGGAACCAATCACGGCGGGCGGCGGTGTCATCACACCACCGGAGGGTTACTTTGAAACTGTTCAGGAGATTTGCAAAAAATATGGCGTATTGCTACACATTGACGAAGTGGTCTGCGGTATGGGTCGTACTGGCAAGTGGTTCGGTTATCAGCATTACGGTGTCAAGCCCGATATCGTGACCATGGCCAAAGGCGTTGCCAGTGGCTATGCGGCAATTTCTGTTACCGCGACCACCGAGCAATTATTTCAGGAGTTTCTTGCTGAACCCAGCGACAAAATGCACTATTTCCGCGATATCAGTACTTTCGGCGGTTGTGCCGGAGGTCCAGCAGCAGCACTTGAAAACATGCGAATTATTGAACAGGAAAACCTGCTGGATAATGTCGTCAGAATGGGAGATTACCTGATGGATCAGCTTTATGGACTCATGGACAAGCATCCGATCATTGGCGATGTCCGTGGTAAGGGCCTGTTTGTGGGCGCGGAACTGGTCAAGGACAGGGTGAGCCGTGAGCCGGTGGATGAATCAGTAGCCGCGGCCGTTGCTGCACATTGTTTGAAGGAAGGCGTAATGATTGGTCGTACCAATCGCAGCTTTACCAAATACAACAATACGCTATGCCTGAGCCCGGCATTGATTTGCACCACCGATGATCTGAATCAAATTGTAGCAGCAATAGATAACGCCTTAACCGCACTTGAAAGTTAGCGACCTCGCTATGAAATAACCGCGTTGGCCGGTATATCGTGGTCGTTCCGCATATGGTACCCTTGCGACCCAGGTATTTGTAACGAATTTTCCCGTCAACGTTATCCCGGACGAACCTGAGCCATGAAGAATTTCCAATCCTTTACAGTAGCCTTGTTATCTCTGATGTTGGTCGCCTGCGGCGGTGGGGGCGGTGACGACAGTTCCAGCGGCGGAGGTTCTTCCAGCAGCACTACCGACGGGAGTGCTACGGTAAATCTGGCCCAGTTTGCAGGTACTTATACCGGCACAATTACGGCAACAGTTACGGTCAATGGAGGGTCGGAAACGCTGACTCGGCCGATTACTATTGTTGTTTCAGGTGACGGTCAGACTATTACTATAGAAGGCGTCGATTTCCCCCTGACCAGTGATAATTTTACTGTGATGGTCGCCATACCGCTGGCAGAAGAAGGTGTAGTCTGTACCCTTGACGCAACCTTTATGGGAAACATTACAGGGGATCTGATTTCAGGGACGATAACCGGAACTGGCAATTGTGTGATTGAAGGCCTAAATGTGCCCGCTAATCTAACCGGCTATTCTGGCGCCAGTAAAATTTAATTGCTTCCGGAAACAAGCACCCCCGGCTTGTACTGTTCCTCCAGGGGTTGCACCCGATATTTTTCCTGACCTGAAGCAAGATGTTCCAGGATTGCCGGTTGTAACGCACCGGTTCCTTAAATCTACTGTTTCGCGGCAACCAGGTTGTTTAGTTCCAGGTCAAGCTGTTGAAGAATATCTTCGTACCTGAAGGCACCAATTTTGGTGCCCTGTCGTTTCAGGTTGACATAATTTGGGCCGCACCACAGGCCAAGATCAGCGTCATCGGTTTCTCCGGGGCCATTTACCCGGCATCCCATCACGGCAATAGTTATCGCATGATTTTGTGCCCAGGCAGTACGTTCCTGTACCTTGTGCGCGAGATCGATAAAAGCTTCATTTTCTACCCGGGAGCAACTAGGGCAACTGATCAGGTTTAATTTGTCTTCGCTGAAGTGAACGACGGTTCGTACTCTTCCTGCGGCAATATCTGCCAGGATGGTTCTGCCGGCTTCAATTTCTTCATGTTTGCGATCATAGGGCAGGGTCAGAGAAACACGGATGGTGTCACCTATGCCTTTAGCGATCAGTTGTTCAAATGCTATCCGGGTTTTTTCAATTCCCTGGGGGGGGATTCCAGCTTCAGTGACGCCCAGATGTAACGGAATTTCCGGCCGCAAAGCGGAAAATTCCAGATATGCCGTAACTGTTTTAGCTGGATCCGAGTCCTTTAGTGATACGCAGTAACGAGTGAAGCCCAATTGATCCAGCCACTGGCTGTGCTCAAGGGCACTTTCTACCATCGGTGTCACTGAATCTTCTTTGTCGCTCGACAGGATTTTCTCCGGGTCAACGGAACCGGCGTTGACCCCGATTCGGATCGCACAATCGTTTTTCTGTGCAATTTCTGCAAGGTACGCTACTTTATCTTTCCAGGGCTTTTTACGCTCATGATGATAAAGATGCCCCGGGTTATATCGAATTTTGTCCACATGAGGTGCGAGTATTTCCGCCAAACGATAATTTTCCTGCAGATCAACGCTTAATATTGCGTCGGTACGGTCACGCAACTTGATCAGTGCCTGCGCATCCTTCTTGCTGTCAGTGGCAATTCTGATAATATCCGCTCCCGCCGATTGCAGAGATTGCAACTGACTCAATGTTGCTTTGATGTCTGTGGTGGGGGTGGCACACATACTTTGAACCGCGATTGGATGGCCATCTCCGATCGTTATGTTGCCGATTTTAACCGCTCGCGTAGCGTTGCGCTGAATCATGAAAACTGGTTCTGTGTACGAGGCTCGCTACCCTATCGTTTCTTCTGCCGGGGTGCAACTGAATTGATGAAAATTGACTGCTCATATTTGCCACAATCTTCCAGAGGACGTTCTCTCTCAATGACCACGTCAATCCGAAGGGCCACGTCCCATTTTTGCCTCAGCGGCGTTATCATTCGCTCATGGAGAATTACTATACTACGCTCATTCTGGCCTTGCTGAGGGAATATATGGAGCATGGCAGCAACGAAGTGATCATTGAGAGCGCCCTCTGGCAGGTGATGCGTGCTTGATCTTCCAGCGTTGAACGCCAGTTTATCTGCGTCCGGATCCATTGCAGCCAACAATGTTGTCTGGTTCGATAGTATTGGATCGACTAACGACTATCTGCTGTCACAGCAAAATTTTCATGGCTGTGTCTGTCTTGCGGGCATCCAGACCGAGGGGCGTGGACGGCGTGGAAAGCAATGGGGGGCCCCCTATGGCAGTAGTGTGTTAATGTCCATTGGCTGGCAGATCGACCTTTCCCGGACCCCGGGCATGTCTTTGGTTTGTGGACTGGCGGTTCAGCGCGCCCTGCATAACCTTGGGGTAGATAATGTGTCCCTGAAGTGGCCAAACGATGTGTTACTGGAGAATCGAAAAGTGGCTGGAATCCTGGTGGAACTGGTGGCTGGGAAATGTGTTATCGGATTGGGTTTGAACGTTAATTTTGGCGTGGAAAAACCTGATTCGTTGCTTGAACCTGCAATGCCCTGGACTGATTTGTCAAATGCAGGCTATAAGATAGAATACAATCAGTTGGTGGAAAATCTGGTCGTGGTCATTTGCCAGTCTCTTGAGCAGTTTACGCTGACAGGTTTCAACCCATTCATTGATCGTTGGAACCGGCATCATGGCTTTCATGGCAAGAGGGTGCAATTGACAGGTGGACAAACCGTCAGCGGTATTGTTGTAGGGGTAAATGAATCCGGAGGACTTATCCTGGATACTGCCGAGGGTCGCAGGATATTTTATTCTGGAGACGTATCCATGGCGCCTTTCATGCAAACTGCTACCCCCTGGCGATGAATCACCTTCTTATAGACATGGGAAATCAGCGTCTTAAGTGGGCTTCTGTGGCATTGTGTTCGAACCAGAGTAGCAAAGCTGTAGTCTCGCTGATTGCTTTGGATCAGGGGGCAATAGAGTATGATCAGGATAGCACCCTCTTTGACGGCGGCCAGCATACTGAAAACATCGGCAATGATACGGAACCTCATTGGCCTTACCCGCTTCCAGATTCGCTGGATAATCCTGAAAGGATTCTGCTGAGCTCCGTAAGTAATAAAGTGGCAAGTCGTGCACTGGGAAACTATTGTCAACAAAGGTGGGGTTTGCAGCCGGATTACGTGGCGTCAGAAGCCGTCAAACTGGGGCTGAGCAATGGCTATCTCAATCCATCTCAGCTCGGCTGTGATCGATGGTTGGCGGCCATCGCAGGCTATCAGTTAATTTGCCGGGAAGGAGGGCGTAGTTCAGTGGTAATAGTGGATGCTGGCACCGCGATTACCGTGGATCTGGTCGCAGATCATTGCTTTAAGGGTGGAGCAATCCTGCCGGGCTTTGCTACCATCGTACGGGTTATGGGGAGTAGTACCGGAAAAATAAAGTTAGATATACCAACGGTTGTGGACGAAATATTGGCGCAGGGTAATATTCAGGATTTGTTCAATTACAATTTCGTGTTGGCAAACAACAGTGCCGAAGCGGTACGTGCCGGAGCATTGGTTTCTGTCGCCGGGGGCATTGATCGGTGTCTGGATCAGATCGAGTCCGGTTTCGAAGAACCAGTGGAGATTCTGCTGACCGGTGGTGATGCTGAATTGGTCTCGGCCTTGCTTGTGCACAATTGTGCAATCATTCCAAATCTCGTACTTATCGGTCTGGCTCTGGTTGCCCAGGATGAATTGATATGAAGTGGATTGCTGCAATATTGATGATTCTTAACGTTACGTTCTTCCTTCAGGTGAGTGATCGCGAGGTCGAGAATAGCTACCGATCTGATGATGTCAGTCCGGATGTGAACAAGGAGAGTATGTTATTACTCAATGAAGATCAGAATGATTCCGGAGCAAATAAAAACAGATCGAAAACAGTGGATGCCAGTGTCATGGATCCGACCAGCCCGGCGTTACCTGATGCAATCTTTGACGGTCGTGACGTTGCCCTGGTCGATACCACGGAACACAATCCGGAAACGGCTGATTTAAAAAATATCGAGATCGATGATACCGGCAACGGACAACAAGATAATAATGCTACCGCAATATCCCCTTTAAACCGCTATCCGCTGGATATCAATAGTGAACAGGCTGGTATTGATATTACGGTTGCATCACCGGTTGTCCGGGAGCAAGACTGGTCATGTTACCGTATTGGCCCATTTAAAGATCCTGGAATCTGGCAGCAGGCACAGCAATGGGCTCGAATTACCGATCTCAACTTTACGCCGATTCGCAGTCAAAGCCGTGAACTAAGGGCGGTAAGAGTTTATATTGGTCCCTTCACCTCTGCCGATGCCGCTCAATCAGATGTGGAAGTCCTTAAAACCAGGGAACTGGATCACTTCATCTACACGGGAGACGATAACCAGGCCCGAATTTCTCTGGGATATTTTACCCAGGAAGAATTAGCCGATAAATATGTCAAATATCTGAAATCGCAGAATATTCCCGCTAAATCCCAACCAGAATATCGCACTATGGGTCCTTTTGACTGGATGGAGGTGAAGATTGACAGCGCCGTCAGGGGAGATCTGTTATCGAAAGACTGGGGTTCAGAGTCGGTTATCGTCGCAGAAAAGGAATGCTGAAAATTTGTCTGAACGGCATTGCAATCAAAGGGTTAAATTGAGTAGAATCGCGATCCATTTTGTATTTCGGTTTGTTCAGGCTCATGGGTACCAACCGATAATGGTGATTTGTTGATAGATAGTGTTATTAAGTATTTGATTTAATATAGTTTATTTGGTTTTTAACAGGCCCGCATAGCTCAGTTGGCTAGAGCAGCTGATTTGTAAATTTGCACCTTTATGGGGAAACCTGTGAAGTGGAGGTGGCTAAAACGGGGAAACCTTACCCGGAATGGTTGTGATTGTTATATTCCGACCGTTTCTGATGGCAATCCCGTGCTACCCCTTAATACTGACTGGTGTTATCACCGGGTGAGTAGTCAGGGGGAGTGTAGAGACTTTACACCGCCCACCTGCAGCCCGGATTTGCCGGGTATGGTGAAGAGAAAGTCCAGACCCCAAACTCTGACAGCGTGGCTGCCAGAGGCCGCGAAAGCGGTAGCAGGTAAGAATCAGCAGGTCGTGGGTTCGAGTCCCTCTGCGGGCTCCATCCAGTATTGGCTCCGGGTTTTAATCGGGATCTTGCGGGATGGTGCCGGGGCAAATTGAAAGCCTGAAGTCGGGCTGTGCTGATTCGTTTCGGGTAGTCGGTTGACTCACTGGAACGGATCTTGAAATTGTTGGAGGGGTTCCCGAGCGGTCAAAGGGGGCAGACTGTAAATCTGCTGGCTCAGCCTTCGGAGGTTCGAATCCTCCCCCCTCCACCACCGTTGTGATGTGAGCAGGGTGTGATGTAATGAGTGCGGGTGTAGTTCAAAGGCTAGAACCTCAGCCTTCCAAGCTGATGATGTGGGTTCGATTCCCATCACCCGCTCCATCAGTTTGGGGAGACCAGACGTAATTGTGACGCCCACATAGCTCAGGCGGTAGAGCACTTCCTTGGTAAGGAAGAGGTCACCAGTTCAAGTCTGGTTGTGGGCTCCAGATTTACCCCGCAGGCGGGATTTGTGATTGGGCCAGGTGTTCGGGTCATGCCGGCCGGGTCAGGGTGATTCAGTCATTGTGATCGAGTCACAGGATGGAGAGGGTAGTTAAGTAGTCGGACAGGTGAATAAAGTCACCTGAACGGTTTGTTTGAGATTGAAACGGTAATTAGCGAGATTATTAATAATGTCGAAAGAGAAATTTGAAAGAACGAAGCCCCACGTAAACGTAGGCACGATTGGGCACGTTGACCATGGCAAGACGACGCTGACAGCGGCGCTGACCAAGGTATTGTCAGAGAAGCATGGCGGATCGGCGAAAGCATT
>CAYOGN010000176.1:0-4361 GCA_964403545.1 uncultured Gammaproteobacteria bacterium
ATCCCAGCGAAATACGACGATGCCGGCAAATGCGGGCAGGATTTGAGGCACGATTCCATAGGCGATTACCTGCGCCTTACTGGCCCCGGTGGCGGTGATTGCCTCGACCTGATTTTTATCGATCTCTTCAATCGCCTCGTACAGCAATTTGGCGGTAAAGCCAATAGAACGCAGTGCGATGGCGATGGTACCGGCGAAAATACCCGGCCCAATAATCGAGACCAGCAAAAGGGCCCAGATCAGGGAATTAATTGATCGTGATGAGACGATAATGAGCAACGCGAGGGGGCGGAGGAAAATTTTGTCCGGGGTTGTATTGCGCGCGGCCAGAAAAGCAACCGGCACCGCAAAAACCAACGCCAATGCGGTACCCAGAGTGGCAACATTGATCGTATCCCACAATGGACCCCAGAGTTCACTCAGGTAACTCCAACGCGGTGGCCAGGCACGACCCCCAATGTCAGCGGCAATGCGCGGGGCATCGTAGACAAAATACCAGGTAGTACTTTCTGAAATAATGGACCAGCAATACATTAACAATGCAACCCCACACAACCAGCCAAACCATATCGCCAGCTGCCGGTTGCGGTCACGTCGTTGCCAAATCTTGATTTCTCCTTTTTGCTTGATTGGCATTCTTACTGTACCTTCGCGCGAATAATACTTGAGCTGTATTCCAGCACCATTACGATGACAATAATCATGATGATAATGGCTGCAGCGGTATCAAACTCATAGCGATCGAAGGCCGTATTGAGGGTTGCACCCACTCCCCCAGCCCCTACCAGTCCAAGTATTGCTGATTCGCGAAAATTGATGTCGAGGCGATAAATCGACAAACCAATCAACCGCGGCATCACCTGGGGCTGTATGCCGTAATTGATCCATTGCATCCAGCCAGCGCCGGTCGCCGTGATCGCTTCAGCCTGACTACGATCCATATCTTCGATATTTTCCGCCAGCAGTTTGGCCAAAAACCCAATGGTGGCAAAAGACAGAGTGATAAATCCGGCCAGGGGTCCAAAACCAAAAATAGCCACCATCAGTATGGCTACGATAATCTCATGCAGGGCACGAGATAACGCAATAATACCGCGGCAGAGAAGATATACGGGGACGGGTGCAAGATTGCGTGCTGCCCCGAGGGCGATAGGAACTGAGATAAAAATGCCCGCTACCGTCGAGGTAATGGTCATGATGATACTTTCGATCATACCTTCCCGTATATCACCCCAACGGGTTACAAAATCCGGGTGACTAAATGCTGCAATAAACTTCCAGCCACGATCCAGACCTTCATATACACGTGACCAGTTAACGTCGTAGGAGCCCACTGCAAAATATAAATAGACCAGCGTCGCCACCAGCAAACCATATCGCAAAGCAGGGTTACCGATCAACGGGGGGCGTTTCCAGGTACGCACGGTTGAAGCTGTCTGCGCGCTCATATGCGGGACTTGAGGTGGTCAGGCTCCGCTACTTTATTGGCTATGACTCCATTGCACCTGGTCGCATTGATCTTTATCATGACTGAGCATCGTCCTGAAATTCAGTGATCGCTTCGTCTTCGTCATCCTCATCGATTTTATCAATGGTTGCCTCCCAGTCTTCCTCACCATATATCTGGGTTAGTACATCGGGCGACATTTCATTGGGCAAACCATCATAGACGACTTTACCCAGCTGAAGCCCGACAATACGCTGAACAAACATTTGTGCCAGCGCCACATCATGGATATTGATAATTGCCGAGAGATTACGCTCTTTGCACAACTCACAAATCAGGCGCATGATTTGTCTCGATGTTTTGGGGTCGAGTGAAGCGGTAGGCTCATCTACCAGAAGAATGGCGGGATCCTGCAATAACGCCCGTGCGATACCCACCCTCTGGCGCTGTCCACCGGACAGTTCATCCGCACGCTTGTCAACCATATGATCCAGTCCGACACGCTCCAGTAACCGAAATGCTTCGTCGATCGCATTCTTCGGAAAACGACGAAAGTAGCTCGACCAGAAACCAACGTATCCCAACTGCCCGGAGAGTACGTTTTCCATTACCGAGAGACGTTCTACCAGCGCATATTCCTGAAAGATCATACCCATACGCCGCCGTTGTTTTCGTAGTTCACGGGAACCAATGGCACTAATTTCAACTTCGTCGAGAACAATGCGCCCACTGGAGGGTTTTACCAGACGATTTATACAGCGTATCAATGTGCTTTTTCCGGCACCTGATGGGCCGATTAACCCCATCACCTGGCCGTCAGGAACATCCAGAGTGACATCGGTCAACGCCTGATCCCCCGTGCTGTAAATTTTACAGAGATTATCTAGCTTGAGCATGAGCTATGTCCAAAGCAACCCCTCCGGTGACCGAATGCGTCACCGGAAGGGATATAAGGATGTGTCGTTTATTTACCGGGTTTATTCGCAGGCGTATGAAACTTCGTTCGCCTTATCGATGGTGCGAATGACTGACCAGTGCTCCTTGTAAGTAATAGGAATAAATTGACCTTCACCTGATTTTTCGAACTCTACCTTGAGAGAAGAAGGCGTACCATCTGCATTGTCCCAGGGAAAACCAAAAAAGGCTTCCTTGATTTGAGCCGCCAGTTCTGGCTTCAGATTGTGGGCTATTCCAAATCCGGTAGTTGGAAAGGTTTGCGACTTGTAAATGGTAACCAGATCCTCTGCTTTTACCACTTCCCGACTGATCATTCGGGCTTTGACCGAGTTGGCGATGGAGGCTGCCATATAATCCTTGTTGGCAACACCGAGGATAGAGTTGTCGTGTTTGCCGGAGAATGTAGGCTCAAAATCTGTGTCTTTAACCATTCCAAACTCCTCTTTCAGGATCGCAGAAGGTGCTTTGAAACCTGAGTTTGAGGTTGGAGAGGTGAACGCCAGTTGCTTTCCCTTGATATCCTGTACTTTTTCGATACCACTTCCCGGGAAAGTGATGATTTCCATCTCGTAACCGAAGCTTCCATCATCACGTGCCATGATGGTAAAAGGAGAGAAACCGGCACAGTTGACCGCCAGTGGATTCGAGCCGGTGTTAAACCCGGCGATATGCAGCCTGCCGGAACGCATGGCCTCTATCTCGGCAGCATTGGACTGAACCGGGAAAAAGATCACATCTTTACCGGTTTTGGCTTCGAGGTGATCCAGGAAATCTTTCCAGGCTTCCTTATACACTGCTGGATCTTCAACCGGGGTATAGGCAAAAATAAGTGTATCCGGATCAACCAGTTGCGAAGCATCGGTGGGTGTATCCGCAATCAGATCTCCATCCTCATCGCAATAACGCTCATCGAGCGCTCCCTGATTGGAACAAGCAGCGGCAGCCATGGATGACATTCCGAGCAACATGAAAAATGCAATTAAATTTACCGCCAGTAAGCGGTATGTACGTATAGTCATTGAATAAACCTCATTGGTAGTCGTGAATAAGATATTTCGTTATAGTCGCTTCTCTGAGCGTCTGCGCCCATTATAGGGTACCTGCTCAGATAAAATCCATTGTAATCTGGCGTTTCAGATCCTGCATGTTCACCTAGACGGATACTACGCTTACTCTCAAAAAACTAATGCCAAAGATTGATTCTGACCTGTTCAGGCGCTGGAATCAGTGGGTCGTCACAATTGCCGACGAAACCGATATCGAATCCGTGCCGTCGTATTTGATGCAGGCACTCGGGGTGCTGATTCCTTCAGATATTGGATTGATCGTTGTTCATGGAAGAAATAGAATCCCCGTCAATGTCTACGACAACGCCATGGAATCTCAGCGTAGTCTACATATCGATGCGTACTTCGCGGGCGCTTATCTTCTGGATCCTTTCTATCGCGCCGGCATCAATGGCATCGAATCCGGTTTATATCGCTTAAGTGATGTGGCCCCATCTGGTTTTCGTCAAAGCGAGTACTACAGGAGATTTTATCGACCTTCTCTGAGCAAAGATGAAGTGGGGTTTATAACCTATCTTCCCGATGGTTGCTTTGCCAATGTTTCCCTGGTCAATACCGAAACATCAGCGAAATTCAGCACCAGAGATGCCGAGATCCTGAAGACCTGCCAACCTGTTGTCGATGACGTATTGACAAAATACTGGATGGCGAAAAAAGAAGGGGAAGAACCGCATAGCACGCAGTTGCATTCACAGTTGGAGACCGCTCGAGGGGTGTTCGCCACCTCTATACTGACGCCTCGTGAATGTGAAGTTATTCAGCACTACCTCTACGGACACAATACCAGATCAATCGCACAACGCTTATCCATTACCAGCCACACCGTTTCCCTGCATCGCAAGAATTCCTATGCCAAACTGGACATCACATCCCAGTCGGAACTGTTTCAT
>CAYOGN010000177.1:0-8898 GCA_964403545.1 uncultured Gammaproteobacteria bacterium
CCACATAGATACCTGATCGTCGCTGTCAAATCCCCAATAGGTCAAATCCTGGTGCCAGCTGACGTGCGATGGCGCATGGGGCTCCTTGACAATGTAAGTGGCGTTGTAAAGTAATATATTTGGGCCAATCAATCGCTCAACCAAATCAAGCACCCTGTTGTGTGTGGCCAGTTCACAGGGTGATCGCAGCAAAGTGTGAATCTTGCTTTTATAGTGGACGGAACCAATTTTGGATTCGGCCTTTTCCATGGCCTGTCGGTGCTTGATTGCGGTGGCAGAATCTATAATTTCAATGCCACTGACAAATCCATTCTGACGATATTGTTGATCAAGTTTCTGTAAATTCATTGAATGCACGAGCCTCTATCCAGGCCTGTAAACGTTGAAATTATAAAGCACCTGTATATCTGATTGAAACGCACTTTTCAATATTGTGTATAAAGCGGCAACTAATCATTCAAACCAGATATGGTGTGGTTCAAGATTTCTCTTTACCACTGATTTAGTCTTCTATTGAAATTGCAACACTGTCCGATGCAAGAACTTCTCCGACAACGCTCGCATCATCATATCCCGCCGCGACCAATTGTTCGATACATTCTTTGGCACTATGGGCGGGCACGGTTGCCAGCAACCCGCCACTGGTCTGAGGGTCAAACAGTAGTGGATAGTTCTCCCGGGATTTGATGTTGTCAGGCGTAACGATTAATTTTGAGAACCTGTGATTGGCATTGTATAAAGAGCTTCGAATTCCCTGATTTGATAGTGAAATTGCGCCAGGCAACACTGGAATTTTCCCAAGATTCAAGTGACAACCGAAATCTGCGGCATGCAGCATTTCGCCAAGGTGTCCGATCAGTCCAAATCCTGTGACATCCGTCATCGCTGTGACCCCCAGTTTGAGTAAAATCTCACTGGCCCGGGCATTGCTTTTTAGCATAGCGCCAATAGCGTTTTGAACAAAGCTGGCATCGGCTTCGGCACGCATATGTGCGGCCATTATAACCCCTACTCCCAGTGCCTTGGTCAGGATAAACAGTTGCCCCTGAACCATACCGGTCACAGCCGTGTCTTTACCTCCTCCGCCTTTGGCAATACCAGCGCCGGAATCAGGATACCCATTCACTACAAAGCCAAGAGATAGATCGGAAGATTCACTGGTATGACCTCCCGACAATACACAATTCGCAATATTTAATTCATGGACAACACCGCTCATCAGCTGTTTCAGATCACGGCCGGTAATTGTTTCACTGGCGAAGGGAAGTGCCGCCAACACCATGGCCGATTGGGGTGTAGCCCCGACAGCATATAAATCACTCAGAGCATGAATTGCCGCTATCCGTCCAAAAATCCAGGAATCGTCCACGAAACTGCGAATTTGATCCACCGACTGGGCGAGAAGTCTACCTTTGGTATCGATTACTGCCACATCATCTGGTTGCGAAAGCCCAACGACCAGATCGTTACGCTCCGTCATCTCCAGATCACTCAAGACCCTTGCCAATACTTCACTGGCAACTTTGGCGCCGCATCCTCCGCAACGCATCAGTAATTGCTGATCCGTCACGTCAAGTTCGCTAGCCAGGACCGGAGAGAGATCTCCTGGCCGCGTAGCTGACATCGGTGGCAGGTTGTTGAAGCGATTCATAAAACGCTGGTCAATCCAGTCTTTCCATTTCCAGATCCATCTGCCCTGCAAACTGATAGAACCTTTGTTGGCAATGGCAGACTGGCTACCCATTGATAATAATGTCAGGAAATTTTTTTGTGGGCGATACCGGCGTAGCGGTTGACCAAGAACAATACGTTGCAGGTTTTCAAACAAGACCGGTCCCTGGCGTACTGCGAAAACGCCGGCCCGGGGTCTTGGATGATTGGGTTGAATGGCAACGTCTCCACCGGCAAAAATATTGTAATGAGAACTTGATTGAAGTGAATCGTTGACCGTAATAAACCCATCCTGATCGCAATTCAAACCGGATTCAAGGGGCCATGCTGGTGCCTTCGCATCGGTACACCAAAGTATTTCATCTAACGCAATTTCTTCACCGTGTCGTGAAATCAGGCTGCCCGATTTAACCCTTATTACATCAAAATTCTGATGACACTGAATGCCCTGCTGTTGGCAATGCTCCAGCGCAATGGTTTGGACACGACCGGGGTAGTCTGACAACGCCTGGCCCCGAATGAACCAATGAAACTGGTGGACCATTGACTGATCATGTCTATCAGACTGTTCAAGGCAGTGCTGCATGGCCATCAGTATTTCAAATCCTCCGGCACCGGCGCCGACGACACCGATAGTGAGGGCCCGATCTCTGGCAGATGCGCGCTGCCTGATTTGCTGCCAACGTTGGTAAAACTGATGCACCGGTTTTACCGGAGTCGTATATTGACTCGCGCCCACTACATTGTCTAGTCGTGGAGCACCCCCCGTATCTATGGACAGATAATCGTATTCGAGCCCCGGTCGTTGGGCCAACAGTATCAGATTGCTTTCAACATCTACTCCCAATGCCTGCTGTTCAATAAATCGTACGCCTGCCCACTGGCACAATCTTGAGAGATCAATATTGCTCTGTGCAACCGTGTAATGCCCCGCAATCAACCCCGGCAACATACCCGAGTATGGGGTCAATGCATCCTGGGAAACCAGGGTAAGTCTTACCCCTGGAAGCGGCTTCATCGCCCACATACGGATAACAATAACATGTGCATGACCGCCACCTAGCAGCACTACATCTTTAACTACCGGGTTAACAGTCTTCATTGAAGTTCAACGCCCTGTTTTTGCAGCCAGTCCAGCAACTCAATCTCGTCTCCTCTGATCAACACTTCCGATTGGCGTTTTGACAATTGATAATCGTACATCGGGTCATAGTAATGCTTGAGCAGCAGGGCGATAAACGGCTTGTAACCTTCGAGATCATCAACTTGTTTATGCGCTTCAATCGCTTCCTCTAACAATCCCGAAGCCTGGGTAAATCGCTCATTACCGAGCCGTCTGGAGATATTGTTCAAGCTGGTTCTATGCCGATCTGCAAACTGGTTAAAGCCTTCTTCATCCGATGAATTATTTTTAATATCACTAAATAAATCAATCACATAATCATTTAATCCAATTTCAATTCTACGTTCCATATCTGCTTCAAGAACTAGCGTGGGCGAATGCTGCATTTTGTTCCATAACACATCTGGCAGGGTCAGACGCCCCACTAACCTGCCCTCGCCTTCGACAAATACGCTTGCTTCGGGTTGCCGCGCGCATAACTTCAGCATCCTGACAGACAGCACATTTTCGAAGTTGATCGGGGTTGGCTGGGCATTCGCCATAGAGCCAAAACTGGAACCACGGTGATTGGCCATTCCTTCGAGATCCAATGATCGACAAATCCGATTGAGCAGCAGTGTTTTACCGGTTCCTGTGCGACCACTGATCAATACCAGTGGCGTCGAATTGATATCTGCGCTGAAGCGGTCAATGAGGAACCGTCGCATGGACTTGTAGCCGCCCTGAATATAGGGGAACTCTACGACTGACTCCGCCATCCATTGCTGACTTATTCGGGAACGAAGACCACCTCGAAAGCAGTACAGGTATCCCTCAGGATTTGTTTTCGCGAAATCAATCCAGGATTCAGTTCGACGGTGCTGTAGTTCCTGATCTACCAGCTTCCGACCCAGTGCTATCGCTGCATCCTGCCCGGCTTGCTGGTAGCGAATCCCTACCTGATGGCGTTCCTCGTCGCTCATCAACGGCAAATTAGTCGCGTGTTCAAACGCACCCCGATCAAACTCTACTGGTGCGCGAACATCCATCAAACAGGCGTCTTTCAGAAAAATCTGGAGATAATCATCGGTATCAGGTCTAGTCATGCTGGAGTCAGCAGTTGGGTGGCGTGCAGTGTACGATAGAATTGTCGATCTCGCTAACACGGATCCACTATCTGAATTTATGCTGGGCGCCTGGCAACCATACAAGCCCTCTTCGGTGCTGGATAACCTTCTATGGTTCGACCGTGGTCATCCGGGTCGAGAAAATCCGCCAGAGACTCAAAGGTCATCCACGCTGTGCGTCGCTGCTCTGCAATGGTCGTCTGCGTGATATCAATCAGCCTTATCTCCTCAAAACCGTTAGCAACCAGCTTTTGCTGCAATCTTGTAACGGTGGGGATGCTCCAGACGTTTCTCATTTTCGCATAGCGATGTTGCGGCACAAGCTCTGCATCATGATCCCCGTCGATAACCAGCGTTTCCAGCACCAGTTCACCGCCAGGTCTCAAAAACCTGAACAGTTCCGTTAAATGAGCGCAGGGATGGCGTCGATGATAGTAGATCCCCATCGAAAATACGGTATCGAAACCCCGGGTAGATTGAAGTTCTCCCTGAATGAAAAGTTCTTCGCACTTTATCGGCACAATAAAGATTCGGTTCGAGGCGAGATATCTGTTGATGGCCGTAAACTGAGCGAGGAATAGCTGGGTGGGATCGATACCAATTGCCAGTCGAACCCCGGCCCCTTCCATGCGCCAGAGGTAGTATCCATTGCCGCAACCAATATCCAGCACGCATCGATCGACCAGCGGTGATATTTGATCAACAATGCGGTTCCACTTAAGGCAGGAACGCCATTCGGCATCGATTTCAACGCCGAAAATACGAAACGGTCCTTTGCGCCAGGGACACAATGCCATAAGTCCGGAACGAAGACGCTCTGTAATCTGGTGATCAGGTTCTGCCCCGGTTCGAACAGTAATAAAGTCACTGCCTGGATCGATTTCGGATACCGCTATTTCTGGTAGATTGTTAGCGATCTGCAACCATTTTTCCCGATCTCCATGGGGACGCTGAGCAAGAAATATTTCAGACTCACCGATAAAGTAATCGGTGAAAACTTCAAACCTTGACCCCGCTAATACTGAACGTATTTTTCTGCTATCGATCACACTTTAATAGGGGTATGTATTTCAACCTGACATCATCCCGGAGCAATATTTACTTGATTGCCAACAAGGATACGAAGTTAAAACACTGGAACCATTGTTGTACCGCGGGAAAACCTGCGGACTCCAGTCGCGAAACATGCTCATTGACAGAATCCAGATTCATCACGTTTTCAAGTGCTGACCGTTTCTGACTGATTTCCAGATTACTATATCCGTTTGCCGATTTAAATCCGTGGGCCAGATCGATCAGGAGGCAATTTTCCGCCTCCATGGGTTCTATTATTTTCTCTGACAGAATCAGCACTCCTCCCGGGATTAGCCCCTGATATATTTTTCTGATCATTTTGTCCCTATCCTGCTGTGGCAAAAATTGTAAAGAAAAATTCAGGATCACTACACTGGCATTGCTTATTTCGACCTTTCGAATATCCTGCTCCAGACATTGATATCCAGACAAAGGAATTTTCCGCGCAAAATTCTCCCTGCATTGATCCAGCATAAACCGGGAACTGTCCACGGCGACAAACTCCACGTTGTCACAGCCAATTCTGGATTGTACCGATAACGTGGCGGCGCCCAGAGAGCATCCCAGATCATAAATCCGTGACCCGGATTCGAAGTAGCGTTCCGCGATCACTGCCAATAATGCTATTACTGTCTCATACCCAGGCACCGATCGTCGAATCATGTCAGGAAATACATCCACTACCGACTGGTCAAAAATAAAGTCGACGACATGGGGTATTTTATCCGCGTAAATTTTGTCTTTTTTTGCCACAGGATTTTTCAGCTGAAAGAGACTTCCCGGAAATAATCAGCCAGGCATGGAGATATTTTAACCCGGTGCTCAGTGCTCGTCCTAAATTTGCTCCAGTTCTACCAAAGTCCCGAGTGCATCTTTGGGATGGAGAAATATTACAGGTTTTCCATGAGCGCCAATTTTGGGTTTACCATCGCCAAGGATACGTAGCCCCCTGGTTTTTAATCTTTCCGATGCAAGTCCGATATCCACGACCTCATAACAAACATGATGGATACCACCTGACGGATGCTTTTCGAGAAACCTGGCGATAGGTGAGTCATCGCCTAAAGGTTTTAACAACTCGATTTTGGTATTGGGTAGAGTAACAAACACCGTAGTTACGCCGTGCTCGGGTAGATCCAGCGGCTCCGAAACCGCAGCACCAAACACTTCCCGATACTGTTCGCTGGCAAAATCGAGATCTGAAACTGCGATCGCAATATGGTTTAGTTTTCCAATCATTATTTTTCTATTCTACAAATCAATCTGACTTTCAACAAATCGTCGGGCCAATTGTCGCGCCGCAACCGAAGGCGCTATTTTTCCACTCCTGATCTGATGTTGCAAATCCGCCAGGGCTGGACCAGAATGATAACCGTGTCGTAGTTGCTCCAACAGGAGTTCTCCGGTTTCATGCCAGAGCCAGTTTAGTGCCTGCTGTTCCCTCCGCTGGACGAGAATATTGTCCCGGGTTACCTGCGACCGATATCTTTCTACCAGCTGCCAAACCCCCTCTATACCGCGTTTTTCGAGCGCTGATATTGCTAACACCGGAACCTCCCATTCAGCCAGACGTGGATTGATCAAATTCAGTGCATGTTGTATATCGGCGACCGCCACACCTGCAGACCTTTCCAGGTCACCATCTGCCTTGTTCACCACCACGATATCCGCCAGTTCCATAATTCCCCGTTTAATTCCCTGTAACTCATCGCCGCCACCGGGCTGGAGTAACAACAGGAACACGTCAGTCATTTCAGCTACCAGGGTTTCTGACTGCCCTACCCCTACGGTCTCTACAATCACCAGATCAAAACCGGCTGCCTCACAGAGCAAAATTGTTTCCCTGGTTCTGCGACCAACACCACCCAGGGTACAAGCTGACGGCGAAGGGCGAATATACGCTGACGGATTTGTTGACAGGTTTGGCATTCTGGTTTTATCACCCAGTATGGAACCACCGGAAATGGATGAACTGGGATCAATGGTGAGTACCGCAACCTTATGATTGAGGTCGATGACATGTTGCCCCAGAATATCTATAAATGTCGATTTTCCTACCCCGGGTACACCGGTTATACCAATACGCAATGAATTGCCTGTGTACGATATTATCTTCTCCAGTAATTCATCCGCTTCGAGCCGATGATCTTCCCGGGTTGATTCGAGCAGGGTAATTGCACGACCAAGGGTGCGCCGATCCGCCTCCAGAAGTTTGTCAACCTGGATCAAATTGCAAAAATCCTAGTGACCAGGACTGGCATGAACAGCGTCAATGGAGCCTGCGACGAGGCGATTTGTGGCCATCAGGCAGCCGATTCAAATTCGAGGATCAATTGGTCCACCTCAAGAATTGATCCGGGTTCAACCAACACCCTGGCCACCACTACCTCTCTCTCAGCGCGTATGGAATTCTCCATTTTCATCGCCTCAATGACTGCCAGCACTTCTCCTGCCTTAACTAATTGACCGGGCTCCACATTTAGTGATACCAAAAGACCCGGCATTGGAGATAGCAAAAACCCTGAAAGATCTGGAGCACTCTTTTCTGGCATCAAACCGAACAGTGCTGCGGTGCCCGAATTCATTACTCTGACAAATAACTGGTTTCCTGAATGAATCAATGCATAACCTGCACCGCTTTTTTCAACTTGAAGGACAATCAACTTTCCATTTATCTTCGCAGAATAAACGGGCTCTGTTGGTCTCCATTGATCCTCAATCAAATATTCAACACCATCAATCTGAACAGTCCATTGTCCGTCGGTGCCGGAAATTTCGCTGACCCAGGATTTACCATTCATCATCACAACCCAGTCTCTGCTCACTCTGCGGCCGTAGTTTTGCATTTGTCCGGTCGTTGTTATTGCGCGCAGCATCAAACGATGATGAATACTGGCCATGGCTGCTACCATTGCGCTTGTGTCGGCACCCGGTAACAGGTCAGTGGTAAACCCTTCAGGATATTCTTCGGCGATAAAATTAGTGGTTAACTCACCACGTTGAAACCGTGGATGGGCCATAATCGCGGCAACAAACGGCTGGTTGGTCTCAACACCGCGGATGTAATATTGATCAAGAGCCTGCTGCACGACTTCGATTGACTCCTCTCGGGTAGAACCCCAGGTAACCAGCTTGGCTATCATCGGGTCATAAAACATCGAAATCTCGGATCCTTCCAACACCCCTGTATCCACCCTGACGTGCTCGCTTTCAGGTGGAGGTAGATATTTAACCAACCTTCCGGTTGATGGCAGAAAATTCCGCAATGGACTTTCAGCATATATCCTTGCTTCCATTGCCCAACCATTGATTCCCACATCTTGCTGGGATATCGGTAGTGCTTCTCCGGCAGCAACCCGTATCATCAGTTCAACTAGATCAAGTCCGGTAATCATTTCTGTCACCGGGTGCTCCACTTGAAGCCGGGTATTCATTTCCAGAAAGTAGAAATTACGATGGGCATCAACAATTAACTCCACCGTTCCCGCCGAGCAATAGTCAACTGCCTTCGCCAGGATTTTTGCCTGCTGACTCATTGCCTCTCTGGTTGCTTCATCAATAAACGGTGACGGGGCTTCTTCAATTACCTTCTGATGGCGTCGCTGAATGGAGCATTCACGCTCATTCAGGGTAATGACATTTCCATGGGTATCGGCAATGACCTGGATTTCAATATGCCGAGGCTGCTCGATAAATTTCTCTATAAAAATTCTGCCATCACCAAAACTGGAAATCGCTTCGCTGCTGGCACGTTCAAACCCATCCCTGCAGTCCTCCTGGTTCCAGGCAATCCGCATACCCTTACCTCCGCCTCCGGCACTTGCTTTAATCATCACCGGATAACCAATACCATCTGAAATTACTACTGCTTCTTCTGCGTCTTTAACCACTTCGTTGTGGCCGGGTATGACATTTACCCCGGCC
>CAYOGN010000178.1:0-7044 GCA_964403545.1 uncultured Gammaproteobacteria bacterium
TTAGCCATATGACCTTGGAAGCCTGCTGCTAACGGGTAGTAGGGCTAATTTTCCAGGCCCTTAAAAGTGCCGCCGCCGAGGCTGAGGAAATACGGTTGACCGTTCCTGATGATGCCCTTATAATCCGCCGCCCCCGGAGATCTGGTTCGTTAGTTGCGGGATATTGCGCCGGGAACCCACATCAAGGGGAAGGGCTAATAGAAACACTGGAACAAAGTGCCAGACGAGTACTGGTACTGCAAGTGAACTTCGCAGTTGCACTGGTAATAGTGATGCTATTGATAGTGACGGTCAGTTCGGGGCCGGCGGCGTTGATATCGGTAGGCCTTGAACGGGCAAAAGGGGTAGCATTCGGGTCATTGCTGGGAATTCTGGCAACCCTGGTCGCTGCCAGGAGCGTGAAGAGGTCGAGTCAGGCGGTCGTTGCCAATCCGTACCTGGGGATGGCGCCGCTATTTTCAGGGCTTGTATTCAAGCTGTTGATTGTCGCGGGCGGTATTTACATTGGACTGGTTTATCTCGAACTTGGTCCGCTCTATGTGGTACTGGGATATATTACGATGCAGGCGGGATATATGTGGGTAGCGGCCAGGCCGATCCGCTGAATTGAAGATTTATAAAGCGGGGTGAGTTTAAACCTGCAGAGTTAAAAAGGTCGAAGGTGTTTCATTGATATGTGTTTTTGCCATAAAATAGCGCAGTTCAACAGAAAATTTAAGAATAACTGATCAAATTCGATGTCAGCAGAAGGCGAACTAACCTCTGGCGAATTTATTCGTCATCACCTGACCAATCTTACCTACGGCCGTCATTCAGACGGGCATTGGGGGATGGCACATACGGGAGAGGAAGTTGATGACATGGGTTTTATGGCATTTCATGTCGACAGCCTGTTCTGGTCATTTGCTCTCGGTGCACTGTTCCTGTGGGTGTTTCACGGGGTTGCCAAAAAGGTCACCGCCGGAGAGCCCGGTATGATGCAGAACTTTGTCGAATGGATTGTTGAATTTATTGACGAAAACGTCCGCAGCTCTTTTACCGCCAAGAATGATATGGTAGCACCCATGGCGCTGACCCTGTTTTGCTGGATCTTCCTGATGAACCTGATGGATTTGATACCTGTTGAGGTGATTCCCAGAGCCGTTGGTCTGATAGGAATCGAATACCAGAAAATCGTACCAAGTACTGATCCCAATATTACATTCGGTCTTGCTCTGAGTGTTTTTGTACTATTCCTGTTCTTTAACGTCAAGAATAAGGGTGTGGCTGGGTTTGCAGCAGAATTGACCATGCAGCCATTTGAAGCGAAAAATCCGGTGCTGAAAGTATTGTTTATTCCGGCCAACTTTTTTCTTGAGTTTGTCAGCCTGATATCCAAACCTATTTCCCACTCGCTACGATTGTTCGGCAATATGTATGCGGGGGAGATGATTTTTATTCTGATTTCCCTGATGTTTGGTGCCAGCGTTACCCTGACTCTGTTTGGTGGCGTTCTGCAATTCGTCTGGGCCGTCTTCCACATCCTGATTATTACGCTACAGGCCTTTATCTTTATGGTATTGACCATTGTGTATATGGATATGGCACACTCGCACCACTAACACGATTTTTTCGCGATTTTATTTCGATATTTTAATCACCAATCCAATTTCAACCTTCGGAGATAAAGATGGAACAAGCACTTTTATTCATAGCTGGCGCAATCATGATGGGTCTCGGCGCTGTTGGCGCTGCGGTCGGCGTTGGCCTCCTCGGTGGACGATTCCTCGAAGGCGCAGCGCGCCAACCGGAACTGATCCCGATGCTGCGAACCCAGTTTTTCATTGTTATGGGACTGGTAGACGCAGTACCGATGATTGCTGTGGGTATCGCTATGTACGTACTGTTTGCGGTTGCCTGATCGTCAGTGATCGTCCAGGGCAGCTGATTCCAGTTCCAGCAATTACAAATTGAAGGCGAGAAGAGATGAATATTAATCTCACACTACTGTTCCAGGTACTCTTTTTTATCCTGTTTGTCTGGTTCAGTAAAAAATTCGTATGGACGCCCATTATCGGCGCTCTGAATGAACGCAAGACCACCATTGCCGATGGTCTGGCGGCAGCAGACAAAGGCCAGAAGGCCGAGGAAGAAGGCCACAAACAGGCGGAGATTTTTGTTGCAGAGGCCAGATCCAGAGCCAATGAAATCATACAAAAGGCGGAAAAAAGTGGTGTTGAACTGGTTGAGGAGGCGAAATCAAAAGCCCAGGCTGAAGGTGAGCGTATCGTCGCCGCAGCCCATGCCGACACCCTGACTGAACTTAACAAGGCAAGGGAAACACTGCGCGGGCAGGTTGGTGAACTTGCGGTAGAAGGTGCACGCCAGATTCTCAAACGCGAAGTCGATGCCAGGGCCCACGCGGACCTGCTGAACCAGCTGGCTTCTCGTTTGTAGTCGCGAAGGACTGATCAATGGCGGATTATAGCAACGTTGCAAGACCATACGCCCAGGCTGCCTTTGAGCTTGCCAGGGAAGGTAATGATCTCGCGGGATGGGGCAATCAGCTTGATTTGCTGGCGCGAATTGCCAGCGACAGTAACCTGATTGAATTGCTAAAGAATCCGGCATCCACCGAGCAGCAGCAAACTGGTTTGATCCTTGAAGTTTGTGGTGACAGCATTTCACCCGATGCCGCCAGCCTGGTGAAGGTGCTGGTAAAAAATGATCGTATCAATGCGTTACCGGATATCAGCAGAATATTTGCCGAGCATCGAGCAGAAGCAGAAAGAATCATCGAAGCAGACATGATTACCGCCACCGCAATAGATGAATCGCAACAGCAGCAGTTTGTCAACGCATTGCAAACCAGACTGGGGCGTACAGTAAAACTCAGCTTTGAGGTTGACCAGGATCTTATTGGTGGAGCCATTATTCGTGCCGGTGACTGGGTGGTTGACGGTTCGGTTAAAGCGCAACTCGAAAAACTTGTTGGTGCCCTGGCCGCTTAAGGCTGTGCACCTGATCTATAGGAACTTATAAAATGTCCATGCAATTGAATCCATCCGAAATCAGCGACCTGATCAAGGACCGAATCAAAAATTTTGAAGCCAGTACCGAAGCTCGTACTGAAGGCACAATCGTGATGCTGACAGACGGTATCGCACGCGTTCATGGTCTCAGCGAGGCGATGCAAGGCGAGATGCTTGAATTTCCTGGTGGCACCTACGGCCTGGCTCTTAACCTTGAGCCGGATTCAGTGGGTGTGGTGGTGCTTGGGGACTATAAACATTTGTCAGAAGGGGATACCGTAAAGTGTACCGGTCGTATTCTCGAAGTACCCGTTGGCGAAGGCCTGCTCGGCCGTGTTGTGGATGCGCTGGGGCGACCCATCGATGGTAAAGGCGCCATTGACTACGCCGGTGTTTCGCCGATCGAAAAAGTAGCGCCGGGGGTTATTGCCCGAAAGTCAGTGGATCAACCGGTACAGACCGGCCTTAAATCAATCGATTCCATGGTGCCCATCGGTCGTGGTCAGCGCGAACTGATTATCGGAGACCGGCAGACCGGCAAGACCGCGGTAGCTATCGATGCGATTATCAACCAGAAAGGCACCGGAATTAAGTGTATCTATGTTGCTATTGGCCAGAAAGCATCGAGTGTCGCAGCGGTGGTACGGAAACTGGAAGAGCATGGTGCCATGGATCACACCATTGTGGTTGCTGCCACGGCGTCAAACTCCGCAGCTGAACAGTTTATCTCGCCTTATTCAGGCTGTACGATGGGGGAGTATTTTCGGGACAAGGGCGAAGACGCGCTTATTATTTACGATGATCTGACCAAGCAGGCATGGGCTTATCGCCAGATTTCGCTACTGTTGCGTCGCCCGCCGGGCCGTGAAGCCTATCCGGGTGACGTCTTTTATCTTCACTCGCGCCTGCTCGAACGGGCGGCACGAATTAACGAAAAAGAAGTAGAAAAGTTGACAGAAGGCGCGATCAAGGGTCAAACGGGCTCCCTTACTGCATTGCCAATTATCGAAACTCAGGCGGGTGACGTCTCAGCCTTTGTTCCAACCAACGTAATTTCAATTACCGACGGTCAGATTTTCCTCGAGTCTGATCTGTTTAATGCGGGAATTCGGCCTGCAATTAACGCTGGTTTGTCAGTATCCCGGGTAGGTGGTGCGGCGCAGACCGGAATTATCAAGAAGATCGGTGGCGGTATCCGGCTGGCACTGGCCCAATACCGGGAACTGGCAGCATTCTCTCAGTTTGCTTCCGACCTGGATGAAGCTACCCGGAGGCAGCTGGAACGTGGTCAGCGCGTTATGGAACTTATGAAGCAGCACCAGTATAGCCCCATGTCGGTAGCGGAAATGGCGGTATCGCTATTTGCCGTAAGTGAGGGTTATATTGACGATATAGACGTTGCCAAGGTGGTGGATTTTGAGCTGGCAATGCAGGCCTATATTAAATCCAACCATGCCGAAATGATCGACGGAATCAATGCTGAGCCCAAATACAGCGATGAAGCTGTTGCAAAGATGAAGGCTGCGGTTGAAGATTTCAAAGCCAACGGTAGCTGGTAGTATGATAGTTGGAAATACAGAAGTTTTGCACGGGTAAATCGACATGGCAGGCGCAAAAGAAATTCGCAACCAGATAAAAAGTATTGGTAATACTCGCAAGATTACCAAGGCGATGGAAATGGTGGCGGCGAGCAAGATGCGACGAGCCCAGGACCGAATGCGAATGGCCCGGCCTTATGCACGAAAAATGCGTACTGTGGTAGCGCATGCATCCAGTGCAAATGCAGAGTATAAACATTCCTATCTGCAAAATCGCGAGCAGATTGATGCTGTGGGGTATATCGTTGTCTCCAGTGACCGGGGGTTATGCGGTGGTCTCAATGCCAACCTGTTTAGAAAGGTGGTGACAGAGATGGCCGGCTGGAATGAAAAAGGTGCCAGTATAAATGTCGCGGTTATTGGTAAAAAAGCCAGCGCCTTTTTTAAAAGGCATGGTGCCAAAGTAGTCAGTGAAGCCACGAACCTGGGCGATGCACCACAGCTTGAAGAATTGGTGGGTGCGGTCAAGGTGATGATGGATTATTACGATGAAGGCAAGATTGATCGTCTGTATGTGGTCTACAACGATTTCATTAATACCATGATCCAAAAGCCAACGGTTGAGCAGTTGATTCCAATCAAGCCAAGCGAGGAAGAACAAACCAAACACCATTGGGATTATATCTATGAACCCGATGCTTTGGCTGTCATTGATACCCTGATGGCGCGCTATATTGAATCTCTTGTCTATCAGGCGGTAGCGGAAAACTCTGCCTGTGAACAGGCCGCCAGAATGGTGGCGATGAAAGCCGCAACCGATAATGCTGGAGGTCTGATTGATGATCTGCAGCTGGTGTACAACAAGGCGCGTCAGGCAGCGATCACGCAGGAGTTGTCTGAAATAGTAAGTGGTGCGGCGGCGGTCTAATCGGACCGCGGCGCCCCGTTTGAACCAATTAGTCATTAAATAGAGGTTTTTCGAACCATGAGTTCTGGAAATATCGTAACAATTATCGGTGCGGTGGTAGACGTCAAATTTCCCCGCGAAAGCGTCCCAAAGGTATACGACGCACTACTTGTAACCGAAGCCGGACTGACCCTTGAGGTTCAACAGCAAATGGGAGACGGCGTGGTCCGTTGTATTTCCATGGGTTCATCTGATGGCCTGAAGCGTGGCCTGGAAGTCAGCAATACGGGCGGTCCTATTTCGGTTCCGGTGGGTGCGGGTACTCTGGGTCGAATCATGGATGTGCTGGGTAACCCGGTTGATGAAGCGGGCGAAGTTGAGGCCGAAAAAAGAATGCCTATTCACCGCCCGGCACCGAGCTATGAAGAACAGGCGGCCAGCCTCGAATTGCTGGAAACCGGGGTTAAAGTTATCGATCTGATCATGCCCATCGCGAAAGGCGGCAAAATCGGGCTATTCGGTGGTGCCGGTGTTGGTAAAACCGTTACCCTGCTTGAACTGATCAACAATATTGCTACCGCTCATAGCGGACTATCTGTGTTTGCCGGTGTTGGTGAGCGAACCCGGGAAGGCAATGACTTCTACCATGAGATGACCGAAGCCGGCGTTCTGGACAAAGTGGCAATGGTGTATGGTCAGATGAACGAACCACCGGGCAACCGCTTACGTGTTGCTTTGACAGGTTTGACGATGGCGGAACATTTTCGCGATGACGGCCGCGATGTATTGATGTTTATTGACAATATTTATCGCTACACGCTGGCAGGAACCGAAGTTTCTGCACTGCTGGGCCGGATGCCATCAGCGGTAGGTTATCAGCCCACGCTGGCGGATGAAATGGGCGTGCTGCAGGAGCGAATTACCTCCTCCAAAACCGGCTCGATCACCTCATTCCAGGCGGTGTATGTGCAGGCGGACGACCTTACCGACCCATCTCCGGCAACCACCTTCGCCCACCTCGACGCGACTCTGGTATTATCACGCCAGGTTGCTGAACTCGGTATCTATCCGGCAGTAGATCCACTGGATTCGACCTCCAGACAACTGGATCCACTGGTCATTGGTGAAGAACACTACAACACCGCAAGAGCCGTTCAGGGGACGCTGCAACGATATAAGGAATTGCAGGACATCATTGCAATTCTCGGCATGGATGAATTGTCCGAGGATGACAAACAGGCGGTTAACCGCGCACGTCGAATGCAGCGATTTTTGTCACAGCCCTTTACCGTGGCGGAGACTTTTACCGGCACACCAGGCAAGTATGTATCGTTAAACGACACCATCAAAGGATTTCAGGGCATCGCCAATGGCGACTATGATCACCTGCCGGAGCAGGCTTTCTATATGGTGGGCGGTATCGAAGAGGCGGTGGAAAAGGCGAAAGAACTTACCTAGAATCCTAGAATCCTATAACCGGTTAGAAAATGTCAACAATTCAGGTCGAAATCGTGAGTGCCGAGCAGGAAGTCTGGTCAGGCAAGGGTACGATGGTATTTGCCCCGGGAGAGGTCGGTGAGTTGGGAAT
>CAYOGN010000179.1:0-16624 GCA_964403545.1 uncultured Gammaproteobacteria bacterium
TGGGTGGTGTTTGCGGCAATGTTTTATGCCAACCTGTCTATTCTGTTTGTGGGTTATCTGGAAACCAAAACCATTATTAATCTGCTGAAAATACCGTTTCAGTTTCTCGCTCCGATGATTCTGTGTCTGGCCACCGTAGGCGCCTACGCTGTGCGAGGGTTGACCATCGATGTGATAGTGATGTTTATTGCCGGGGCCATCGGGTTTTTTCTGCGCCGATCGGGGTATTCAGTGGCGGGTATTGTGCTGGGATTGATACTCGGCAAGATTGGCGAGCAAACTTTCGCCCAGGCAATGCAAATGTTGCATTTTGAATGGTCGGGGTTTGTCGGAAGACCCATTGCTTTTGGCCTGATCATCGCAGGATTTCTGACCTTGCTAGGAAGTATTTATGGCGCATTTTTCAAGAAGCAATGAACATTGATTCCTCCAACGAGGTCGGTCGCATGGCGAATACGGATTAAACGATAAACGATTCCAGCGTTGAGGAATGAAACAGTTCTTCAATCTCTATGCGCCGGGATGAAAGTCCCTGCTGGTGATGGTAATCAAGAAATGCATCGAGTGTAGCGCGGTTTTTTTCAACACCATAAGACCAGAAATCATTGCCAAGTAATTTGCGGGCATTCACCAGTTGTTCCTCGACAAAAGGTAAAGTTACTTTGGTAGCGGATGTATCCATGAGGTGCTCCAGGGCTGCGGCTTTGGATTGAGCAAATGCTTTCAACAGAGTATTTGGTAGCCAGGGATGCCGCTCTGCCAGAGATCGCCGTATTCCCAACAGATGCATAATGGGGAACACGCCGGTACGCTGGTAATACTCAGACGCAGTGGCAACGGAGTCACCAAACAATCGCCCGATATCAGGATGTCCTTTATCAAAGCAGGATAATGTGCGCGGCCCCATATAGCCGTCGATTTCCCCGACCTCCAGCAAATCGTTAAGGGATCGATCTTTCGGCGCACTTTCCACATGCACATCAGCTGGTAGTTTCAGTTTGATTTTTTCCGGCCTCCCGGGTTTTTCCATACCACCGCGAACCCAGGTAATATCAGCAGGTTTGACACCGTAATCGTTTTCAAGAATTCCCCGTGCCCAGATATTGGCGCTCAGCTGATACTCGGCAATGCCAATTCTTTTTCCCTTCAGATTTTCCGGTTGATTGATGCCTCGATCGGTACGAACCAGGATTGAGGTGTGGCGGAACGCCCGGGATAAATAGGCTGGAATTGCGATATAACCCGGATCACCCTTGTCAATACTGACAACATAAGAGCCAAAAGAGAGTTCGCAGACATCGAATGCCTGATGACGGAAAGCTCGAAAAAAGATTTCCTCCGGTGCCAGCAACAAAAACGTGGGATCTACGCCATCTACTCGTACCTTGCCATCGATGAGTGGGCGATTTCGATCATAGTCGCCGATGGCGAAAGAGAGTTGAAGATTGGACATGGGCTGATCTTGTTATTGTCGGGCCGATAGTAAAGATTATCCGATTTTTCGTTAAACAGGAACCTGATGTTGCATAGGAATCAATTGTTTATTACTGGCAGAATCCAGTATTCCAATTGCCACTTCGAGACTTGCACGTCCCCATTTGGCTGAGTGTATAACCGGTGTTTCGTTGACGATGGTATCATACAGCTCATCCATTACTTCCTGTCTGGGAATAGAGGGCGGGGGTAGTGATTCAAACCATCGTTTGCTATCACCGAATACCTCGATACCGTGGGGGTAAAGTCGCAGGTCTCCCTTATCGCAACTGATAATGATCAATCCAAAATGTTCGTGATTTTCTGGCACCCGACTGGCCAGTTGTTCAGTGCTGACAAACCCCAGGTTTCTCTCGTGTTTCAGCTCAATCTCTGTCCTGGTACCACGGTTGGATAAATTGCGACGGGCCTTGCCATAGTCATTCTGCGCTTTGGTAAATCCAAGCTCACTGATACCCTGCATTAATTCATCACTATCGTAATGGGCATATCCACTATACGTTAAAGCGGCGAAGGACTCGTTTTCAAAATGAAGTAGCGCGCTATAGGCGCCTTCGGTTGATCGTGTGGCATCCCGGTTTCCGCAGGCTGCAAATACAGATTGAGTGAGACCTCCAGCAAGGTACCTCACAACATCGATCTGGTGTATACCCTGGCTGAAGATCACCCCACCACCGCTGGCAGTGATCAATTCCTCAGGCCGACGAGGGCGATATAAAAAATCGGTATAGTTCATGGCCTGAATTTGTCTTACAGAACCGAGATCACCACTGGTAATGATTGCCCTGGCCCTGGCAACGGGTGCATCGAAGCTATGACATGGGCCCACAACCAGCTTGATGGCAAATTTTTCAACAGCCTTGACGATTCTCGTTGCCTCTTCCAGGCTGATGGCAACAGGTTTTTCAAGCAGACAATGTTTCCCGGCAGCGGCCGCAAGTTCGACATGTTCACAATGAAACTGATGGGGGCTGGCTATATAGACAGCATCGACCGAATCGTCAGCACATAACTCTTCCATGGTTTCGTAGGCGATTCCTCCAAGATCTCTGGCAAAGGCGTCGCGCCCGGGTTTTCCCGGTGTTGCAGCGGCGACAAGTTGAAACCGCTGATCCTTGATGAAGGTGGGTAACATCAGGGAAAACGCACGTCCAAGACCGCACACTCCAATTTTTACTGGCGTTACACTCATGCTTTAATTGAGCTGAAAATCAGTGAATCTTTCTACCATCGTAAAATCAGCTCGGCAGATCTTGCCCGGGAAACACATATCATCATATAGGCGTCGCGTTCATGGGGTTGCAGCACTATATCGCGGTGATCGACAATCCCGTCGACGAGTTCTACCCGGCAGGAACCGCAGGCTCCACTTTCGCAAGAGCTTGGCAGATTAAGGCCAGCGGCTCTAAGGGTTTCCAGGATAGTCGCGTCTTTGGGAATCTGAAATGTCTGTGCCGATTCTGCATGACGTACCACAAACGCGGTGTCGTCTTCCCTGACAGCCTCAACATCCGAAGCGAAATGTTCAAGTCGTATGGCCCCGGACGGCCAATGACCACTCATGTCGAGAACTTCCTCCATCATTGGTTGTGGGCCACAACAGTAAACCAGCGATTTTTCTGGTGTTTCAAACAATGGCCAAAGGTCATAAATCTTGTCCGGATTTCCATCGTCATGATGGATAACAACTTTATCCCTGTAGAAGTCCTGATTCAGTTCTTCGAGAAAGGGAGTCGACGCGCGGTCCCGGGTGCAGTAAATCAGCTGAAAACCGGTGTGTCCCATTGATTCTAAATGGCGTAACATGGACATGATTGGCGTGATACCGATACCGCCAGCGATAAAGAGGTATCGCTCTGATTCATCCAGGGGAAACGAATTTTGTGGGGAAGATAACGGGAACATTGCGCCTACTTGCGCATTATTAACCATGCTGAGTGACGCCCCGCGGCCATTCTGTTCTGCCTTGATTGCCAGTGAGTAATGATCTGCCATTGCACCACTGTCACATAGTGAATACTGCCGTCGCATGCCTGATGGCGTCTGTACCGTGATATGCGCACCCGGAGCATAAGGAGCCAGCAGTTGATTTGCCCGGTGCTCAAATTCAAATAACCATATATCCCCGGCTATTTCCTCTTTTCGACGTAGTCGAAAGTCTTCAAACTCTATGCTTTCTTTATTCTCTGAAACTTTCTGTTCACTCGACATTACACTGCAATTGCGGTATTTTGCATGACTTCTTAGATATCCAAAATTGTAACACTGATCCATGCTCACCGCGGAAGAGAACGACCTATTGACACGGGTTGAGGGCAATGCACCTATGGGGCAAATCATGCGTAGCCACTGGATTCCGGCATTGTTGTCAGAAGAAGTGGCAGAACCAGACGGCAAGCCGGTGCGGGTGCGACTGCTTGGCCAAAACCTGGTTGTATTTCGTGACACCAAAGGGCGACTTGGCGCGTTGGACGAACTTTGCCCTCACCGCAAAGCATCACTGGTTTATGGCCGTAATGAAGACTGCGGATTACGCTGTATTTATCATGGGTGGAAGTTTGATGTAGAAGGTAACTGCGTCGATATGTCGTCGGAGCCACCTGAAAGCACACTCAAGGAAAAAGTCTGGCAGCAGGCGTATGCGGTCAATGAATGTGCCGGTTTTGTCTGGGTTTATCTGGGAGACCAGGAAACTGTACCTGCATTTGAACGACCTGCTTTTTCTCCCGACGATGAAACGCCGGTCTCCATTCTGAAAATACGAGTGCCAGCGAATTGGGCCCAGATTATGGAAGGACAGATTGATTCGGCTCATTCATCGAGTTTGCATTCCAGCGATATGGTGCCCGCCCGAATTACGAGTGCAGGTGCCAACAGTGAACGTTGGCTGAGGCCGTCAACGGATAAATCGCCACGTATGGTGACCGAAATAACTGATTACGGGTTTCGTTACGCAGCGCTGCGGCGACCAATCAAAAACGCCAGTAGTCATAATTATGTACGGATCACCGTTTATATTGCACCGTTTGTTGCCTTGATTCCGCCAAATAGTTCTTACAATGTCACTGCTGTCATCGTGCCAGAAGACGATCATCACTCGGCATTCCATTTTATCGCCTGGGGCGGGGAAGAATGTCCGGACACCGAGACCTGGAGGAAGTTTTGTTACGCGGTACCGGGAGAACACCTGAATCCGGACTTCACCAGTCGACGCCATCTGGGCAATGATTTTTTGCAGGATCGGGAACTGATGAAGGAGGGAAGCTATACGGGTGTGCCGGGCATTCCCAACCAGGACATCGTCGTCTGGACTTCCATGGGTAGTATTGTCGATCGAACCAGTGAGCTGCTGGGTGCCAGCGACATTGCCATCGTGGAATTTCGACGATTGATGATCGGAGCCGCCCGGGCAGCGGGAGAAGGGCACTCCGCCATTGGTACCCTTGATCGAAAGACAGCTTATACCGATATTGCTTCTTTCCAGGGCATTGTCGAAAAAATCGTTGACTGGCGTACCCTTGGCAGTGCTAAAGACACCGTTACCGATCCAAAAGAGGTTGCTCTGTAAACTGCCAGGATCAGAATATTATCGATCAGGCGCTCCTTAAGGATTTAATTGCGATCTATTGGTAGCGAGAAGCAGCTGAATGTCGATGGCTTTCCGCGGAACCTGTCAAACCTTGTGTGCAGGAGCAATTGCCTCGCTGATACCCTGCTCGCCAATTCTTTATTCATTGCGTCACTGGCCTTCGATTTCTTTCTTCCAGAGATTCCAGGCACGATCCACCTGGCTGCCCACTGAATGCTTCGCAGCCACGCACTCACCCTCGGTAAGAAAGGTTACTTGCCCCAACTGGGTCGACTGAAATTGTAATTCTGCATTCGCCTGGGTATAGATAGACTGGTAGACCGCCTGCTTTAGCGTCTGGCCCACGACCGTGGCACCGTGGCCTCGCATCAGAACGACATCATTGCGGCCAAGTTTTTTAGCCAGGGCAGCCCCCAGTTTATTGGAGCGAATTAATAAATCCGAATTGTTTCCGGCGTGATCCCGGATTTCAAATACGGGTGTGTTCTGACCCAGAAAACCACTCATATGCCACACCGGTTTTAATGTAACTTCCCTGACGATGCCAAACGGTATCACGGCGGGAGCAAGGCTATGAATCACAGCCATTACATCAGGACGGTTTTGATAGATCATGCCATGAATAAATCGCTCGAGATATACGGCCTGACCTTTGGCGTTAACCGGGACTCCTTCAAGGTTATATTCAAGAATATCTTGTTCGGTGACAAGCCCTGGTGCCATGTTTTTAGCTAACAGGAAACGATTGGGATCCTTGTCATGGCGAACACTGACATGACCAAATGCATCAACTACCCGATACTTGAACAATATATGGTTGGCAATAATGAGGTTGGCGAGCAATTCAGCATCAACGGGCGGAGCAAGCTCACCATGATCTTCAACTTCGCTGACGACCACAGGGGTTTTATTTGACGATGATTCTTGATTCATGTTCAGAATACTCCGGGACTGGTGGTTCAACACACTATGATTGATGGTTACCCGGCGGCCTTCCCCGAATCTGCGTTCTGGCCTTGACACCGGATTTCATCGAAAGCTAAAGTAGAGTTATTAGATATCTAAGAACATTCTAGCGTTTTGGCCGGAAACTGTCTAATTTCCGACCAGGATATCTAGGGAACCATCCATAGAAACTAACAAATACTATAGAGGAAGCCATGAAATCTACCACCAAAATACTTGCTGCGGGCGTTGCATTGTCCGCTGCACTAAGCATTTCGCCTGTTCGTGCAGAATATAACCTGACGTTATGCGGTGCGAGCCCCGGTGGCCTTTGGTCACTGATCGGGGCTGGCGTCGATGGCGCGCTGAAAGCAGCCAGCCCGGGCTCCACCGTGACCTACCAGACATCTGGAGGTGGCTTCGCCAATGTCGCCCAGATTGATCAGGGTAAATGTGACCTGGCATTAATTCACGATGCCGAAGCCAAGGCTGCGGTGAATGGTGAGAGTCCATTCAAGTCCCCGATAAACAGCCTGCGGATGGTGGCGGTTATCTATACCTGGGCACCGATGCAGTTTATCGTCAATAAGTCCTTTGCCGAGGAGCATGGTATCAAGTCAATGGAAGATATTGCGGTGGGTAAAGTGCCCATTAAGGTGCTTTTAAACAAGCGAGGCAACGTCGCCAGCGGGGTTGGTGAATCGATGCTGGACGCCGCTGGGGCAAACATCGCGGATATCGAATCCTGGGGAGGGTCGGTTACATTCGCGGCCTCCAAAGAACAGGGTGAAATTATGCGTGACCGTCGTGCCGATGCAATTTTGAATTCACTGTTTATCAATCATCGCTCCATACGACAGTTGGCGGAGGCTATTGATCTGTCACTGGTACCACTATCAGCCGAGAACGCGGGTACCGTGGCAGAAGAGTGGGCGATCAATAAATCTACCATCCCCGGCGATAGCTACCCGTGGGCAGCAGAGGATACCCAGACCGTAACCCTGTCGGCGTTGTTGTTTGCCCGGGAAGATGCAGATGATGCGATGATTAGTGATCTCACTACCGCACTGGTGGAACAGATTGGTGAACTCAAAGGTGTGCACAAAGCCATGAGCCCACTTAACGAAAAATTGCTGGCAAGTGGTACAGTAGTTGATTATCATCCTGCAGCCGAAGCGGTATACAAATCAAAAGGGTTGCGCTAAACCCTCGTAATCTAAAGCAGGCCTGGCCCGCCGGAGGTGCTTAAGGGCCTGTTTAATGTCGCCTTTGACACGGGGGTCAGAAGGCGACCCGAGGGTGTGATTGGTAGCGGGGTAAAGCTGTTCGCTGCATTGACCGCTGTCTGGACCTTTTATGCTGCCGCATTTTCGAGGCAGGATACGCTGCCCCTTACCGTGACCTTCCTCGCCCTGATGCTGGTGTTGACCTTTATCCTTATTGGTCACAGCGCCAGAGCGGATAAAAAAATAGTTGCCTGGTTTGACTGGCCGCTGGCGGCGTTGGCCGGGGTGTGTGGTGGTTATTTCCTTACCCAGTCAGACCGGATTGCCCGGCGAATTACGTTACTGGATCCGTTATCGTCTGCTGACGTCCTGTTCGCGTTAATTCTTATCATTCTTGCCATCGAAGCAATCCGCCGCACCGTGGGACTGGGCCTGACCCTGATCGTTACCGGATTTATTGTTTATAACCTGTTTGGTGATGGGCTCACCGGCCCACTCAGCCACGGTGAGATTTCGCTGGATCATTTTCTCGATATTATGATTTTTACCACCGATGGCCTTTTCGGTGTTCCGCTAAGAGTGGCAGCTACCTATGCGTTTTTGTTCGTGCTGTTTGGTACCTTGCTTGCGAAAACCGGCGGCGGTGATTTTTTCTTCAACCTGGCGGCTTCCCTTACCGGTCGTTCTATTGGCGGACCGGCAAAGATAGCAGTGATTTCATCGGGTCTGTACGGCACAATTTCCGGCAGTCCGACGTCGGATGTAGTGACCACCGGAGCAGTTACCATACCAATGATGAAACGATTGGGGTACGGCGCAGGGTTTGCCGGGGCGGTAGAAGTGGCGGCCTCCACAGGCGGTAGTTTGTTGCCCCCGGTCATGGGATCAGCCGCATTTATCATGGCGGAGTATACCGGCATACCCTATGTGGATATCGCTCTTGCTGCATTGATCCCGGCCATTTTGTATTACGTCCCGATATATTTACAGGTACATCTGCGGGCGAAAAAAGTTGGTCTGAAGGGGCTGGCTAAAGACAAGGTTCCACGATTACTGCAGACGTTAAAAGACGGGGGCCTGTTCCTGATTCCATTGGCGGTGATTACCTGGGTCTTGCTGGATGGTTATACACCTACTTATGCCGCTGTATACGGTACTTTTACTGTGCTCGTAGTGTCATTGATCAGATCTGCAACTCGACCGAGTCTGATGGGGTTATATGAAGTACTTTCGGAAACCTGTCTACGCATGGTTGCGGTTGCCGGGGCCTGCGCTGCAGCCGGTTTGGTGATCGGTGGCATCACGATGACGGGACTCGCTTCCAAATTCAGTCATCTGGTATTTCTGCTTTCCGGGGCTAACGTGTTTATGTCACTGGTGTTGGCGGCGGGACTTACGATTTTGCTGGGTCTTGGTATGCCTACCCCGAGCGCCTTTATCCTCGCTGCTGTGTTAGTGGCACCGGTAATTTCGGACCTCGGCATATCACCCATGGCGGGTCATTTATTCCTGCTCTATTTTGCCGTGATGTCGGCGCTGACACCACCGGTGGCTGTTGCGGCCTACGCTGCCAGTGCCATTGCCGATGAAAACCCGTTAACCATCGCAGTGAGTGCTGTGCGTATTGCCATTGCTGCTTTCCTGATCCCTTTCAGTTTCGTATTTAATCATGCACTGCTACTGGATGGGACGCCATTGGAAATTATTTTCGCGACCGTATCCGCGTTCCTTGGTCTGGTTGTCATTGCTATTGCAGTAGAAGGTTATTACAACAAAGACATCAAAACGCCCGGACGTTTTTTGCTGGCAATCGCTGGCATTTTATTTCTCTATATCGATCCGGTATTGTTTACATTGGCGTCAGTAGTATCGGGCGCTACGTTATGGAAACAAATTGTTTCGCCCGAAAAATAGTACAGGCTATTTTTCGCTTTCGAACCATCGATAAACAAATCCTGCCAGCACCGCACCAACGATGGGTGCAACCCAGAATAACCATAATTGATCCAGCGCCCAACCTCCCTGAAATAGCGCAACGCCAGTACTGCGGGCCGGGTTTACCGAAGTATTGGTCACCGGGATACTGATCAGGTGTATAAGGGTGAGACCGAGGCCAATGGCGATGGGAGCAAACCCCTGGGGCGCACGTTTATCCGTCGCACCGAGAATGATTATTAAAAACATAAAGGTCATTGCTACTTCTGTTACCAGTGCTGCTGTCAAACGATACCCTGCAGGAGAGTGTACGCCAAACCCATTGGAAGCAAAGCCCGCGCTGGCATCAAATCCGGATAGACCGCTTGCGATGACAAATAAAACTGACGCGCCCGCAATACCGCCTGCCACCTGGGCGACGATATACGGTATCAATTCGCCGCTAGAGAATCTTCCACCTGTCCAGAGGCCAATGGAAACAGCGGGGTTAAGATGACAGCCCGAAATATGACCGATAGCAAAAGCCATGGTCATCACGGTTAATCCAAATGCCAGCGATACACCCAGCCAGCCAATGCCCACATCCGGATAACCGGCAGCGAGCACCGCACTACCGCAGCCGCCGAGAATTAACCAGAATGTGCCGATGAATTCTGCTCCCAGTTTCTTTGTTAAAGTCATTCTAAACTCCGATGTCAATAGTTGATGAGTTAATATTAGCACGGTATATGGTGCCCGTATAAATGTGATAAACAGGAACAGCCAGCCCTGAATTACCTATAGTTCCTGTTCAATGCCAGGACCCAAATTATTATCAGGGGAAGAGAACTCAGCCCCGGGATACGAGTAGAATAAAAACTGCCACCCCGGCACCCACGCCGGGCAGTACTTTTCTGCCAACGAGAAAAAATACAACCAGTCCCGCGATAACTCCGGCCAATCGTATCCATAGCGAAACTTCAGTCAGCGGACCCACCGGGATCAATATCATGCGTGAAATCAGGCCAGCGAGCATCGCGTAGGATACACAGGTGATCCACTGAAATACGGCACTGTCGGTGTGAATTTTGCGTGAGAACATGGTGCCCAGCATACGCCAGATGTAAGTCCCTGCGATGGCACCTGCAACCAAACCCCAAAGTGCCATTTCGTTCGTCATTGATTTGAGCCGTCACGAATTTTTCCTGGAAATCGCCGATTTATTCGGTAAGCCACGGTGCCGCCGATGAGTCCGGTTGCCAGTAAGCCCCATTCTTGAGAAATGGCGTGAAATGCCGGCCCCAGGGGTATCCCGACAAGTAACGCAATAATCCCCATGCGAGCACGGGTACCTGCGAGTAAAACAATAAAAAATAACGGATTGAGGAATATCAGACCTAATGCAGCGGGGCGGCTTAATATACCCACCCCAACGTATCCTGCGGCGGTACCCATCAAACCAAAGGTCATGCAGACCAGGGCGAATGCGACAAAATAGCGCGGTCGCATAGGCGATTCAATTTCGGGGAACCTGTTTAGCCCGGCTGCCCAGGAATTAATGGACAATAACTGGACAAATAAATACATCCAGCCAAAATTACGCAGGCCGTCGCGCATCAACGGAATAAATGACACCGCCATTGGCAGGAAACGGGCATTGGCAAGTGATACCGCAAGAATCACAAACATGGTTGAAACGCCGGCAGCATGGAGTTCTGCAAGTGCTATTTGTCCCGGTAAACCCCAAATGCCTGCCGTTGAACTCAATGCCATGCCCAGACTCAGTCCACTCTCCCTGGCCAGAGAGCCAAACCCGATCATGCTGGCGAATAGCATAATTGACGGAAAACCTAGAGCATCCTTTATCGCCCTTTGGTAGGTTGGTCGTGCGGTCGTTATCAGCCCCATCAAAAAGGTACCGGTATTGCGGTAACAAAGAAAAGTTTGTTTATGTTGTTCTTCAAAAGGGGTATCTTCAACCGCGGTTTCGAGGAATGACTTCAACTCCGGGTTCCTCGGGCTCATGGTCCGAGATTTCCGCAGGAAAGCCCGGTGCGAGAATTTCTACGCCTGCTTTTTCTTCCAGGCGTTTAATAATATTTGGAGAAAATTCTCGTGGCCCATAACGATTCTGGCCATCGTTGAATATATCAACCAGAACGGGAGCCAATTCCAGTTCCAGATCGCCACGCCTGGCGACATCGCTGAACAAACCGATATCTTTACAGACAAGATCCATGGTGAAACTGATATCCCGGCTTCCATTCAGAATTACCTGGCTTTCGGTTTCATGAACGAATGAATTGCCGGAGGAAATCCTGATGGCCTCATAGGCGGTATTCATATCCATACCGGCGACCCTGGATGTTGCCAGCGCTTCGGTGAGACTGATCAGATTTGCGGTTGCCAGATAATTGGTAACCACTTTAAGAACTGAGGCTGAGCCAAGTGGGCCGGTATGCAGAATGCGTCGCCCCATTTTAGTCAGTATGGGCAGCATCTTGTCAAATACTTCACGCTCGCAACCGGCGAAGATCGCAATATTTCCCGTCGCAGCTCGATGGCACCCACCCGATACCGGGCAGTCAACGGGTTCCGCACCTGTGCTCTGAACCAATGCGCCCAGCCTCAAGACTTCAGCCTCATCTGTGGTGCTCATCTCGGCCCAGATCTTGCCCGGCCCAAATCCCGAAAGCGCGCCATCTGATGCCTCCAGAACTTCGGCACTGGCCGCAGGACTCGGCAGGCAGGTGATCAATATATCCACTGACTGAGCCATTTCCTTTGGACTTTGTCCCCATTTTGCGCCCTGGTCCAGAAACGGTTGCGCAAGGTCTCTTTCGAGATCACGGACGGTCAGGTCAACACCGTTTCTCAATAGACTGCCCGCCAGTTTGCCGCCGACATTACCTAGGCCTATAAATCCAACACTTGTCATATCACCATTACCGGGTTGATGCAAAAGAGGGGCTATTCTGCCTTGCTTTAATTTGTGGTGGAAGAGAAATATTTGGGTCCCGGTTCAAATTAGTTGCCGTTTCGTCGACGGTTAATTCCCGAAGCTTGAAACATCGAAAATACTGTGCCTTGCCAGCGGGGAGCGAGTTCTGTATCCGGCCATGCGTTACGGTATTCGCTGGGTTTTTTGCCGAAGCAGTTTACAAATGCGTTAGCGAAATGTGACATGGAATTAAATCCGCTGGCGACGGAAACTTCCCGAATGGATAACCTGGTACTGGTGAGTAGAACCCGGGCATACTGAAGACGTACCAGCTGGCTGAACTGGACTACAGTGCATCCCAGATATTTTTTGAAGTATCGTTCAAGCTGGCGTTGGGATATGCCAATTTTACTCGCGATTTCGGGTATCTTTAATGGCTCCATGACGCTGGATTCCAGTAATTTAATTGCCTGGTCAACGTAAGGATGAATAGATTCGGATGGGCTTCCATGGGTATGGCGCTGGGGTGATACGGCCGGACGTACGGGATAGTGAATCATCTGGTCGGTGATCTCGGAGGCAAGATGCTCTCCATGTCTGGCAGCAATCAAATACAGCATCATATCGATACCCGCGGTACCCCCTGCGCAGGTAATCAGGTTTTCGTCTACAGTGAATAATTGCTCCTGCAATTTTACCTTCGGAAATTGCTCACTAAAACCCATCATCATAGACCAGTGTGTCGTCACCAGTTTACTGGACAATATATTGGCCCGCGCCAGTGCGTATACGCCCATTTCGATGCCACAAATTTTTACGCCACCCCGATTCAACCACTGCAGCCAGTCAAACAGGTCCTGGCAAATATAGTGTTCACACCCCCAGCTTCCGAGAACAAATACGATGTCGTATTTTTTTCTGTTACCACGGTCGATCAATTCACATTCCACATTCAAGCCGTTACTTGCAGTAATCGATTTGGTGTCAAAAGAAAGATAGGTCCATTGGTATACAGGATCTGTAGACAGATAATTGGCGATTCTCACAGGCTCAATCATCGTAGCCAGTGTCATCATGTTGAACCGTGGTATCAGAACGAATGCCAGCTTCACGGATTGGTTCCGGGTTATTGAATGAGCACTTTCGAGCATGCTGTCTGTTAAGGCCAAAGACTTGTCGATCATTGGACGAGAGAAAAAGAATTGTTGTCAGTTTAGTCGAATTATAGATAAACATGTCGATAAATCATTAAACGATACCTAACAAACTTCGCAAAATCACCTGTTCATATTTCTTTATGGAGAAAATCGATGAATTACGAAGTAATTGTTACCTGTGCAGTAACGGGTGGGGGAGATACCGTTGGCAAGCATCCGGGCGTTCCGGTTACCCCGAAGCAGATCGCTGACGCTGCCGTTGAAGCAGCCAAAGCAGGTGCCGCCATCGCCCATGTCCACGTTCGTGATCCTGATACCGGCAAAGGCTCCCGCGACCCGGAGTTGTTCAAGGAAGTGGTCGATCGAATTCGCTCATCGGACACCGATGTTGTGATCAATTTGACTGCTGGTATGGGCGGGGACTGGGTGCCCGATAGTGCAAACCCGGCAATGCCCGGGCCAGGCACTGATATGGTGGGCCCAATTGAGCGCCTTGCCCATGTTGAGAGTTTGTTACCGGAAATCGCCAGCCTCGACTGTGGCACCCTTAACTTTGGCAACGACAACAATATCTATATATCAACCCCGCCGATGCTGCGAAAAATGGCTGAGGCGATGAAGGAATGGGGTGTGAAGCCCGAAATGGAAGTTTTCGAGCTGGGGCATCTCCGGTTCGCCAAACAAATGATTACAGAGGGCCTGGTTACAGATCCGCCCATGTTCCAGATCTGTCTCGGTATTCCATGGGGCGCTGATCAAAGCGTTGACACGATGAAGGTCATGAAAGATGAATTGCCAGCGGGGGCTATGTGGTCAAGCTTTGGAATTTCCAGAATGCAAATGCCAATGGCGGCTACTGCGGTGGCGATGGGCGGCAATGTCAGAGTAGGGTTGGAAGATAATTTGTATCTCGACCGGGGTGTGCTGGCAACCAATGGTCAGTTGGTTGAACGTGTGATCGGTATTATTGAGCGGATGGGTGCACGCGCGATAACGCCTGCTGAGGCGCGCAGAAAACTCAACCTGCGCGGTAACCAGTAGGCTACAACCATGGATATAACACTGAATCACGAAAATGAGCTTCTGCTACAGACTGTTCGAGCGTTTATGGAACAGGAAATTTTACCCCACGAAGAGGAAGTGGATCGTCTGGGACAGGTTCCGGATGAACTCGGAAGGCAGATTGCAGAAAGATCGATAGAAGCTGGCCTGTATGCCGCCAATTTGCCCGAGTCTGTGGGTGGTGGTGGCCTTGACTACGTCAGTATGGCTTTGATCGAAAGGGAATATGGCAAAACCAGTCATGCGCTTCACTCCTGGATTGGTCGGCCCACTGAACTGTTGATGGCCTGCAAAGGTGATCAGATAGAGAAGTATCTCAATCCGTGTGTGCGGGCAGAGAAACGCGAGCTATTTGCCTTGACCGAACCGGAGGCAGGCTCCGATATCATGTCGATGAAATCCACTGCCCGCAAGGATGGAGATGACTGGATTCTTAATGGCTCCAAGCACTTTATTTCCGGCCCTGTACTGCCGGATTTTGCCATAGTATTTGCCGCGACAGGTGTTGACCAGACACCACGGGGACCCAGAAAGCGGGTCACTGCTTTTCTTGTGGATGTGGGATTGAATGGTTTTGATATTCGGGAAGGAAACCGTTGCGTAAGTTATCGCGGTTACAAAACATTTCAGTTAAGTTTTGCTGATGTTCGACTTGGTCCCGGGCAAATATTGGGAGAAGAAGGGCATGGACTGGAGCACGCTGGAAAATGGTTAAAAATGGGCCGGGTATGGGTTGGCGCCAGCTGCTGTGGCAAGGCCGAAAGACTCTATGACCTGGCCGTGGAATGGGCGGCCAACCGGAAGCAGTTTGGTAAACCCATCGGGCAATTCCAGGCCACCGGATTTCGCCTGGCCGATATGGCAATCGGTATCAGAACAGCTGATTTGCTGGTAATGAATGCAGTGGAGAAAGCCGAAGCGGGCACCATGGAGGACGCCGACGCTGCGATGGTCAAGGTGTACTGTTCGGAGACATTGGGTAAGGTCGCAGATGATACGGTACAGATTTACGGTGGTATGGGATTAATGGAAGACCTGCCAGTACAGAGACTGTGGCGAGATTCACGGCTTGAGCGAATCTGGGATGGTACGTCTGAAATTCAGCGACATATTATCACCCGTTCCATTCTCAGGCCCCTGGGCGCGTGACACCTGTTAAAAGGCAAAACCTGCAACGGTTGCTAAAACCCCGTCATATCGCAATCATTGGAGGCAGCGATGGTGAGATAGTGATCAACCAATGCCAACGGATTGGATTTAAGGGGCCTGTCTGGCCGGTTAACCCGAACCGCTGCAGAATGGGCGGACTCAAATGTTTCACCGCTGTAGATGATTTGCCAGCGCCTCCGGACGCTGTTTTTCTGGCGGTGCCAGCTAAACCTGCGGTGGAGATAATCAGGCGTCTGGAGAAAATGGGTGCGGGAGGTGTTGTTTGCTATACCGCAGGATTTGGCGCAGATGGAAACGAGGGCGGAATCTCGGATCAGCCGGTAGTGGATGCTGTCGGTGATATGGCTCTGGTTGGGCCGAATTGCTACGGAATGATCAACTATATCGACCGGGTTGCGCTTTGGCCATTTCCCTATAGTGGATATGCCCCCGGGTATGGCGCGGCCATTATCACCCAGAGTGGCATGCTTTCATCAGATATTACGATGAACCAGCGAAACCTTCCTTTGGCGTATATGATTTCCGCCGGCAATCAATCGGTGCTCACCCTGGAAAATTATATTGATGTTTTGGCTGAGCGAAAGGAAGTTCGTGCAATTGGCTTGCATATCGAAGGGCTAAAAGATATTGCCTCATTTAGTCGGATTGCCCGCAAGGCCCTGGCGTTAAACAAACCCATTGTGGCGCTCAAAACCGGAACTTCAAAAATTGGTGCAAAACTGACCATTAGTCATACCGGATCGTTGTCAGGATCCAATGAACTTTACCAGGCCTTATTTTCCCGACTCGGGATAATCTCCGTAACCAACCCGACCCAGTTAATCGAGACCCTCAAATTTATATGCATCAGTGGACTACCGAAAGGTAACAAGCTGATGGGATTTACCTGTTCTGGCGGGGGTGCCACCATGCTGGCTGACTACGCGGAAACAATCGGATTCAACTTTTCTCCACCATCAGCTATTGCAACGGATCGTCTGAAAGAAAAACTCCCTCGAATTGCTACCGTGTCAAATCCGTTGGACTATACAACGCCAATTTGGGGAAAGCCCGAAAAAACCCGGCCTGTTTTTGAAGCCGCATTGAGCGATGGCTATGACGCTGCCGTGATTGTGCAGGACTATCC
>CAYOGN010000180.1:0-13481 GCA_964403545.1 uncultured Gammaproteobacteria bacterium
GGGAATCACTCGAGGAAATGCCAGTGAAAAATATCTGGCCAGACAATACTCCGAACAAAATGGTGGCAAACTTATTCATAACCGGCACTTTGGGCCTTTCGAACAACGACACTTGTCAGGGTTATTCCAGAACCGGGATTCCGTCCTTCGGCAATAGCGGTCAGTATAAATCTGCTTGCGTTGTTATCTCTATTGACGAATGTTTTACCACGCACTTTACTGACTGCTGTGTCCAGTTTTTTGATGTTGACCACTGGGTTAGCAAAACTGGCCTTATCCAGCGATGATTCCGTTGCTTCGTTTGCCGGTATTTCAAACGTGGTTGTCTGCTGTTCAGCGTCAACGGTATACAGATTGATTTCCAGTTGTGGAACGATCAGTTTTTCCGCATAACGCAACGCACTCTCCGCTCTTTGGAAAAGTTGCCCTCGTTGCTGAAATTCGGAGGCCATCCTGGATTCAAGGCTTGCGGTATCAAAACCGGCAAGAGACAGAATCATAAGAATAATGGACAGTATTAATCCGGTAATTAACGCGTGGCCACGCATTGTTGACTGTCGCGGCATCGCTTTCATGTGAGGTGATTCCTCAGGTAGAACTCTTTCTCGATTACCCTCCTTTTGCGTTGATTTCCGGGTTCGGATTCGAGGTTTGATCCGGGGCAGGCCTGAACCTGATGGTGGTTCGATTCGATGCAATGAATGAGGGTTCCCCGGGTATCCGGAAAAACAATGGCTGAATTCAGTTCACTGCGCCCTCGATCGGCGATGGATCTGATCGTTAGCCACCCATGGATGCTTACAATCTGTCGCCATGTTTCCGGATTGAGATTGAGCTCAGTCGCATTACGATAACTGTCCGGGGTACCGTCTCCATTGATATCCTGTCCATACAGAAATCGAATATTTTCAACGCCTTCGACGATGGCTTCGCTATAGCTGCTGCTGCCGTTGGTGGCAAAACCCATTCGATAGAGCGTCGGTTCCCCCGAACTGCTATCTTCGGCGAGATAAAAGGTGGTGGTGAGCACTTTGTGTGCTGTGGAACCGGAGGCGAAGCGGTAACGGTGAAACCCTGCGCGCGCTGATTCATCGCTGCACGATCCATTTCCTGTGCCGCCAAGCAATACGATTCCGGTTTCCGCAAGCAGGCCACTGGAATCCCTGCGGATGGCATTACAATTAATGGTTTGATCGCTACCATAATAGATCGTTGTTGTGTTTTTTAGTGCGCGATATTGAGGTTTGTCGTTGCGGTCGATTTGAAAGGTTGCGGCATGATAGCAATCGTTTATTTCGATAATCTGTCCTTTTGAAATGAGCGTCGAAAGATTGCCGAGAAACTCCATGGTCTGACGATCCGGATCGTGGTTTACCAACTCCATTTCAGCCCCTGCGGTTGAACGGGTGAGCAAAATATCCCCAATGGGTTCACCACCGGGTGTATAACGATTTTTCCCCCAGGATTTACCAAATACCTGGTTGATTGAGTTGAGGTCGTCGGCGGCGAATCCTCTCAATCCAAAGTTGCTGTATGCCCAGTTACCCAACCTGGTTGATACGCTGGCGTGAGACCGATTGATTGGCGACGAGTAGCTGACATTGCCATTGCAACCACGATATCCAGATTGTTGAATAACCTTGTCGAGGGAATCCATCGCCATCCTCGATGTTTCCTGGATCAGGGAAATGGCATTGTTGTGATGAAAACCTGCGATTGCCGGCACCAGAATTACCATCATCGCTGCGATGATTACCAGTCCAAGGACCTGACTGATCATCAATTCGATCAGCGTTACGCCCCTGTTTTTCTGTATATACGTTTCAGACATCCTTGTCTTTTCGTTTGTTTATTGGTTCCTGTTTAGATTCACTGCTTCTTTGGTGTCACACCTTTTTGCTCATATTGGTTTTACAGGACAAGGCGGTCGCTACAGATCACTGTATTTGTCGTGGTTAATTCCGAAGTGGTGATGGATTCAGATTGCCTGTTATCCCAACCAATACACAATTGGCAGTAACTAACCACCGATGTTTCACAGTCAATTTCCAATGTAGCCCCGGGATGAGAAGTTGAAAGTGATGCAAGTAGCTGGTTTACTTTTTCTTCGGTATTGTTGGAGGGCGTAAAAACTGCGTCGGATGCAATCTCAAGATTAAAGTCACCAGCGGTAACCGCGGCCGGATGCAACCGCATGAGATCAAGCATTGAAGCCGTCGCAATGGTTGTATCGCTTAGCAGCTGAGCCTGGTGATTGAATTGAATACTTTTAAGCAGCGAGGCGGCGAGGCCGATCAGGCCAATTGCTACAATCGCCGCAGTGACCATTACCTCAATCAAGGTAAATCCATTTCGCTCTGTCTGGTTTACGTCCCTGTCCATTTTTCTGTCCTCCGGTATTCCGTTACCGTGAAGGCATTATTCATGACTCGAGATAAAAAATCAACCCCGAAATGTATTACCGACCATTAACCAGCCATCACAAGGCAGAATTTGGCATAACGGTGGATCAATTGTTGCCACATTGCGCATGCTGAATTTTCAATTGAGGGATAGCAATTCTCTCCGGTGCGGTATACGGGAACTTCATTCTGACCTTGGCCGCGGTTCTGATGTTCTCTGGATTATTATTGCCGTCCACAAGACCTCGATAACGCACAATTGCTTGATCGCGGAGGCCGGATACATCCATCGCATTGGCAATGGCAAATTCCTGAAAAGGTTTGAGCACGGGCTCTGTCCGGGTGGCAAGCAGTGCCTCGTGGCGTCCGAGATCTGCATGGATTCTGAATGCTGCCTTTGTAAGCTGCCTCCGATTTACTGCCGGAGAGTCCTGTTGCATGGAATCAAGATTTGCCTGCAGTGCCAGTTCCGGATAGCCGCACTTCAACAACAATCCCTGTCTTAATACGGCCAGGTCGTTATTTTTCATCAGATATTTTCCTGTTTGATCGATCATGCTTTGATACCGGCAAACCGTCGGCATTTGCCATGAAATTTCCGATAAAAGCGTGCGAGATGCTTCATTTGCAAATACGGATGGACCAATGATGGATTGTTCAATCAGTTCAATTCCCCTGCTGCGATCTCCGTGATAACCGGATTTTCCCACCAGCCAATGACGCTGGTTAGAAAGGTCATGGGTGTATACCTCGAATAAACCCATTAGAAAACCGGCATCGTTAACCCCCGGGGTAGCCTGGTCAGCGTTTTGTAAAAATTTCGAGAGGTGTCTGATCGCCTCTAACCCCAGTTGAACACCCGATATGTATTGCTCATTTTCCATTAGCGCCCTCGCGGTATAGCCTTTACCGAGACCAAGGGCGAGGATAGCGCTGAGATTATTCGTGGCCGGAGTGTGCCTTGATTCCAGTTCTTCAATAGCTGATAGCAGCTTCGAGATCCCCTGGGTTTTAACCTTTTGCTCTCGTTGCTGGTAGCCTTTGTGCCACATGGCCAGGGCACGATAAAATGCCGGGGAAGGGATCAGGGCAATATTCCAATCGAAGTTTTGAATGAACTGTTCAGCGTTATCATTATCGCCATTGAGAATGGCATTGACGATATTCTTTTCCGGCTGTAATTCGCAGGAATCTGCTTCTGCCTCTGCGGCAAATGCTTGCTGATGATTAGCGCTAGCAAAAAATGCAATCATCAGGGTAAGGGCAATGGCTGGCAAAGTTAAAAAGTTTCTCATGACCAATAAGGAGCTACAAATTTTTGCCTTTCTCAATGTGCACCAGATCCTTGCCTATCTTCATTGTGCCCGGTTGCATTTAGCTGGTCAGTTTTGTTTGCATAATAGATGGATCTGGTACGTTGATTTTTTACAGGCTCCCTATTTTACGGTGGCGTTAAACCCAACCAGTTTCCATCCCAGGCCTTCGTATATAAATTTTTGGTCGAAATGTAACTGTCTTGGCCGGGTAGTATAGGCCCCGCTGATTACCAGTACCCTATTTTCATCAAGCTCGGTGCTCGCTTTAAACTCGGGATCGATACTGTCCAGAATTGTCAAATCAAGCCCGGCCGCAAAGAATCCGGAAAATGCTTTATCGAGGTCAGCTACGCTGAGTTGTTGTTGCCAGACATTGGCGATGGTTTGGTGAAAAGCAGCCATACTTTTTTCATTTACCGACAGTGCGAATTGATGTATCGACTGTTTCAGAAGCTTGATCAACTCCTTTTTCGGTGGAATTTGTGCATCCCGGGATGTTTCATTGAGGCCAGCAGATGGTTTGCGCATGGAATGGATTTTCCAGCCTTCTTCGCCCTTTATAAACCCCACCACCAAGGGAATGGTGCGGCCCTCTACAGTAGTGATGGTGCCGGATATTTCACCGTGATCAGATTCAATGAAACGAGTACCCCAACTACTCTGCTGATAGTTTTGCAGCGAATTCACGTCAATGAAATCTTGCAGATCCTGTTTCGAGGCGATTGCCCTGAAGTCAGGTGAAAACAGGGTGTACGCTTGATCGATATTATTCTCCTTTAGCGAACTGAGAAATTCCTCCGTTACATCTGCAAAAGTTCGGTTAAAAAAATAGACTGAGCCGATTCCCACTAAAATCAGCAATAATAATCCCGGCAAGATTTTATACCATCCTTTCATCAGTGATTTTTGTTCGTTAATATATAGAGGTGCTCATAGAACTTGTCCTGTGGAGGACGGTTCTGAAATTTCAATTTTACGATAACCCGATGTAAGACTGTTAGTAGTTCGTCAAGGTGATACTGTAATATCACCTTGACGGACTACCAGGGCCCATTCTCTATTCAGAGCCTATTGATCCTACTGATAGGGCAATCAGATAAGCCCGTTTGTTATTTGTTAATTTCTCCAGATAATGGGTGAGTAAATATGATAGCGGCCAGACCGAAATCAAACAATGAAAATATCTCACAACAAGGACACGACCGGCAGCGAAGTCGAGGTTAAAAATACCACCTGCTATATGTGTGCCTGTCGCTGCGGGATCAGGGTTACATTGCGCAATGGTGAAATTCGATACATAGAAGGAAATCCGGAACATCCACTGAACAAAGGTGTGATCTGTGCCAAGGGAGCATCAGGCATCATGAAGCAATATTCCCCGGCTCGACTGAGCAGGCCGTTGTTACGGAAACCTGGCGCTGAGCGGGGCGCAGCGGAGTTTGACGAAATCAGTTGGGAAGAAGCTTTTTCCATTCTGCACAAACGATTGTCTGAAATTCGCCAGACCGATCCGAAAAAGTTTGCCCTGTTTACCGGCCGTGATCAGATGCAGGCCCTTACCGGGCTTTTTGCGAGCCAGTTCGGGACCCCAAACTACGCCGCCCATGGGGGACTTTGCTCAGTCAATATGGCGGCTGGGATGATCTACAGTATCGGGGGCTCATTCTGGGAGTTTGGCGGCCCGGACCTTGATCGGGCCCGATTATTTATCATGATTGGTACCGCAGAAGATCACCATTCAAACCCGCTAAAAATTGCCATTGCGAAGTTTAAACGCAGTGGTGGGAAATTTATTTCAATCAATCCGGTCCGTACCGGGTATTCGGCCATTGCAGACGAATGGGTTCCGATCCGGCCAGGCACGGATGGTGCATTAATGCTGGCGTTGAACCATGTGCTGATCAAGCAGGGATTATATGATCGAGAGTTCCTGATTCAATATACCAATTCGGCTGAACTGGTGAAGCATGATCCCACAAGTGACGACCACGGTTTATTTGTTCGGCATGAAATGGCAGGAGAAGAAGGGTGCTTCGATCCCCAGAACAAATTGTGGTGGGATCGGTCCAGCAACAGTTCGGTAGTCGCTCGTAGTGAAGGCTGTGACCCGCGGCTGATGGGCAGCTACACGCTTGAAGACGGCACCCCGGTCAAAACGGCGTTTCAGTTGCTGAGTGAAAGAGTAGAGCAGTACACGCCACAGTGGGCTGAACAAATCACAGGAATTGCAGCCGCTACCATTACCCGTCTGGCCCATGAAATGGGCGTCACTGCCCGCGATCAGAAAATCGAGTTGCCTATTGCCTGGACCGATGTCTGGGGAAAAGAACACGATACGGTAACCGGCAATCCGGTGGCGTTTCATGCCATGCGTGGAATGGCGGCCCATTCCAATGGGTTCCAGTCGATCCGTGCACTTTCCATCTTAATGAGTATATTGGGTACCATCGATCGTCCCGGGGGATTTCGCCACAAGGCGCCGTTCCCGCGACCGATCCCTCCCTGTGCCAAGACGCCAAACGATCCAGCGGCAATCCGCCCCGGTTCACCGCTGGACGGGATGCCGTTGGGCTGGCCTGCCGAACCGGATGATCTCTTTGTCGATGAGCAGGGGGAGGCGGTGCGCATTGACAAAGCATTTTCCTGGGAGTATCCGCTGTCGGTGCACGGGATGATGCACAATGTCATTACCAACGCGACCAAAGGCGATCCGTATACCATCGATACCCTGATGATTTTTATGGCCAATATGGCATGGAATTCCACCATGAATACGGTGGAAATTCGCAAGATGTTGAATCAGAAACGAGAGGATGGCGAGTTCAGGATTCCATTTCTGGTAGTTTGCGATGCTTTTCAATCCGAGACTGTGGCATTTGCTGATCTGGTACTGCCAGATACCACCTATCTTGAGCGCCATGACGTCATGTCGATGCTGGACCGCCCCATTTCCGAGTTTGAGGGGCCGGTGGACAGTGTACGCATTCCAGTGGTGAAACCTGCTGGGGATTGCAAACCCTTTCAGGAAGTACTGATTGAATTGGCGTCGCGGCTGAAGTTCCCGAAATTTGTCGACAAAGAGGGGAACCGCAAATTCAGAAATTACCCTGACTTTGTGGTCAACTACGAAACTGATCCTGGCTCCGGGATCGGGTTCCTCGCTGGCTGGCGCGGTGCCAATGGTGATCAGTTTATGAAGGGCCGCCCCAATCCTGACCAATGGGAAAAGTATCGGCAGAATAATTGCGTGTTCCAGTATCACCTGCCAAAATCATACCAGTACATGCGGAACTGGAACCGTGGATATCTCGAGTGGGCCCAGGATCATCGTCTGGTCCGATATGCAGAGCCCATTAACCTGCATGTTTACTCCGAAGTGCTGCAACAATTTCGCCTCGCCGCCCAGGGCAAGACTGATGGCCGACAGCCGCCTGATCGTCTGCGTAAACGTATTGAAACCTATTTCGATCCATTGCCGTTCTACTACGAACCACTGGAGTGCCAGATGACCGATAAAGGACGGTTCCCACTCAAGGCGGTGACCCAGCGACCGATGGCGATGTATCATTCATGGGATTCGCAGAACGCATGGTTGCGCCAGATTCACTCCCATAATTACCTTTATTTAAGTCCACGGGTCGGGCACCAGCAGGGGTTTGAAGACGGGGACTGGATCTGGGTTGAATCGATGTGGGGCAAGGTGAAATGCATGTGCCGGTTCAGTGAAGCGGTGGAGCCGGGTACGGTGTGGACATGGAATGCAATTGGCAAGGTAAGTGGTGCCTGGAACCTGGATCCTGCAAGTGACGAGGCGCAAAAAGGATTTTTGCTAAACCATTTGATATCCGAAGAATTACCACAAAAAGGACGGCCGGTTTTCTCCAATTCGGATCCAATAACCGGACAGGCTGCCTGGTATGACGTCCAGGTGAGGGTCTATAAAGCAGACAGCGGAAAACCCGTCAGCCTGCCGCAGTTTGAACCCGTAAAACCGGTGCCGGGAGTCTCGAAAAAACGCAAGCCATGGCTGGGGTATTTCGCTGGAAGCGAATCATGAGCAAGCAACTCGCGTTAGTCATTGACCTCAATGTATGCGTGGGCTGTCATGCCTGTGTGACAAGCTGCAAAGAATGGAATACCTCTGGAAGTGCAGGATCTTTGCCCGATGAAAGACCTTATGGCAAAGACCCTTCCGGTACCTTTTTCAATCGGGTGCAAACCTTTGAAGTGGGCGAATTTCCCAACTGTGAAACGGTGCATTTTCCGAAAAGCTGTTTGCACTGCGAAGATCCTCCTTGTGTCCCTGTGTGTCCTACCGGGGCCAGTTATAAACGGCAGGAAGACGGCATCGTACTGGTGGATTATGACAAGTGTATTGGTTGCGAATATTGTTCCTGGGCCTGCCCCTATGGCGCAAGGGAGATGGATAGCCGGCAAAAGGTAATGAAGAAGTGCACCCTGTGTGTCGATAGAATATATGACGAAGCGTTACCCGAGTCCGAGCGTAAGCCGGCGTGCGTGCTGGCCTGTCCCACCAGTGCTCGATTATTTGGTGATATTCATGATCCGGAATCAGTCGTTTCCATTGCAATCAGGGAGGAGGGGGGATATCAACTGATGCCTGAATGGGCCAGCAATCCGGCAAACCATTATTTACCACGGCGAAAACAGCGAATTACTATCCACGAAGATGAGTTGATTCGAAGCGACAATCCTCTGATCAGGGAGGCGGCACATCCCCATGGACCGGTGACAGATGTCACCCTCGACGATGTCACCAGTTGGTAGCCTGGAGAGAGTAAATTCATGAATCCGGCATTTTCCGTAATTTTCATGACCACATTAATTGGTTCTGGTCAGGGGTTATTTATTGCACTGATCGCAGGCCAACCCTATCAGCTGCCAGATCATGTTCGATTTGTCGTGCTCTCCTGCGTGGTTTCATCGGGTTTGATGGGGCTTGGATTAGTCGCTTCTTTTTTTCACCTGGGCCGGCCCGAGCGAGCCTGGCGCGCGGTGGCACAGTGGAAAACATCATGGCTATCACGTGAGGTAATTATCCTGCCCATTGCCATGATATTGGTGATAGTCTTTGGCTACCTTCATTGGCAAGTTCAGTGGGCTGGCAATTCAATGGTGCCAATGATTGGCTGGCTTGGGGTTGGAATTGTTTTGCTGTTATATGGTTGTACCGCGATGATTTATGTTTGCATCAAATTTATTCAGGAATGGGCTACGCCGCTAACCCTGATAAATTTTTTGATCCTTGGTCTGAGTTCGGGATTCTTGCTTGCCACCGCGTTGGCAGATCACTTGCAGGTACCCCGGGTTGAGTGGTTTCGCCTGGTCGCCGTTATCTTGATCATGACTGGCCTCGTGACACGTTCCATCAGTTTCTATCGCAACAGCCGGATAAGAACCAAATCCACCCTGCAGAGTGCAATTGGCATCAAGCATCGAAAAATTAGCCAACGCTCCATGGGACACACCGGAGGATCATTTAATACCAGGGCCTTCTTTCATCATTGTTCGAGTGTGTTTGTTCGCAATATCAGAATTTTTGTCGTGCTGACAGTCTTTGTACTTCCCGTAATCTTGTTGATATTATCGGCCTTTGCTCCAGAATCCGGACTATTGTGGGGCGCAGCTTTGATGCAATACGCCGGATTGATCGCCGAACGCTGGCTATTTTTTGCCGAGGCGAATCATCCGCAAAATATCTACTACCAGACAGTTAGCTGAATAGAACCCAGTAATAAAACATGGTCGCCGAGGAGACAGATCCCGAACTCACGCTGGAGCAACGAATTAATCTGGAAACCGCCAGAATAAGTTGGACCGAGCTACAGCGGCAATTTGCCCAGGGCGTGCTGATCGTGGCCGAGGGCAGTCTCGACCTGGTCCAGACAGCTGCTGATTTTATTGACGACCGCAGTGATAAAATTCAACGACTAATGGGTCAGGGAAGGATTCGTAAAGCAGAAATGGAAGATGCAAGGCGATGGGAACTACAGGATGCGGAGCTGTGGGCCGTTGTCGCAGCACCCTGGGTATTGGTCCAGGAGATAGAACAACAGGGGACTGATTTACTGAATTGATGGTGTATTTCTGACACGGATAAAACGTGTGACTTCGTGGTCGAAATCTCAATCTGATAACCCTGGTCCAATCTTCAGGACGGCAGAGGCTGACTGCAGCAATGAGAATATTCTCCGTTAGCAACAAAAGTGCAACATGTTGGTGACGGGTGCAGTGAGGTACCTTGTATCTTTAACGATGATGATTGATATAATTATAAACTGTGCGCTTGATCACCAGACTTGTTGAGGATTCTATGCTCCTGGTTACATTACTTCGTACAGATTCTTTTTGAACCTCGGTATTGAGTAGCGTTGCTATGGCAGACTTTTCGGCAAATCATCTTATTATTGGCGGTGGAATCATCGGTTGTTCCATTGCCTATCATCTTGCAAAGGCGGGGGAATCAGACGTGGTGCTGCTTGAGAAGGCGGCGCTTACGGAAGGTGCGACCTGGCATGCCGCTGGCCTTGTTGGTCAGCTGCGCTCTTCACGCAATACCACACGGATGCTGCAGAAATCGGTGGCAATGTATGATCGCCTGGAAGAAGAAACAGGGATGGCCTGCGACTGGAAGAAAGTGGGTAGTCTTCGCCTCGCCGCGTCCAGAGATCGTATGCTGGAAACCAGACGGCTGGCAACCATGGCACGAAGTTTCGGGCTGGAGATGAATATCATTTCACCCGCAGAAGCGAAAGATCTATTTCCCTATATCAACATCAAGGGACTGGCAGGCGCTGCCTTTATTCCCACCGATGGACATGTAGATCCGGCAAGTTTGTGCCAGTCTATTGCGGCTGGTGCCAGACTGCATGGCGCATCCTTGAAGCAGGGTATTAAAGTGCTTGACTTCGATATTGCCAATGGGCGTATTTCTCGTGTGTTGACCACAGAAGGCTCTTACGAAGCTGAAAATATCACCCTCGCCGCCGGTATGTGGAGCAGGGAACTGGGGCAGAAGCTCGGTGTAACGGTGCCCGCCTGTGCGCTGGAACATCAATATATCGTCACCGAACCCATTGCAGATTTCCCCGTTGGATTACCGACCCTCAGAGATCCGGATCGGCTGGTTTATTACAAACCGGATGCGGGTGGACGACTGGTTATCGGTGGTTATGAAAACAATACCCTGGCCTTTGGCAAGGACGGTATTCCCGGCGAATTTTCGCGCCAGCTATTAACGGAAAACCTGGATCGTTTTGAGCCCCTGGCGGCGTATGCCGCCGAGGTCACACCTATTGTCAACGAAGTCGGAATTCGACAGGTTATTAATGGCCCCATTCCCTATTCTGCTGACGGCGATTTTGTGATGGGGCCGGCACCTGAACTGAGCAATTTAATGCTCGCAACCGGCTTTCTTTACGGCATTGCTGCAGGCGGTGGTGCCGGTGAAATGATTGCAGAATGGCTGCTGGAAGGGCGACCGAGCCTCGATCTCTGGCCGCTGGATGTTCGTCGGTTCGGTCCTCATCATGGCACAAAAGTGTTTATGTATCCAAGGGCGGTTGAGCATTATGCCCACCACTACAAGATGCGTTATCCCGGGCAGGAAAGCAAGGTAGCACGCCAGCTACGCCTGAGTCCGCTGTATGATCGCCTGCTGCAAAAAGGCGCAATTTACGGCTCGAAAAATGGCTGGGAGCGTCCGTTGTGGTTCGCTCCGGATGGGGTCGAATCCGTTGACCAGCTTGCTTTTCTTGAGCCTGGCTGGAAACAGTATGCCGCCAATGAACACATTGCCGCGCGTGAACGTGTTGTACTCATTGATCAATCGAGTTTTTCCAAGTTTGAACTGGTTGGTCCCGGCGCGCTGGACGCCATTCAAACCCTTGCCGTATCCAATATGGACAAGGCAATTGGCTCGGTTATTTATACTCAGTTATGTAATGAACAAGGTGGCATCGAAGCAGACGTCACCATTACCCGGTTAGCGGAGGATCACTTCTATATTGTGACTGGTGCGGGTTTCGGCGTTCATGACGCCCATTGGATCAGGCGTCATCTGCCCGCTGACGGTTCGGCCACCCTGATTGAGATGACATCTGCCCGTGCTGTGGTTAATATTTGTGGCCCCAAAGCCCGGGAGGTGCTGTCAGCAGTGTCTGAAGATGACCTCTCCAATCAAGCCTTTCCATTTGCCAGTGCACAGACCATTACCATCGGTGCTGCGCCGGTGAGAGCCATCAGGATCGGATATGTTGGTGAATTGGGGTGGGAATTGCATATACCCACTGAATTTGCGGTCCATGTCTATGATTTACTCTGTGTGGCCGGTAAGCAGTACGGGGTACGTGATATTGGCTACCGGGCAATCGATTCCCTTCGCATGGAGAAAGGGTACCTCTACTGGAGCGCGGACATCTCACCGGACTACAATCCTTTTGAGGCCGGGCTGGAACAGCGTGTGCATTTGAAATCAAAGCAGGATTTTATCGGTCGTAGCGCGCTGGAGGCGATCAGACTGGCTGGCGTTGAACGCAAGATCTGCACCTTCGTGTCTGAGGAAAAGCTACCGCTTTACGGTGGAGAATCCATTATAGCCGATGGAGAAGTGGTGTCGCTGGTCACCAGTGCGGCCTACGGCTGCTCGGTCGAACAGACCATTATGCTGGGTTACCTGCCAATCTCGTTGATCGCACGAACAACATTTGAACTCGAAGCATTTGGCCGGCGGTATACGCTGGAACGTGTTTCAGGGTCGCGTTACGACCTGCTGAATGAACGTCTGAAAGGATAGGCTTTAATATTTGAACAACTGGATTCTCGATGATTTATTTGATTTGAAATTGAAGGATTATAGGCATCAGTCCAAATAATGGTGCCCACAAGTTGGGAGTAGAGCCTGCCCAAAAAGCCATTTACAATAGGTTATAAATTGGAGGAAACAAAATGGAACAGAAAAAGCTACAGGATCATATCTTTTCAACTTATACCCACCTCCGAATAGGGATGGGGTTCATCGCGCTGGCATTTCCATTAATTCTGTGGTGGGTAGGATCTGCACTGCCAGAACATATTCCCTTGCAAGCGTCAATGAGTCATTACTACCACACATCCATGAGAAATATTTTTGTTGGTATTCTCTGCGCAGTGGGAGCTTTTCTGTATCTGTATAAAGGATTTAGCGAAGGAGAAAATGTGGCTTTGAACATCGCCGGGATATTTGCGATAGGGGTGGCGATTTTTCCTGTGTATATACCTGGACCAGAGGTCAATCCATGCAGTCCATTTAGTCTGAGTAATCCATTTGTAACATGCTTTGCACACGGTTTATCGGCATTTGTTTTCTTCGGAGCAATAGCCTTTGTCTGCATCTTTAAAGCTTCCGACACCCTGGATCCGAAAAACGATAAGTGGGCCAAACTTTACGCACCGATGTACAAATTTCTCGGTGGTGCCATGACGATGTTAATCGTGATATTGATTTTTGCAAGGTATAACCTGGAAAATCAGAATATAATTTTTTGGGGGGAGTTTGCAGTAATTTGGATATTCGCTTTCTTTTGGATATTAAAAGGGTTTGAAATCAAAGCGACCCGTACGGACAGCAAAGTTCTTCGAATGCCGTTATAGAAACAGAGGGTAGAATCGTCCGCAATCTACAGAGGCGGGGAACAGCAGAGAGGCAGGGGACAGCAGGAGGCAGGGGACAGCAGAGAGTCAGGGGACAGAATTAATTCTGTCC
>CAYOGN010000181.1:0-3897 GCA_964403545.1 uncultured Gammaproteobacteria bacterium
GGAACCATCGTGGAATAGGTGTATCGACTGGGGCGGGGCATAGATGAAATCCGTATTTCTTGAGTGCAGATTATATGGCGCCATAATTTCCACAATCAGGGCAGTTGCATACATGAAGATCAAAATGTAACCGGAAACGACAGCAATGCGGTGCTGCTTCAGACGCCACCAAATCATCTTCCACTGCGACGCCATGTAGAACTGTTCCTGTTCGGGGGTCAGCGCTTCTATAGAATAGGGGTCAAACGGTTCCTTGTTGATGTAATGGGGAACAGGTTCGCTCATCGTCTTGTTCCTCCTGTTAGTCGAATACGTGGATCAAGTATCAATAGCAGTACATCCGAAACAAACATACCAACAATCGTCAGTGCGGCCAGAAAAATCAGGAACGATCCTGCCAGGTACATATCCTGACTCTGTAGTGCGTCAAGCAACATCGGTCCCGTGGTTGGTAATGACATCACGGCTGATACGATGACTGAACCGGAAACCACCTGAGGCAACAGATTGCCGATGTCCGCAACGAATGGGTTAAGCGCCATACGCAATGGATACTTTATCAATAACTTTCCTGGGGGAAGGCCCTTGGCTCGACCTGTAACCACATACTGTTTCTGAAGCTCATCGAGTAAATTCGCACGCAGGCGTCGTATCATACCTGCCGTGCCGGAGGTGCCGATTACCACGACCGGTACCCATAGATGTGCGGCAACCGACAGGGCCTTGTCGATAGACCAGGGTTGATCCAGATATTGTGGATCCATGAGACCACCAATCGACGTTCCGAACCAGACGTTGGCAAAATAAAGCATCACCAGCGCCAGTAAAAAATTTGGCGTGGCGAGACCGAGAAAACCAATCAGAGTTAAACCGTGATCACCCCAGCTATACTGGTGAGTGGCTGAGTAAACACCAATTGGGAATGAAACCATGTAGATAAAAATTATGGTCGTAAGGTTGAGGATCATAGACAGAAATAGGCGGTCTCCGACGACCTCGCTAACCGGTAAATTGTATTCGAAGGAATATCCCAAATCCCCCTGTAACAGGCCGGTTACCCAGGTAAAGTATTGATGCGGCATGGACTTATCCAGGCCGTATTGACTGCGCAGAAACTCTATCTTCGCTTCATCTACCATTTCGCCCTGGCTTTGTAGTTCAGCGATATAGGTGCTCAGATAATCACCAGGAGGCAACTGAATGATAATAAAAATCAAAACACTGGTTGCGGCCAGAGTGAACATCATCGTCAAGGTGCGGCGCATCAGGTATTCAGTCATGCAACTAATCCTCGAACCAGAAAGTATCGGGCTGATACATGCCAAAATGTGCCCCGGGATCCCAGTTATAAATGCCGTCGGATGGCACGTTACGCAAGCGATTGTTTACCACTACCGGCTGTCGCACACCCGAAATAAGTCCAATTGAAAAAACATTATCGGTATAGAGATCAAGCATCTCGCGCCAGATTTTCCTGCGCGTATCATTATCTTCAGCAGTCACCCAGGATTCGTTCAAACTAGCCAGTCGTCCGGGGATGGCCATATCAATTTTCTCGCCGGCCTTTCCATTCGTCTGGTAATACTGTCCCCATTTTGGCCACTGGAATTGTTCCTGATCGGTAGGGGCCAATTCTGAAGGGCTTGAGGCTGGTGTCGGGATACCATTTTCGAGACCAAACCACACAGATATAAGAGTAGATCCAGCATATATTCGATTACGTAGGACCTGACGTTGCAGTGGTTTAGTGTATATCTTGATACCGATTTGCATCCAGCTATCGTGTACCAGCTCCAGAACGTCCGCCTGCTCGGAATCTTCACCCGCAGTTTCGACGATTATTTCCATCGGCCTACCATCAGGCAACAGACGAATACCGCGACTGTTATATTTGGTGAGCCCCAGGTTATCAAGAATCCGGTTTGCAGCGTGTACATCAAATTCGGTCCATCTTTTGGAAAATTCGTTATTGAACAACGGGCTTTGCGGAAGCGGGCAATTATTACCTTCGTATGCGAGACCGAAATATATCACCTGATTAATCTCGTGTCGGTTGGTGGCGATAGAAAGTGCGCGCCGAAAATTTGCGTTTCTGAACAAGCTCTGCCATTCGGGATCAGTCGTATTTAAATTTGGGAACAGAGCAATATGCGCACCTCTGGCGGTACGCCACAGGTTTACCGTAAAATCGTTTCGCTGCTCGCCCTGTTTAAGAAACGTATAGTCGCTGAAACTTAGCGACCGCGCCTGAAGATCAGCTTCACCAGCGCCGGTCTTTGCCGGGATCAGCTTGGCGCTGGCAATCGTTATGGCGACTTCATCGATATAAGGCAACTGGCGACCATTGATATCAACACGATGGTAATACGGGTTGCGTTTGAAAATAAAACGCTCTGCAGGTGGTTTAGTGGCGAGTATCCAGGGCTGTAACGTTGGGAGCTCTGGATTGTCGTTTCTGTATTGCCGCCCTCGCTTAAGCAACAGCGCTACCCAGTTGCGTTGTCCCTGCTCCTCGATTAAAGCAGCGAGTTCTTGTGGATCCCGGTAGTTGGGGTGAAACTGCTTCATGTAGTGCGCAGGACGATAGAGATAAAGCGGATTGGCCTGCGCGAGAGATGGTAGGAAATATGGATTGGGATTGCTCCAGGTATAACGTACCGTAACATCGTCGATGACTTCAAAACTCGGGCCTTCACCATTAATCATCATCGTTGCGGGTAGGCCGGTTGGAGATATCTCCGGGTTATTAGCAATGTCGTCCCAGTAAAACTGGAAGTCTTCCGTGGTGAACGGATGTCCGTCTGACCACCTGTGGCCACGGCGTAACTTAAGTGTAAATTCGCGACCTTCTCGGACACTGATATCCTGAAGGATATCTGCCTGAATAGTTAGATCAGGTTTATATTTTGCTAGCCTGGCATAACCGTATACGACCAATAGGCGAATATCTTTAGCCTTCCCCATCAGCAGGCGTAGCTGGTCGCCGTGGCGTCCGGTGGTTGCCATTTCGACCACCGAGGGCTGGATCGGCAAACGCTCGTCCACCGATGGTAGTTCTCCGGATTTTACGCGCTCGATAAAAACCGGCGTTTCCACAGGAGAAACAGCCAGAGTTAGCGACGGCAGAATCGCCAGTGCCAGCAGCCCTAATAGGCTATGCAGTGATATCGGTTGCCTCATGCCGTGAGCTCCGTAGCGGAAGGCAAATCATAAGCCCTGATCAGGTGTCCGCTACCCGTGTCGAGCAATGGAACAGGGATATTCTCGCGCGGCGCGAATGGATCGGGCCAATGTGCCGGGATAGAGGCCTGTCCTTCCATCAATGCTTCAAAATTCAGCGGATGCTCAGGGTCTGCGTATGGCACGGCCGATACCAGCGCTTTGGTATAGGGGTGTAGAGGATTATGGAACAGATCTTCACGCCGGGCGACTTCAACAAGTTCTCCGGCACACATCACTGCAATCCTGTCAGCGATATAATCAACCACCGCCAGATTGTGCGATATAAACAGATAGGTAAGACCTAGATCTTTTTGCAAATCCTTGAGCAGGTTGAGTATTTGTGCCTGTACCGAAACGTCGAGCGCCGATACCGGCTCATCGCAGATAACCAGCTGTGGTTTTAAAGCCAGTGACCTTGCGATACCGATGCGCTGACGTTGGCCGCCAGAAAAACTGTGTGGGTAGCGATTTAACCAGCGTGGATTCAGCCCGACCAGATTCATCAACTCCTGTACAAAATCGGATCGATATTTTGCATCACCTATTCCATGAATAACCAGGGGTTCGCTGAGTAAATCATTCACCGTCATTCGCGGATTGAGTGAACTGAACGGATCCTGAAAAATATACTGTATTTTCTGTCGCAGAGGGATCATTGACTGGTCACTAAGGCTT
>CAYOGN010000182.1:0-19725 GCA_964403545.1 uncultured Gammaproteobacteria bacterium
ACGCAATAATGGCTTTTTACGGCGCTCCCCTGCCACAACCTGATCAGGCTGACAGAGCCTGCAGGACGGCTATATTGATGCAACAGGCACTTTCTGATCTCAACAAAAAGTGGCAAACACAGAATATTGACCCGTTTAATATGAGAGTGGGAATTCATAGTGCAAACGTAGTGGTAGGTAATATCGGTTCGCAAACAAAAATGGACTATACCGTTATTGGTGACGGGGTAAATCTTGCAGCTCGCCTGGAAGCGACGAATAAATTTTTTGGTACCGAAATTATCGTCAGTGAGGATACGTTATCGCAAACCCGATCTGATTTTATTGTTCGCGAACTCGGAAAGATTGTGGTTAAAGGAAAGAGCAAATCCATCAGGATATTTGAATTGTGTGGTGAAAAAGGCTTTGCATATCGTTCTCTTGAAGAAGACTTGATCAATAGTTATGATAAAGGGCTAAAATGCTTTTACCAACAGGAGTTTACATCGGCCATTGAAATTTTTGGTCGATTGTCAGAACAGGGTGACCGGTCATCGGAATTTATTTTCGAGCAGTGCGGCCTGTTGATGGAAAATCCACCTGGCCCGGACTGGGATGGCACCATAATACTATCTACTAAAGGATAACTACCATGTCGAAAATAAACAGGGTTCGGATATTTCCCGTATTTTTACTGCTGCTACTTTACTGTCTTGAAGTATTTGCTGAGGAGGCGTTGGTTATCAGTGTAATTGGTCAGGCCTGGGTTCGCGGGTCGGCTTCTGAAACCTGGAATCCCCTGGTACGCGGGGCCAAAATCGTGGACGGGCAGGAGATCAAATTTCAGGAAGAGTCGATGATCAGGGCCGTCACTGAGGCGGGAGAGCTACGAATTGTTGAGGAAAACGGAGCTATTTCATTTGCCCGGGTTGCGGAGCAGGCAGAAGACGGTATGGTAAGTGCACTCAGTGATTTCGTCGCCAGTGGTGGAAGGAGCAGGGCTGCAGCGACGAGGACAATTGATAGTGCTCCAGCCGAATCGGCGCAGGAAGACTGGATAAAATATATGCAGAATCCTCCAGGCCTGGGGGAAATTGAAGATTTCCTGTCGTTGATAGACTACTATGAAAGTATCGGTCAATCCAACAGAAGATGGGCCTTGCTGCAAAAGCTGAGCGCAACTTCCGGTAATTTTGTTGGCTTTTCGGAGCTTAACAGTTCCTTTGATAAACTGGTTGAACCAAAAGTAAACTGGCAGGTTGTTGTTAATTCCGGTACCACGTCAATTGTGGCAGAAGACGGTGTCAGAGTAGAAGAAGGCGACGGTATTCAAATCAACGTGCAATCCGACCAGGAGGTGTTTGTGTATGTATTTTTCACTACCAAACCGAAAAAAGGAGATATTCAAACCTATAAATTGTCTCCACAAAGTATCTCTATGGTGGAGACAAAATCAGGTGCATGGGAATTTGCCGGCCTGCTCTCGCCGGAAGAATCTTTATCGTTGCCAAACCCCAATCAATCTTATCGCCTGGATTCGAATCAGGGGTTTGAATATATTTGGGGCTGGGCTTGTCTCGGTCCGATCGTGTATGAAGACACTATAACCGATAGACTATCCGGAATAAAAACCAAATTGGCATCCACTGCCGCGGATATCTCTTCCGTTGTTGATCAATGGGGTCCGGATCAATGCCCTTATTCTTTCGCCATGCCTCTTGAGCATCTGTAATCGGAAAGCTCAATCAACCAGGGTCTTAGGGAGTGCTCGCTATTTATACTATCGCTATATCTAAAATCACGCCGATTATTCAGTTAACCAGTTTTCGACAACCAGGCCAGGTACGCGTGAGAACTCTCTGGTATTGGCCGTTACCATCGTCAGACTCGCGCCAAGGGCCTGAGCCGCGATCAGCATGTCGTTCGGGCCTATGAGTGTTCCCTGGCGCGCTAGATAGTGGCGCAATTTTCCATACTCCCGATCCGCAGGTGTTTCTAACGGTAATATTTCTATAGCGGAGAGAACTAAATCTACTCGATCCACCAATGTAACTGAGCCTGATTTCTCAGCGCCGAAGCGTAGCTCTGCCGCCGCAATAATGCTCGTGCAGATCGCTTTTTCTCCTGCTTCAGCAATTTGATTTGCAATTTCGCCTTGCGGGTGACGAACCAGGTCTGAAAGGATGTTTGTGTCCAGTAAATAACGAAACGACTTTGTCAAAGCCCTTGCTCATCCAATGGAGGCAAATCTTTGTCCACATCGGGAAAGGTTTCATCCAGAGGCGACAGAGTGGCCAACAAGGAAAGAAGCCGACCTTTTCTGATCGGATCCACAATCAAGCGTCCACCTTCTTTGCGCATGATTGCTTCATCCCCCTCTAATTCAAATTCACGCGGGATACGCACCGCCTGGTTTCTCCCGTTACGAAACAAGCGAACATGTCGTTCAGTTTGTGGCATTCAGATATTCTCTTTAGTGGATATATATGCCAAAGCATATGCCAATAATATGAGGCTGTCAATTATGAATCAATGAACTTTGAGAAATAAATTGCAGGAAGGCAAGACCTTGATAGAATGGACGTTTTCAGATTCGACTCCGAGTGATAAATTCGGACTACTGAGTAGAGCATTAATTGTCACAAAAATTAAAACAGGCCCTGGACTTACATCAGGCAGGTGACCTGGGGCGTGCCCGCAGTTTGTATCAGGAAATCCTGCGGGATGATCCACAAAATGCAGACGCTCATCAATATTTGGGATTGTTGGTTTTTCAGACTGGTGATTCCCGACAGGCGATGGAGCATATTGGTCGTGCTGTTACGCTAAATCCTGCGGTCGCTTCGTATCACGATTATCTTGGGGTCGTAGAGGAATCCAGGGGAGACTATCAGGCTGCCCTGGAAAGTTATCAAACCGCCGCACGACTGGGTGAGGAGGATGCCGATCGCTGGTTTAATATGGCCATTGCTTTTGAACGATTGGGGCAGCTGGAGCAATCAGCAAAGGCCTATGGTTCAGCTATTGCGCTTCGGCCCGGAGATGGGGCCAGTCATTTTAATCTTGGCAACCTGCTAAAAGCACAGGGGCGGATTGAACAGGCGGTCCTGTGTTTTGAGAAAGCATCAATCTGTTTTCCCCAGACACCAGGTGCATTGAATAATCTGGCGAATACCTTGCTTCAGCTGGGCCGTTTTAAAGAAGCTGTAGACGCTTTTAAAAATTGTCTGCACACCCAACCTGATGATCAAATCGTCAGGACAAATCTCGGCGCAGCATATCTCGAGGTTGGAGAGCTTGAACAGGCCGTAGAGTGCTTTCGTCTGGTGGCCAAAATGTCCCCGGGCAAAGCGGCCAGTCATGTGGCTATTGGCCGAGCTGAAATTGCCAGGGGGAATGTTGATGCCGCCATTGCCGCGTATCAACATGCACTGAAACTGGATTCCGGTTGCAAGGAAGCGAGAACAGGTCTCGCATCGGCCTTTCGAGTCTACAGTCCTGTCCGTTTCCGGCCGCAAATTGTCAGTAGTTTATTGTTATTGTTTGACGATCAATCAATAGCGCCCCAGGATCTCGCCAGGCTTAGTGCCAACCAACTCAGGCATACGTTAAACCTTAAGTCTTCTGCGTCCTCCCTCGGGGCGGTGACCCCGGTTGATCTGGATGCGCTCTCTTGCAACCGGTTATTACTCTGTATGCTAACCCGGACAATCGTGACCGATCCGGTGATCGAAGAATTTCTCCAGTTGGTCAGGCGCAAACTGCTATCGGAATTGTCAATTTCCAAAGGACGGGCCGGGGATTATCTGACGTTAGCGGGTGCAATTGCTACCCAGAGCTTTATCAACGAATTTCTCTATGAAATTAGTGATACAGAAGCGATATTGATCGCCGCAACAAAACAATTATTGTCGGAGCTGGAAACTCCGTCATTTAATTGGCGAGAATGTTTGAGTCCGGTAATACAAATCAGGTTGATCATCGTCGGGATGTATTTGCCATTAGAGAAACTTCCGTACGCCAAAACCCTCTCCGACGCTAATCTTGACCGCTGTGATCAATGCTTTCAAAGGTTAATACAACGATCGGTGCAGGAACCACTGTGCGAAGTCCAGCTACGAAATCAGGTTGCCCGGTTAAAACCTATTTCTGATCAGGTGTCTCATGCGGTACAGGACCAGTATGAAGATAACCCTTATCCGCGATGGTTTGATTTACCCCAAAGAGCTTCATCTTCCTATTACCAATACCTCGGTAAAATGTTTCCCCACTACCACCCTCCTGATTTTCTTAATGAGAAGGTACAGGTATTGTCGGCAGGATGCGGGACAGGCCGGGAGGCAGCGGCAATTGCCTGTTATCGAAGCAATACAGAAGTGCTTGGTCTCGACCTGAGTGTCAGCAGCCTGGCCCATGGTATCCGGGTCTCCAAAAAACTTGGCATAGACAACCTGTCTTTTATCCAGGGGGATATAACGCACTGTGAAAAATTGAACAAGGCATTTCACGTGGTGGAAAGTTCCGGGGTGCTGCATCATATGGCTGATCCATTGCTGGGCTGGCGCGCACTGGTGGATTGCCTGGTGCCAGGTGGCTTGATGAAAATCGGATTATATAGTGAGCGGTCAAGCGTAGATGTGGCTGCCGCCCAATCAATGATTCGGCAGCGAGGACTCGACAGTTCAAGTTCCGGCATTCAGCAAGTACGCAAGGAAATATTGAATGCAGCGCAACAAGATCCAGTCTACAGTTTGCGGTTCAGTGATGATTTTTACACCATGAGTGCATGTCGGGATTTGTTATTCCATGTCCAGGAGCAATGTTTTACCCTGGATCGGATCGGGCAGGCGTTGGATACACTCGGGCTTCAGTTTATTGGATTCGAATTACCAATGGCTGATACCCGCCATCGATATCGTGAGCTGAATCCAGTGGACACCAACATGACAGATCTGGCTCTATGGTCAGAATTTGAACGGCGATATCCAGCAACCTTTGCTGCAATGTATGTGTTCTGGTGTTACAAAAAGACGGAATCGTTACCGCTTTAAAAATGCAGTAAAGGCTTGCCGGGCTTCAGTGGAATCCAGGTGTCGGATAAAATGTGCTGCCTCTTCGTCAATTCGGTTAAGTGTTTCTTCCGGGTTGCCGCGTAATAGTCGGCGTGTGGTGCGAATGGACAGGGGTGGTTTTGCAGCCAGTATCCAGCCAGCTTCCAGGGTATGATTTTCCAGCTTTTCCGGCTCTATAATCTGGTTGACAAGACCAGCGTCAAATGCCATTTGGGCCGACCAGTTCTCGCCCATCGCAAGCAATGCAAATGCTCTTTGATGGCCCATAAGGCGCGGGGCGAGAAGGCTCGATGCTGCTTCGGGTACCAGCCCGAGATTGGTGAACGGTGTTTGAAAAAAACTGCGTGCAGTGGCATACACCAGATCGAAGTGGAGGAGTAAAGTTGTTCCGATGCCGATAGCAAGTCCATCGACGCCCGCTAGCAATGGCTTTTCTGCCTTAACCAGGCCCTTCAGAAACGAGAAAGCTTCCGAGCCAGGGCCGGGTTCTCTGATGGTAGTTGCCAGGAAATCCTGGATGTCATTACCTGCAGTAAAAATTCCGGGTTGACCGAGCAGGACATGAACGCTTACATCATCACGTTGTTCACCTTCGGCCAAAGCAGCAGCCATGGTGGCGTACATCTCGGCAGTAATTGCATTCTTTTTCCCGGGCCGATTAAAGCGCAGGATGTTGATACCATCTTTTGTCGAAACCGATATACCGCTGTGGTCACTGGTAATGCTGGTCATAAAATTACGGGTGCTCTATCAACGCTGAATCCCTGATTATCACATTGAGAACGCCCTCTGGCCATGCCAAAATCAATGCTTACCATCGTCGAGTCCACGGATCAGTTCCGTTTTCAGGAAATAGCCGGAGTCGATAGTAACCACAATCCAAATACTGTATACAAAACCATCAACAGGGCGAGAAAACTTTGGCTGACAGAAGCGGCTCTGGGGGATTCAAACAGCTGAACGGCGATTAAATGGGCCAGGGTAATGCCAATGATATGGCCGCCGGCAATGGCCACGGTTTGCAATATCCAGATCATCGATACGGACTCGAAATGGGTCAGGAATGAGGTGGTTACAATATAGTTCTTTGCCGCCAGTAGATTCCAGCCCAGACCAAAGGGGTCGTTAAACGCCAGTAGTGAATATTGGCTATTGGTCAACAACAGGGTCAGATAGTGTGCCAGATGAAACACCAGGGAGATTGGAATAATGGAGTAAATCAATCTGCCTGCGGCGCGGGGAAAGAGATCGGTTCTGGCAGTTAATTTGCAGCCCAGATAAACCGCCAGCAAATACGCTCCGGTTAACACAAAAAAACAGAATAGTAATCCGAGGGTGTTATTGCCCACCATTGCACTGCGCCCGGGATAGGCTAGTGGGTTAATTCCAGCCAATCCGAGCCAGCTAAATGTTTTGCTGAGTCCATCGAAAGATACCGCACTCAAGGTTAGCAAAACGAAAAGTACACCTGAGAAGGGCAGTGGTTTCAGATTAAGGAAATTCTTTCCCGGTATGGCCAGACTGATCAGCACTTTCGCGTTGCTCTCGTTGCCCGACCCGGGCTCCCGAATAAAGGGCGACAGGTTACCAACCAGTCGAAAAAAAATAGAAAAGGGTTCGGCGGATTGAAACCATCGTCGGTCGCCGAATATCAGGCAGCCGGTAAAGGTATAAAACCAGTAAGCTGACACGACGTTGACCAGACGACGGGGATCTTCTGGTGCCAGATCCATTAGTTCAAACCAGGTAAAGCCGAAAAAAACAATAATCGCGGGGAAATATCCCAATTTTTCCGGCAGTAAGACCGGCTCAGAGGGCAAGTTAAATGTCTGACGCAAGATTGAAACGATGCCTGTCCAGGGATTAAGCAAATGCCAGAGATTGCCAGTGACGCATTGCAGTAAGGTGAAACCCACCCACCACCAGGTCCAGATAAACAAGGGTAATGGGTTGGCCAGCGGATCCGTATTTCCAAGGTAACCGCTGGCCAGTAAAAAACACATTAGTGATAAAGAAACCAGGCTCGGCCATAACCGCCGTCTGACATCCAGTTCGAACAGTTTGACTGACCAGTCTGCAACAGCCCGAATACCGCTGGCTGGGATCCACGCCAGCAAAGCAAACGAAGCGATCACAGCGATAGCGCTTGCTGTAATGTAATACCCGGTTGGTAGTAGCATCACCAGGCCGCGCTCATTTCCGTGGGCCAAAAGGAGGCTGATACCGGAACACCAGAGTAGTAACCCCACCAGCGCCCTGATGCACAGGAATTTGCCTGAGAAATATTTCAATAGTATTCCATGTTACAACTGTCTGTTTCCGGGTTTTGGGTTTAACCGGGATTCCGCTGTTAAATCCCTGAAAATATCAGTACCATTATCTATTAACCAATGAGGAACATTCAATGATCGATCCATCCAGCGTAGATACCGCGTTACTGGTAATAGATCTACAGAACGACTTTTGCCCGGGTGGTGCACTGGCAGTCGAAAATGGCGATGGTGTGGTGGCACCGATCAATGCGATGTGCAGACAGTTCGCCAAAATTATCCTGACCCAGGACTGGCACCCAAAAGATCACAGCAGCTTTGCTGACAATCAGCCTGACAAGTCGCCTTACGAATCTATCTCACTACCCTATGGAGAGCAAATATTGTGGCCATCCCACTGTGTTCAGGGAACACATGGGGCGGCATTTCATGAAGGTCTGAATAGTAATCTTGCACAACTGGTGATACGAAAAGGATTTCATTCGGAGATCGATAGTTATTCTGCGTTCTTTGAAAACGATCAGTCTACCGCAACCGGGTTGCATGGATACCTGCGGGACAGACAAATTTCGCGGGTTGTATTGGCTGGCCTGGCCACCGATTTTTGTGTCGCATGGTCTGCTCTTGATGCGGTCAGGCTCGGTCTTGATACCACGGTTGTATTGTCTGCCTGTGCCGCTATTGATCTGGAGGGGTCTCTGGACAGGCAATTGAAGGCCATGCAGCAGGATGGGGTATCAATTATTGATTCATTGTGATGAGTGATTCCCAGCCGTCCTTGTGGACAGTCTTCTTTACAGAAATTGTCATAGCGTCAAGCCACGGTCCGAAGGTGATCGGGGAATGACCCGCGAAAACGGTTCTCAAGAACCCATTGGGCGATTCCGCCTGATGAACCGGCAGCCGGTCAACCTGGACGGATTTGCCACCCCGGCACCGGAGCTTGGTCTGATCGCGTTTCAGGGTCCTGACGATCCCGCACCATCCATCAAAATCGTTGACCACAGGATCGTGGAAATGGATGGTCGCTGCGAAGATGAGTTCGATGCCATTGATGAATATATTGCCAGACATGGCATTGATGTATCAATCGCTGATGAGGCCATGGCCATCGATAGCCTGGATTTTGCCCGTCGACTGGTGAATCCCGATCATTCCCGCGCCAGCCTGGTAAAACTGGCTGCGGGTATGACCCCGGCAAAACTCACCGACGTGTTGAGTCGGTTGAATGCTGCCGAGCTGGTGATGGCGATGACCAAGCTAAGGGCCCGACGCACACCGAGCAACCAGGCCCATGTCACTAATCGCTCTGACGACCCGCTGTTGTTGGCAGCCGATGCTGCGACTGCCGCCGCATTCGGCTTCCGCGAAATTGAAACCACGGTGCCAGTACTGGCAGATGCACCATCCAATGCCGTGGCGGTGTCCATTGGTGCCGCCGTCGGATCACCCGGTGTGCTAGTACAGTGCTCCGTTGAGGAGGCTGCAGAACTGGCATTGGGCATGCGTGGACTGGTTTCCTACGCCGAAACGGTGTCGCTGTATGGTACCGAGCAAATTTTTCTTGATGGCGATGACACACCGTGGTCCAAAGCTTTTCTTACCAGTGCTTATGCCTCGCGCGGAATCAAGATGCGAGTAACATCCGGGGGCGGGGCCGAAGCACTGATGGGTGGGGCTGAGAAATGCAGTATGTTTTATCTCGAATCGAGGTGTGTGGCGCTGGCCCGGGCTATAGGCGCACAGGGGGTTCAAAACGGTGGCATTGATTCTGCGGCAGTGGCGGGTTCGGTGCCGGGAGGAGTGCGATCTCTGATGGCAGAAAATGTCATGGTAATGTTGCGTAATCTGGAAGCCTGTACCGGTAACGATGCCTTGATGAGTGAATCTGACGTTCGTCGGACTTCACGAACACACCCGATATTTATTGCCGGTTCCGATTTTGTATGTAGCGGATTTGGTTCCATCCAGCGCTACGACAATATGTTTGGCCCCAGTCAGTGGAACGCAGAGGATATTGATGATTTTCTCGCCATGCAACGTGACTGGGGGGTCGACGGAGGTTTGCGTACCGCGCCGGAAAATCAGGTAGTGCAATCAAGAAGGCGTGCAACCGAGGCGGTGGCCGCGGTTTATGCATGGCTTGGGCTTGGTGATCTGACCGGGGAGTGGGCGCAGCAGGCAGTCGATGCCGCCGGTTCCAAGGATATTGATAGGGCAGATTTGATGCTGCCACTGAACGCCTCACGCACAATCATGGATACCGATGTGACCATGCTGGACGTGATTGCGGCGCTGGCCGAGAATGGTTTTGATATCGAGGCAGAGCGGTGTCTGGATATGCTGAAAGCCAGGGTGGCTGGTGACTATCTGCAGACTGCTGCGATCTTTGATGAAGAAATGAACGTGCTGTCCCTGGATACGGATCCTAACCACTACGCCGGACCCGGTAGCGGGTACATACCATCGGTCAAGCGACAGGCCGAGATCGACACCATCCGGCAACAGCGGTCGGTTGACGATTTCCGCAATGAGCAACATGCGTTTAAATCTTCAGCTATTATTGTTGCGGGGGTTGCTCAGCAGAGCCACGATCCTCGAGACGTTGTGATCGGTGTATCACCCGCCACTGGACGCGATATCTGGTGCACGCTCTCCGGAGCCGGGGTGCTGGAGGTGCTGGATGAATTTTTGGCTGGACTGGAAGAGGAAGGGTGCATGGGTCGAATTGTCCGGTTCAACAATTCAATTGACCTCGGGTTGATCGGTCTAGGTGCGGCACGGATGTCCGGTTCAGGTATTGGCATTGGCCTCCAGGCCAAGGGCACGGCGCTGATCCATCGACGCGACCTTGCGCCATTGGCAAATCTCGAATTGTATTCCGTTGCACCATCGGTAACGTTGGATTTGTATCGGCTGATGGGCATTAATGCTGGTCGACATGCCAGGGGCATGACGCCTGAACCTGTGCGCAACCCTTATTCCGATGAAGCCATAGAGGCACGATATCACACCAGAGTGGTATCACTGGTTGCGATCGAGCGAGCCTGTAGCAATGAGGCTGCGCCAGAATTGCTAGAGATCGTACGATGAATAAAGGATATTCCGGAACCAGTGTGGATAAAATCTCGGTAGATGCCATTCGTCGTGGAGAGATAACACTGGATGACGTCCGCATCCATGCCGATACGCTGGAACGTCAGGCCGTGGTGGCGGAACGCAACGGAAACCCTCAACTGGCAGAAAATTTTCGTCGGGCAGCAGAGCTTACCGGGTTTTCGGATGAGGAGATTATGGATTTGTATGAAGCTTTGCGACCGCAACGATCCACGGTCCAGGAGTTGGGTGAAATTGCGAAAACATTGAGTGCCAGAGGTGCCTGTCGCAACGCCGAATTATTTATCCAGGCGGCAGATATCTATGTACGCCGCAATCTGGCGAAAGAGTAATCGTTTCCATGGCTCTTGTTGCGGGTGTCGATATCGGCAACTCAACTACCGAAATTGTTATTGCTGACGGGTTAGTGCCAATTGCCTGGGATCGACGACCCACCCGCGGTCCCAAGGGATCGCTCCAGTCAATTCAGGCGGCAGCGGCGCTTCTAAGAAATATTGAACGAAATACAGGGATCAGCACCCAACGCGTGGTTGTAGCGCCGTGGAGTCCGGTGATCACGAAAGCAACAACGGTCCACGAGCAGGCTCCGGATACGGGGCGGGTACAGCTTATCAGCTGCGCCCATCATAGCGTAGTCGGTGATGATTCAGTGGTCGGGGTTCCCTGGGACATAGCAACAGAACCGCCACCATCGCAACAGCTGATCGCAATTGTTTTACCCGCCATTGGTTATAGCCGGGCTGCGGAGCGAATTAACGAAGTTCTGGCGCAGAGGGTCAGTATTGCCGGTATTATCGTGGCCAATGATGAAGCTGTATTAATTGCCGCACGAATTAGTCAGCAAATGCCAGTGGTGGACGGCGTCGATATTGACTCCGCTCTTGGTGCCAACCAGTTGTTTATTGAAGTGCGTCCTGTGGGCCATACGGTCCGCACAGCAACCGACGTATGGGCGATGCACACTGCGCTACCGGTAAAGCAGAATGAGCTCGAATCCCTGGGGTTGATCAGCCGATGGGTAAAGGATGAACGCGCGGTTATTCTCGGGTTGTTTGACAATCCGCCAGTTCACAACAATCCGCCTGTGTCTGCATCAGTGACCTGGAGCACCGGAGAGACCGTGGATCTGTTCCACGCGATATCGTGTTTTGGCGAATTGCCAGTTGGTGCAGTACAGACATTGAATCTGATGGAGCCTGAATTTACCGCCGATGTGTGGGGAACCGATGTAACTGCAATTCTCGCTGATCGCGGGGTACGTGCCAGCGGTCACACACGTAGCGTGGTGTTGGCAAGTCTGGCCCGGGCAGGTTGCCATTCTCACGCGTCTCTTGATGAGGTTTTTGGTGTTCCAGTGTCGGTTACAGAGTCTGAATCTGCGGCAGCAGCACTGGGTGCCCGCACCACCCCGGGACTTTCCGATGGTGCCATTATTCTGGATATTGGTGGAGGGACAATCGATCTGGTCGGAGATTGCGGGTTTTCAGCGGCGGGAGCAGGTGAACTGCTTTCCACGGCTGTGGCTCAGGTACTAGACCTGCCACGAGGGGCTGCAGACTGGATTAAACGTGGCCCCGCCTGGAGGCTGGAATCACCACAGGTCTTGTTGAGTGAGGATGGATCCCGCAGTTTTGCTTCCACAGACGGGTTGCCGGTTGTGGCCACTAATGTTGGTGCACTCATTACCCCCGGTCCCAGTGGGTTTCTACCCTTTGGCCGCAATCTTCAGCCAGCAGAATGGCGCATCATTCGCCAGACTCTGAAGCAGGAAATTATTGCCCGAAATGTTGCCCGTATCCTTCGTACCTATAAAGACACAGTAGCATCTTCTTTGCCGTTTGATATTGTTATTGTCGGTGGTCCGGCAGCCGATGATGAATTGCTGCCAGCCCTTGGTCGCCAGTCGATGGTGGGTGGCCTCGGTCGAGGAAACGTCGCTGGTAAACTTGGCCACCGTTATGCCGTGGCCTACGGTCTTACCCTGATGAATTGATCATCATTGGGTCGAATTCACCACACTTGTACGGCGATATCTTTGCGGGTTCATGCCTGTCCAGGAGCGAAATGCTCTGGAAAATGCACTGAGTTCAGAGTATCCGAGGGTGTATGCGATTTCGGTTAATGATATCTCTGATTCGCCAATATAATGTAATGCGAGTTCGCAGCGGGCGGCGCGGACGAGGTCGGGAAACAGTAAGCCATGGGCCTTCAATTGTTTGTGAAAAGAAGCATCATTGAGCCCCAGAATCCTGGCAATTTCCGAAAGCGTTGGTAGTTTGTCACCGAGATGCAACTTGATTTGATTTCTTACCACGGTAGCAAAATTTTCCGGATTTCCAGTCATTCTGGATCTGGATTCGAGAAAGGAAGAGATAATTGAGAACAGATAAGAATCCTGATCCGGCATACGCGTATCCAGATCGCTTCTTCTGAAACCAATAGCATTGGTTCTGCGACCAAATTTTACCGGCGCATTGAAGCTGATTTCATGGCTGGATCCATCTTCCGGGCGATCATGCTCAAATCTGACTTCAAGGGGCGACCAGTTTTCGCCGAGAGCGTTCCTGAAGATATTGCAGAACATTCCCAATGAAAGTTCAGCATCCTGACGACGATTTTTGATCCTGGGGTCATATATGCGATAACTCAACCAAAGAATATCGCTATCCTGTATAAGGCCAAAACTGGTTTGTTCCTGATGCGCGGTGAAATACTTTTCCATATTGCGTAGCGCAGCGGACAAAGTCGGAGAACTGATCGCAGCATAGCCGATTGGACCGAGTTGTTTGGGTGCAAAATTGCGTCCGAAATCAAGTCCTATATTGTCATTGCCTGTTGTCTTCGCCGCAACCTCGAACAAGTTACAATATTGCATCAGGTTGAGTTCATTAATGGGGTTGTTGATGTCCTTTTGACGAAGCCCTGCGCGGCCAAAAATACTGTCGACATCGCCTTTGTTGTTTTCAATATGCTGAACTACACCACTCGCTGCTGAAGCGAGTACTTTGGATGGTGCAAGAAGGATATCGTTGGTGTCTGTTTGCATTTGGCCAGTTACAGAGAACTGATCTTATTGAGTGTAAATAGTGACAATTACCAAAAGGAATGTCAATCCCTTTTGTCACCTATATTTTCTTTTTAAATCAATGGGTTTGATCCTGTATTTAATACATGCAATGTATCATTAGATAGAAATTTGGCAATTTGATGTCAAGCGACCGGTCGAAATTATATGGATACTGAAATTACATCAGAAGGTTTGATCAATATCATTCACACATTATCTCGAGGAAAAAACATGAAAATTAATCGACGACAATTCTCACTCGGTATGGCAAGTGCCGCTGGCCTGGCGGCATTAGGGCCTGTTGGAAATGCGTTTGCAGCCCGCAATAATGAAATGAATATTCTGTGTTGGGAAGGTTACAACTCAGATGAAGTCCTTGGCCCATTCAGAAACGCCCACGCCGGCGCCAGTGTGCGGGCTGAAAGCGGTACATCCGATCCCGATATGATTAACAAACTACGGGCAGGGGAAGTGAACGTCTGGGATCTCATCAATCTTAATCAACCCTGGGCGCGTGATCAATTGTACCCGGAAGGACTTATCAAGCCATTGGATAAAGATCGTTTTATGCCGTACTTTGAAAAAATGCTGCCTGATTTTGCTGCACCCTATCCTCTCGCATTCGCAGACGATGGCAACCTTATAGGCATGCCGCAAAGATTTGGCCCGTTCAGTTTCGTGGTGAATACCGATAAGGTCAGTCGCGCAACCGCGGAAGATGAGGGTTGGAATATTTTCCTTGACCCGGCGATGAAGGATCGCTACGGCATCCTGACTTATGATAACTGGAATGTGATGCACATGTGTCTCACAGGTGGTTTGAATCCATTTAAAGAGGTAACCGGCGGTGATCTGGAAGTTTTCAGGACAACCGCGGATCAGATTTTTGGTGGTGCAAAATTATTGACCGATGATTTGGTGGCAATGAATACGGCACTGATCAACGGAGAAATTGATGCCTATTTCACCGGTGGTACCTACACAGCTTCTCCAGCCCGTTTCGATGGGGCAACAAATATCAGGGGTATTACGCCAAACTCCGGCCCGGTTGACGGCAAGGGTGGTGTGGTCTGGATCGAATTGACTTCTGCAGTGAACAACCCCAATCCTTCCAATCTGGCGGAAGACTTTCTGGAGTATGTTCAGGGTCCTGATATCAGTAAATCTGTGGCATTTGCCGAAGGTACCTATAACCCGGTTTGCCAGATGGCAAATGCTGATGTTATGGGCAAATTCAATGCAGATGAACTGGATGCCATACAGTGGGACAGCCTTGATGAGGAAATGTCCAGATCTTTGGACTACCAGGTGGTTCCATCTTATGACCAGTTGATCGAGATCTACAACGCCGCGAAGCGCGGATAGTGTGATGTTGCAGTTGCCCCGGTGAATTCGCCGGGGCTAACCCCTGGAGTTCCCGGTTAAACGTGAACGATCATGTTGCACCTTAATTTGACTCGCCCGGTTTTAATCAAAGGTTCCCTATTGCTGTAATCTGAATTATGTCTTCCGATCCGATTCTTCGGCTTGAAAATATAGTCAAGAAATTTGACACCTTCACTGCCGTCGATAAAATTAATCTGGATATCTACGAGGGTGAATTTCTTACCATCGTAGGGCCGTCCGGTAGTGGTAAGTCAACCCTGATCAGATTATTGGTTGGCATGGATGAAGTTACCGAGGGTGCCATCTGGCTTCGAGGCCAGCGTATCGATCAGGTGCCCGCCAATAAACGCCCTACTTGTATGGTTTTTCAATCGTTGGCTTTATTTCCCCATATGACCGTGGGCCAGAATATAGAGTTTCCGCTGAAAATCAGGGGCGTTAGTGGTTCTGATCGCCGTTCAAGGGCAATGGAATTACTTGCCTTACTGAGATTGCCCGAAGGCTATTACTCGAAAAGCGTTACCCAGTGTTCCGGGGGTGAAAGGCAACGGGTTGCTCTGGCCAGGGCGCTTGCATTCGATCCGGAAATTCTTTTCTTTGACGAGCCATTGTCTGCACTGGATTATCGGCTACGAAAAGCCCTTGAAAAAGAACTGAAGGATTTACACGAGCGAACCGGAAAAACCTTTGTCTACATTACCCATAGCCTCGAGGAGGCCATGGTGATGTCTGATCGAATCGCGATCATGAAAGCGGGTCGATTTGAACAGATTGCCGGCGCGGATGATATTTATGCTCGGCCTGTGAGTCGATTTGTTGCGGAATTTATGGGGGAAGTTAATCTTTTTGATGTTGAAGGAACAACATCCGGGGACCTGCACGGTAAGGGTGTCGAAATTCATGTCAATGGGAAGGCAGATGAGTTTGGGGTTTCTTTACCCAAAGGTGAACTTGGAATTTTGATGGTGCGGCCCGAATTCGTACGATTCCTGTCGTCAGCAGAAACCTCTGATTTTATTGTCCGCGGAATATTGCGAGCAGAGTATGCGCTCGGTTCCAGGATCCAATACGAAGTCGAAACGGCGGATGGATCAAAATTGGCGGTGGAAAATCTTCGTGAAGACCGTTATAGAGGCTCTGTAGGAGATTCGGTAATTCTGGGTTGGGACATTGAATCCACCCACATGATTCGTAATTAATTATGGAAGGCCTGAATCGAAAACTCGGTACTTTTTGCTCGCTGCCACTATTGCTCATATTACTGGTGAGCTTTGTCGCACCGATGCTGGTGGTTTCCATTTTTTCGATATTACCGAGAAGGGTATTCAGTGTTTTTAATATGCCGGATTTTTCGGCCTACGCAGCGCTACTTGAGCATGGTTATTATCGTTCACTATTTTGGTCGCTGGGGATGGCGCTGGCGTCGACCATAATTCTTTTCCTGATTTGCTGGCCCCTTGCCTACGGAATGGCTAAAGTGTTTCGTCGTTTTAGTCTCGTGATTACGGTCGCGGTGGTTGTCAGCCTGTTTGTATCGGAAAATATTCGATTGTTTGGATGGGTCTTGACCCTGATGAAGGGCGGGTTAATCGAAGGCCATGTCAGGGCATGGATGGGCGAGGGGTTTGACAGTCCGTTGTATAACGTACCGATCATTATTTTTGGTCTGGTCTACGTATATTTTCCATTTATGTTGTTTCCACTGGCCCAGGGTATTTCCATGGTGCCCGATGATGCCAGGCAGGCTGCTGCAGATCTGGGTGCTTCGAGATGGCGGATATTGCGAGAAATCGACCTGCCACTGGCAGCACCTGGCATCGTGGTGGGTTCGCTGCTGAGTTTTGTCCTCGGTGCCGGGGCGCTGGCCGAGAGCAAGATTCTCGGCGGCCAGAATGTTATCGTCATTGCGGATGAAATTGAAACCGCATTCACCTATGGCCAGGATTGGCCACTGGGTTCGGCACTATCAATGGTATTGATTGTTATCATTGCTGTACTTGCGATCTACGGTATTTCGAAAGTTGACCTGGATGCAATTATGGGGAAGAAGACCGGATGAAAACCTCGCCATTGGTAAAGTTTCTGCTGGTAGCCTATGGGGTACTGATCATTGCATTGCTCTACCTTCCTCTGGTTTCTGTTACTTTTGCTTCAATATCCAAAGCACGTTATCTATCGTTTCCAATAAAACGATATTCCACTGTCTGGTACACCAAGGCCATGACAAGTGAAACGGTGAGCACTATCGTTTTTACCTCACTAAAGATTGCAATTATCGTTACCATTGTATCCATGATTGTCGGGTTTTTCGGTGCCCTTGCATTTGCCCGATATCAATGGCGCTTTCGTCGCCAGTTTCAGAAACTGATATTACTGCCAATATTTTTTCCGCAGTCCGTATTAGGGCTGGCATTGCTGATGTGGTTCAATTCGGTTGGTATCATTCCCTCCTGGAAAACTGCAGTCATTGCCCATCTGGTGTGGATTTCCCCAATCGCTACGCTAATCATCGCGATACGGGCGTATTCATTCGATTCTTCGCTGGAAGAAGCTGCGCGGGATATGGGGGCAAATACATGGGTCATCATCCGTGAAATCACACTGCCGTTATTGATGCCCGGGATAATTTCAGCGGGCCTGTTCGCTTTCCTGCTCAGTTGGGGTAACTTTCCGCTCTCATTATTTACTACCGGAGCAGATTCGACTCTGCCGGAATGGCTTTACGCCAAAATGGTGTCAGGTTACTCACCACTGGTTCCAACCGTGGGGGTGCTGTCTATACTCGCTTCATTCTTTTTAGTAACCCTTGCAGTAACACTTCCATGGATGATGCGATCGCTGCGAACGAACAATACAAAATAGAGATCACATTACTCCCATTGAAAACAATTTAATTTGAGGCAATCAGATGCTCACATCAATCAAAGACAAAATCGTAATCGTCACTGGCGGTTCTAAAGGCATTGGCCGCGGTATCGCCAGGGTATTTGCAGCCCAGGGCGCAAATGTAACTATTGCGGCGCGGGGTGCGACTGCAGCCCTGGTTGCATGTGATGAGATTAACCAAAGTGGTGGCAAGGCCAGTTTTCATCAGTGTGATGTCAGTAACTGGGATAGCGTCAGAACAATGGTTGACTCGGTTGCCAGCAGCAATGGGGGAGTAGATATTATGTGCGCAAACGCTGGTGCATTTCCCCAGACCAAGATCGTTGATATGGATCCGGAAGAATGGGACCAGGTGATGGCGACAAATCTGCGCTCCGCTTTTCTTTCGGTCAAGGCTTCTATCCCGCATTTTGAAAAAGCCGGTAAAGGCCGGGTGATCCTGACCTCATCCATCACTGGCCCGGTCACCGGTTTTCCCGGATGGTCGCATTACGGTGCCTCGAAGTCCGGGCAGTTGGGGTTTCTTAAAACGGCAGCAATGGAACTGTCAAAATACAACACCACAATTAATGCGGTGATGCCAGGAAATATATACACCGAAGGATTGCAGGATCTCGGTCAGGAGTATCTGGATACCATGGCAGCTTCAATCCCGCTTAAGCGCCTTGGTACGGTCGAAGATATAGGAAATGCGGCGTTATTCTTTGCCTCCGACGAAGCCGCCTATATTACTGGTCAATCCATCATCATAGATGGTGGACAAATTTTACCGGAGTCGCTGGAAGCGATAGATGAAATCTGATGAGCTTCTGATTCAGATTTATAGATGTCCATCCTGAAGGGGTAATGGCGAGTACCGAACAGCCAATGGATTTGTTGCTTGAATATCTGGCTGTGCTGGCAAATCAATCCCTCTCGCTATGGAATCTCCCGAAAGATGCCACGGCACGGCTTATCAATGTGTCAGAAAACGCCACTTATCTGGTAGAAGGCTGTAACTGGAAATCTATCCTGCGAGTACATCGGGAAAACTACCATTCAGAGCGTGCAATCCAGTGTGAACTGGAATGGTCGAAGGCGTTGAAAGAGGATGGAGTTATTATTACCCCGGACTACTATGTGGGCGTTAATGGAAACCCGATCCAGCGAGGAATAGTAGACGGACTGCCGGTACCACGATTCATGGTGATGTTTCATTTTGTTGAGGGTACAGAGCCGGATCAAGAGCAAGATCTGGTGAGGCCATTTGAAGAACTCGGCGAGATCGCGGCAAAAACTCATTTGCATTCTATCGGCTGGCACCGACCGGATTCTTTTGAACGATTGACCTGGGATCTAGACGCAGTATTTGGCCCCCAATCAACCTGGGGTGATTGGCGGAATGGGCCTAATGTTACCGCGGAAGTTAGAAAGATCCTGGAGCGGGTTGAGCGTACGGTAACCAGCCGCTTAACTGACTTCGGCAAAGGCCCTGACAGGTATGGCCTGATACATGCTGATATGCGGTTGGCGAACCTGTTGATTGATCACGATGGTACCCGCCTGATCGATTTTGACGATTGCGGTTTCGGCTGGTTCCTCTATGATTTCGCTGCCGGCATCAGTTTTATGGAAGATCATGCGCAGGTGCCTGCACTGAAGCAATCATGGTTAAAGGGCTACCGTAAGTTTCGTGGCCTGTCTGAATACGAAGCCGGACAGCTGGATACATTTATTATGTTGAGAAGGCTTGCACTGCTGGCATGGATTGGCAGTCATATCGAAGCCCCTGAACCGCAGAAACTGGCCCTTGACTTTGCCCGTGTCTCTGCTGAACTGGGTGCCGAATATCTGGAGAAGTACAGCGCCCGGTAGTAACGGCTTGTGGCTTTATTTGCCAGACCTGTTCCCGGGAGCAAATTGCGTCAATGCATAGTGTAATTCTCGCTATTGGGTTATTGTTTTATCG
>CAYOGN010000183.1:0-19717 GCA_964403545.1 uncultured Gammaproteobacteria bacterium
ATCTGGGACAACCGTTCGCGAAATGCGGCTTCCGCTGACTCTTGCTGCTCTGTAGACACTATTGATTGAATGAGGTGCGGAATCTCACTTCGTTATATTGTCTCAAAATTCACTGGAAGCGCATCCGGGGCAGGTTTTCGCTTTTCAAGCGGTCCCAAGCATGGTATTAATTTTCTCGAGCAGACGCTTGAATTCAATGGGCTTGGTATCGTACTCGTCACAACCGGCTTCGAGTGCTTTTTCCCGATCACCTGACATTGCATGGGCTGTCAGTGCGATCACCGGTATCTCTTTCAAATTGTCATCTGCCTTTAGATGGCCGGCAACTTCCCACCCATCCATGACCGGTAAACTCATGTCCAGCAAGATTAAATCCGGCGATTCACTGGTGGCCATATCCAGCCCGATCTGACCATCCACGGCCATGACTACATCAAATCCTTTCTTTATCAACCTGCGTGACAGCATATCGCGATTCATCTCGTTGTCTTCTACCAATAATATTTTTGACATGATAATTTTCTCTAGTAATCTGACGTTGAATTCTGCTCAACAAGTTGTAAATTTTAAATTTCGAATAGCCTGACTATCTCATTTTTAACCGGCCACAGGTGGCTCATGATCTCGATGATAGCGCTGTACGATCCACAGGCAATTTTCCAGGATAGATGTTTTCCCAAGAAGCGCAACTGTATCCCGGCGAAATCCCACGTTACCGGACTTCTGCAATGTTTCAGCGGCCAGGGAAAAACGTTTCCATTGATTCTGGTACTGCCACATTAACTCCTTGACAGCCATTTTATTCTGATACATTTCCCATACACCCAGCCAGAATGGCAACAGCCCCATTAAAAAGATTAACAGGGTTTTAAGTGACAAATGGTTCCCCAGGTCAATACCTACCAGTGTTTTTTTGAAAAATACCAGTATGATGGTTGCCATCACTAATCCTCCAATGATCCATCGTTTGATTCTTTCCAGCTTGTGGTGACGCTGATGCAGAAAATGTGTCTTGCGCTGAAAGTATCCCGCCTGATCCTCGATCCAGTTGACCCGCACGGACTCAATTCTCTGATCCATTGTATCTTCCGCCAGATTGGACGTATTTATCCGCGGCTGGGTGGATCGCAGAACATATCGAATCCAGCTAAACCCTTCAAAATTGCTGATTCCCGATGTTTGCAGTAATTCACGAATATCCACACGACTGCGAGCACCAGCCAGGTCGAGATAAAATCGTACTCTGAGTATCTCGGCTAAACACCGATATACCAGATGCCGGGTAAACCACGCCTGTTTGCCGCCTCGAGCATGGAGAAAAACGCCGATAAAGAATATCGCCAGGTAACCAATTAACAGCAATTGCACAGCAGCCAGTTTGGCATAGACAAGAAATAACAGCCCCATCGACGCAGCCATCAATGAAAACAGTTTGAATAATCGATCAGACCGGGACTGATGATAGAGCGCAAGACTATCGGCCATTACGTAGGCATGATCACTGGCCTCAAATTGCTGCGCATCCCGATCCAGGGTGTCACAGCATCCATCCAGCAAATTACCATAGGAAACCAGTGATTCACTTTGACTTAATTCCGCATGATGCTGGTTAAAGCGGTCAAACCGGGTTAATTCCTGGCAAAAATCAGTTGGCGCAGAAGGCCACCACTGGATATTTTCATCCGCTGCAGATAACCAGCAAGGCTCCCGCGTCGATCCAGTTTCAGCGGAAGAGTTGTCCGATGAGCTTCGTCGTACAGGAATCCAGTAGACAATCGGGTCACCATCCAGCAAGGCTTTGTCAGCCTTTATAATATCAGCAGGAATAGTTCTATCAGTGGAAGGGATACCAAGATATGTTGCTACCGTATCTGTCGTGCCACCAACCAGGGCAATGGGTTCACCATCCCACAATGCAACCAGCATACTCGATCGGTGCAGCAGATCTTTGGAGAGATTGGCGTAGAGGCAATTTCTTGCATCCTCTGGCCAGTCACTCTCATCGGAACCAAGACCTGAATCCAGAGGCAACTCGGTGCAGGTGACATTCTTTGAATCCAGTAGACGGTCAAGTTGCTCGCAGGATGATGGGGCAAAATCATTTTTATAATGGATTAATGGCATCGGTAAAACCGCCTCCACAGACATATCCAGGGCCAGAGCGGCCTCGGCAAATACACGATCGGCACCCTCGGCAAGACCACTGATAACAGTAATTTTCGTCGCCGGCATCGTATTCTGCAACCACGACAAAAATTCGGTAGATTGCTCAATCGCTGCCTCTCTATCCCGTGGCAAGAGATCACGATGACCGGTAACGCCGATTCTGAAGCTGATGCTTTTATTATCCACCGGATTGATTCATAGACATCAGGTATGCCTCGTTGTCATTCATTAAGTAACTACAATTGTATCCTTTAATTTCTTCCATCAGAGCTCCAACACGCTATGATTTATCTTTCACCTCTTGATTCTGTCTGCAAGATCTTCAATTTCTGATGATAAATGTAATACCTCAGCAATTTGTAATATCCGTTCCTGCTCTAAATCCAGTAGTTCACCATGTAGATCCGTCATCCCGTGGGCAATCCCCATCACGATATGGGCAAGTTCTGGCTCATTTGATATGGCGCGTATTTTGGCGATTGCAGCGTGTGTACCACGCTTCTCATCCCGGCCTATATTTTGCAAATCGCGCTCGAACAGTTTCAGGCTCTCATCGACCTCAACGTGTTTGAACAGGTCAATGCTGGCGAAATTTTCCCTCAGGAATTCGCTCTCGACATCGTCAATTTCACCACGTGCTGAAGCGATCAACGCGCACGCAGCCATCATAGCTTCGAGCAAGTCCCGTTCAACTGTTGCCGGCGACAGTACGTGAAGGAACCGGTGTAACAATGGTTTGGAAAAAATATCCTCAACATGCTCCCGCACATGCAGATTGATTATCGCATGATGTTCGGCTCGACTAGTTTTTGCGATAGTCTCTGCATGCTGTTTAAGAAACTGCTGTTGTTGATCGTACTGCTTTTGCAATACGTTCTTAATCGCCTCTTTTGCACTTTCAGTTTCAGCTATCATTTCTCTCAACAAAGATACATCCAGTTGAAATGCGCCACTGTAACGTTCTGCACGAATCGTCGAATCTCGATCACTATCCGTTTCTTCGACAAGATATTCGAGGCCGATACACTCGCCACTTTGGCGAGTCCCGATTTGTGCTTCGCTTCCATCAGACTGAGTTTGAAGAACAGAAAAATCTCCATCAGTTATATAGTAGACGGCATCACATGGATCGCCCTCTCCAAAAATACAGTCTGGCGGGGTGTAGTCGATATACCGGGCCGAGGAAACCAGTTTTTCCAGGTGCTCTGAAGAAAACATCGCAAAAAATGAATTGCTGGCAATGGCATCACGAAGATCATCATCCGGCTGAATTAAATTATCGAAATTCCATGGATTGGAATCCTGTTCGTCTCCAGACAACAGTTTATGCCGATCAATTGACAGGCGAATGCCTTTCTGGCGCAAGGAAGACCAGATTGCCATGCATACTTCGTTTTGCGCATCCCACCATGGGTCGTCGCCATCAAAATAGAATCGCACGCGGTATTCCATCCCAAGATCAGAGAAGCCGAGAATATTGAAATCCGGTTTGGGATCCCGGCACACATACCTTGAATTTTGTAGTCCCTCGGTGATAGTACTGATAACCAGGTCAGGAGAGGCGGAATGCTCCACCGTGAACTTGACCCAGTATTTGAACAATTCTGTGGGTTCACTGAAATTGAGAATAATTTTGTCTGCGACAGCACTATTGGGGAATAAATATAGAGAACCAGTGTTCGGGCTCAATAGGGAAACACTGCGCCAGTTGATTTCGTGTACCTTACCGTAAATCCCATCGATCTCGACAAAATCCCCAAGCCGCAATGCGCGCGTCATATTCAACGAAAGGCCGGCAAATACCTCGCGTAAGGTTGACTGGGCCGAGAGCCCGACGATAAATGCAGCGGCACCCGAGGTCGCCAGTATTGCGGTGATGGATTTACCGTAGGCATAATGCATAACCATCATTACCGCCCCGGCATACAGCAACAGGGCAGCACCATCTGTCAGCAACTTGGGAATTTTTCTCTCGCCATTGTCGGACAAAATCCCGGCCCATACAAACCGATTGAGTGATGCATTAATGGTAAAGGCAAGAGAAATCCACCACAGGAAAATCACGACATTCTCAACGGGCGCAATATAATCACTTAACCCTGCCAATCGCAGAGCATGGTGGGCAAACAAATAGAGTACGGTGAATACAATAAGCATCTCCATACCGAAGCGAACTTCATGGTGTTTGCCACGAATAGTCAACGTTACTCCCCGTACTAATATGACGGTAGCAAACGTCAGGATTACGGCTAGTCCGAGCACCTGCAGCCATTGGTTTGTTGTTTCCATTAAATCATTTTCATTGGTTATATTACCGCCAGGAGGGAGTAACGCCAGGGTCGATACCATCCACGGAAAATCAATAATGCGACCCTGTGTACGGCACTAAAAAGCAATTTACACGCACCTCGTAAAATTATTATATAAACCCAGCGCCTGAATTGAACCAAAAATTGAGGCTAATCAAAATCAACTATCCGTACTGGAGCAATACATTCCTAGTATACAGAATTCGTTGATTTATCAAGTTGATTTAACAAGTAAACTGGATTAGGCTGGATTAGGCTGGATTAGGCTGGATTATAGTAGGTCAGATCGACCCGACTCGCAAGTGTGCAGTAAGATTTGACCAACTAATTCCCGATACCAGAAACGGCGAGTGTAACTCGATTCTGCTATTAATAATTAACCATTTTTCGGAGATATTACATGCTCAAAATCAGGCTGGATTATATTTGGCTGGATGGCTATCAGCCAACCGCCAACATCAGGACCAAAGCGCAAATCATAGAATCTGATTCCGCCGACCTCAGCCTGGAGGACGTGCCCGTGTGGGGATTCGATGGCAGTTCAACCAAACAGGCTGAGGGTCATGATTCCGACTGTATTCTTCAACCAGCCCGAGTTTATAAAAACCCCATGCGGGAAAACGCCTGTTTCGTGCTGTGTGAGGTTTTAACTCGAGACGGGACTCGCCATGAAACTAACTACAGGGGCCTGGTCGATGATGTCGAGGGCGAAGAATTCTGGTTTGGATTCGAGCAAGAATATGTCCTGATGACCACTAACGGTCGGCCGTTGGGCTTTCCGGAAGGCGGTTATCCTGAGCCCCAGGGGCCATACTACTGTGCAGTTGGTTCACACAATGTCGAGGGGCGCGACCTGATCGACGAACATTTTGAAATTTGCGTTGCTGCCGGGATAGGTGTATCAGGCATAAATGCCGAGGTAATGCTAGGGCAGTGGGAGTTCCAGTGCTTCGGTAAAGGAGCCAGGCGAGCGGCGGATGATCTTGTTATGGCACGCTTCCTGTTATTTCTTGTCTCTGAAAAATATGGCGTAGTTGCAAACATGGATCCGAAACCCATCAGTGGCGACTGGAACGGTTCTGGTCTGCATTCAAATTTTTCCTTTGACTACATCCGGGATGTCGGTGGGAAGGAATACATTGAGGCACTTTGTGCCGGGTTCGAACCGTTTCACAAGGAACATCTCGCCGTTTATGGCGCAGGTAACGAACGACGCCTTACCGGAGCCCATGAAACCGCCTCAATCGATCAGTTCAGTTTTGGCGCAAGTAACCGGGCCGCATCTATCAGAATCCCCATTTACACCACCTCCCATGACTGGAAAGGATACCTGGAAGATCGTCGACCCGCTTCCGACGCTGATCCTTACCAGATCGTGAAACGTATCATGGAGACGACAAAAATCTCCCATGAGCAGGCCCTCAAGGCTATTTCCTGATACCCGTAAACGCAGCTACACTACCAGAGGTAGCTGCGTTTACCTGGATTAAGCAATGGAAGCGTGACTGGGAGGACGCTACCGCTGAGTGGTGGTAATTTACATTCCTTTCAGTGACATCCCTTCGCTAGCTGTTTCGCCATTTGATGGAACATCCAATGCTAGCAATTTGTTCGGCAGGCCCCTGACCAGTCTGCGCAATTTGTTTCATCGCTTCAAATAATTCTCGTGGAGCATCTGGTTCCCCGGCTTCGCGTTTACTGGCATCCAAACGTCCCCGATACTGTAATTGCAAATCGGCATTGTAGCCATAAAAATCAGGTGTGCAGACTGCGTCATAGGATTTAGCTATTTGCTGGGACTCATCCAGTAAATAGGGAAACGAGAAATTGTACAGACTGGAAACCCGTTGCATATTTTCAAACGAGTCCTCCGGATAATCATCGGGATCGTTGGACATGATTGCCACGCTGTTGACACCAAATTCTCTTAGCGCATCAGTATCCCGAACAATTCGATCCAGAATCGCTTTCACATAGGGACAATGGTTACAGATAAACATCACGAGCAAGCCGTTTTCGCCCTTGCACTGTTCCAGCGTCCAGGGTTTACCATCTACCCCGGGCAGACTGAAATCCACAGCAGGCAGTCCAAATTCACAAACAGGGGGTTCGAGGCTAACCATAATTTTAATTGCAATTTGTCGAAAAAGGGATTCTATTGCAAAACCAGCTCCGCGCCAAATCCAGGGTGTGAAATTACCAGTGATTTGTCGAATCCAATGTTGTGAGATGTTGTACAACACCAGTAATATCGTATAAATCGACCTTATCGCCTTGAACGACGGGGCCCTGGATATTGTGACGATCAAACTGCAAATGTTTTCGCAGTTCGCCGCTATCAGTATTCAGAATAGTAAGAGAATCCGAATCTTTCATATTGATCACAGTTCCTGATCGAGAACAATAATCCCGTTCTGAGCAACCCAGAATGAGCCGCATAGAGCGACCTGGTCTTTTCCCCATGGTCCGTGGGATTGACAAAATATGGGAAGTTCCCAGTGTCCTTCATTTTAACAAATTTCTTTTCGGGTCAGCTAGCATTCACTTCGTGATAGCACCCCGGTTATCGAAATAACTCCATTACAAGCCAAATCGTATTGATTCAACGCCGGAATCGTGCGCTAATAATCGATCTAAATTGTCAATTCTTTAAATTTTGAAACCCCTACAAGTAAAGCTATGACTGATACCAGAAGTAATACATCTGTTCTACGTGAGGTTCTTGCCCTGAAAGGTCTTCATATTATCGATATTGGATCAGGGGCCGGAGAACTGGTACGTTATATGACGCGTAAGGGCGCCCATGTGACAGGGCTGGAATGTGGTGCCATGCAGTTGGAAAAAGCCCGGTCTTATCCACTGGAAGGCGATGAGGAGTATATAGAGGGGTTTGGTCAGGCGTTGCCATTTGACGACAATCGCTTTGACGCAGCGATATTTTTTAATTCATTGCATCATGTTCCAATGGAACACATGTCAGCTGCACTCGACGAAGCCAGGCGCGTGGTCAGGCCTTCCGGCACGGTTTATGTGGCAGAGCCAGTGGCTACTGGTAGCAGTTTCGAGCTGCATGCTCCCATCGACGACGAAACATCGGTTCGTACAGCCGCTTACGACGCTATTCATCAATCCGCTTCATTGGGGCTCGTTGAGGCTCGCGAAATCTTCTACGATACCGTTTATCACTATGATAATTTCGCTGCTTTCAAAGAAGAAATGATCCGTATCGAGCCAAGGCGTGAAGCGCTCTTTGAGGCCAATGAGGACAACCTGCGCCAGGCGTTTGATCGACTTGGTGTTGCGGAGGAACCCGGCATTCGTTTCGATCAACCCATGCGGGTAAATGTTTTACAGAAAACTTCGTGAGCGAGCCGTAATTCGAAATGCAATCACACCCTGAATTTTTTTACAGAATCGGTCCCTAACTCGAACAACTCACCGCCAGGGAACTGGCCCAGTCTGGCGGCAGTGCCGCAAACCGTTCCATGTCTGGCTGATCATCGAAGGGACGTTGAAGGAGCCCCATAATCGTATCAATTTCACTGTAGTCCTGCGCATCGCAAGCCTGTTTGATTGCGTTCTCTGCGAGGTAGTTTCGTAACACATATTTTGGGTTACTCTGTTGCATCGAAGCCTGTCTTTCTGCAAGAGGCAAATTTTCTGCTTTGAGACGTGATTGGTATTGGTCAGCCCAACTATCGAATCGTTCCCGGTGAACAAAAGAATCGCGGCCGCCTTCAATACCATACTCGCTCAAGTGCCTGAAAAACCGGGTGAAATCAGTTTTACTCTGCTGCATCTGGATGGTTAGTGCATCATAAAGATCTCCATCCTGATCCCGGGCTGAATGTAACCCGAGTTTTTGGCGTTTGAGCGCTAACCAGGCCTGCTCGAATAACGAGTCATAGCGCTGTAATGCATCGGTAGCCAACTCAGCCGCAGCCTCCGGGTTGTCGTGAAATAACGGCAACATCGCCTGGGCCAGACAACTCAGGTTAAACAGAGCGATGCGCGGTTGCTGATCATAGGCATATCGACCAGCATAATCTGAATGATTACATATATGACCGGCATCATAAGCATCCAGGAATCCAAATGGACCGTAATCGATGGTGATGCCATGAATCGACATATTGTCGCTGTTCATCACCCCGTGACAAAAGCCCACTGACTGCCAGTGGGCAATGAGTGAAGCCGTGGAGGCAATCACTTCTTTCAACAATGCCAGGTATTTATCTTGCTGATCTTCCAGATGATTGAAGTAATTGCCGATTGTGAAATCAGCCAGGATTTTCAGGTCATCATAGCGCTGGGTGTAAAAAAAGTACTCGAAACTGCCAAAGCGAATATGACTTGGGGCCACCCGAATCAACATCGCCCCGGTTTCGATTTGCTCACGATAAACTTCTTCGTCACTACCAAACATCGCCAGCGAATGGGTAGTGGGAATGCCCAGACCGTGCATCGCGGCGCTACAAAGATACTCCCTGATCGTGGAGCGTAGCACCGCTTTACCATCGCCCTGTCGGGAATACAGTGTTTGTCCTGCGCCTTTCAATTGAAGATCCCAGCGCGCACCGTCCCGGGCCATCAGTTGGCCTAACAGTATTGCCCTGCCGTCCCCGAGCCTCGGCACATATTGCCCGAATTGATGCCCCGAATAACACATGGCAATGGGATCAAATCCATTCAATGGACGAGTCATGGTGACAAGATCGGAAAGATCGGGCCGAATCGCTTCGCCAGGGTCAATCCCGAGCAATACTGACACTACTTCATTGAAATGAATCAGAAACTGGTTTTGCAGCGCTTCCGGTTGCTGCCGGGAGAAAAAAATCGGCGGCAGGGAGGCATATATATTATCGAATTCAAGCTGTTCAAAACGCTGCATCAGTAGCGCACCCTGACAACGTACTCATGGTCAATTGATCCACTGGCGGGCAAAGTCAGATGCCACTCTACGATATTTGAAGAAATTCTCTTATGTAGGCCTGTCTCCGCGATCATTTCCCAATCCCCTGGTATCTCTTCACGCAGGAGAATTTCCACCGCTTTCTCGGTGGCATTTTTAACACTGATCTTCTGGCCGATTTCAGCTGAGAAATTGTACGCGCCCTGATTAGCAACCTTTTTAAAGCTCGACTGAATTCGCTTCGCGGTCACATCGAAAGCATTACCGAGTTTCAGCAGAATATCTTCGTCTTCAGGCGTATGGTCAATTTTATCCTCACCAATAAACTGGGTGCGACCAGCCGAATCATTTTTGTAAACCCGTATCACTCCGCCCGGCAACGGAATACCCAGATTACTCTCCTGATCATTTTTAAGCGCCAGATACACCCCTACCGGCTGTTTGATGGAGGCGACCGCGCGGCCGGTAAAATAATGCCCGGCACTATCAATCATGTACCGTTTTTCTACTGGCACAGTGTCGGCGCTCATCAAGTTCACTTGTTTGGTTTGCTGATTGGCAATGGTGGTGGGTCGGTCCAGGGTATACAGGTGATAATCAAATAACGATTCTTCAGCGAAATCATCTGCCACCGCTGCCGATTCCATCATGACCGTGGAGCGCAGGCGCGGCATTGCCTGCTGTACCTGTTGCACGTCCCCGGCAACCAGTTGGAGCAAAGCATCAGGGTAAGCAGTACCACTCTGGTTGGTCAAAGTAACCCAGCCATTGAGATCAATCTTGTTTTCTTCATCATTCAGACTGGCAACATAATCGGCACGCCAGGATAGCCCTGAGGTCAGGTAACCAAGCTGGATCTCCTGAGGTGCCGGATTGTCATTTTCCAGCTGCAATACAAGGGTAGGACGATCGCGCAGGTTATCCGGCACCTGATCGAAAATCAAACGTCCGGGGAAGCTGGTTTCAATACGATCAGCAAATCTAAGCACTAACCCCTGATTGGTGGCAAGTATTTGCGCCGACTCCTTGGTCTCATTCCCATTTGCAGGATTCACGGTTACCGCATGCACTGACTGCCCAACATATTTTTCCAATAAACTGGTGGGCGTTAACAGGTCGAAATCAAAATTCTGCTCGATCAATTCAAGTTTACTCCTTTCATCGAGGCTAGAGAGCAAAGCGGTTTCCGGACGAATTTGGGCGCTGACATCACGAATCGCTAACGCGTTGGAACCAACCTCCAGGGTCACCCGTCGCTGGTCCCTGACCAATGCAAGATTTTTATTGTAAATGGTAATGGCAACGGCAGTCTGGTCTTCAAGCCCGGAAAGGATTTCCTCTGCGTGAACAACTGTCATCGTCAACCCTCCCATCAATATTGCTGCCAACTTCCAACCCTGTGTATTCATATTTACCTGTCGCCAATGATCCAGATCAGAATATACGCGAGGCAGTCATTTTCAACAACGAGCTGCCACCGTATATCCGCTATAATTTGCCTTAAAAGATTTGGTACAGATCAGAGGGTATCTCAATTCATTGATGAACGGATTTAAAACTACCATTGCACCACATCTGCCACGCCTGGCAGTTGCCATAGGGGTGTCGCTGGTCATACTTTCATTGTTGCTTGTTCTTGTTTCAAGTGGTCACAACCCTGCCGACCGGCCGCATATACTTGATCTGCTGGCAAACACTGTCTGGTCCGGTGTACTGGTATTCCTGTGTCTGCATCTGGTGGCGCTACTAGTTCGTGCGATACGATACAGAATTCTACTCACTGCATCCGGAGAGCCAATGATACCGGGGCTCTGGCATATGATTCTGGTTACCGGCTTTCGTAACATGATGGTGGATTTGCTCCCCGCACGGATCGGCGAGCTGGGTTATGTCGCCTTGCTCAATCGCGGATATCAGGTGAGTATCGCCGCTTGCCTTTCATCACTGGCAATTGCGGTGGTATTTGATTTTCTCGCATTGTTACTCATTGTATTCATCGTTATCGTGGTTCACCTGGTTGGAAACGGCGTCGAGCAATGGGTGTGGATAACATTTTCCATGGTGTTGCTGGTGGTCGTTATTGCCATCGTCGGTTTATTCACCGTACTTCCCTGGTTTGGTCGTCGCCTCTATATATTTTCCCGGCAGAGACCACATTGGAAAGTACTGGGGCGAACCGCAGATCTCGTCACAAAGTTAAACGATGCAGTACAAACTACTCGCAACTCCGGCGTCCTTGGCAAGATATTGCTCCTGTCGATGGCAGTACGAACACTTAAGTACCTCAGTATATTCAGTTTGTTCGTAGCCGTGGCTGGCCCCAGCTTTCCGGCACTCGCAGAAGTGGCTCCGGCTAAAATATTTGCCGCCATCCTGGGCTCGGAAATTGGAGCCAGTCTGCCGATCCCCACATTTATGGGGTTTGGCACCTATGAGGCAGGTGGCACCCTGGTGTTTTCCCTGCTGGGTATTTCAGAGAATGAAGGTTTGCTGACTCTGCTCGGAGTCCATATCTGGAGTCAGGCATTTGATTATGGTTTGGGCGGATTGTGCCTGGTACTGGTTATTTTCTTGACCCGACCAGCGAGGGAGATTAAAAACGCGGGTGACTACACCAAAAAGCGGTGGTGGGCCATCGGATTTGCCGGGATCGTATTGCTCAGCGGAATCCTCGCCATTGGCTGGCAATACAGGATCAATCAAAAACTGGGTGCTGTTGTGTCCCCACCTGTGGGAGAAGATTTATCTGCGGCATATCCAGAACAGGCGGTGGCAGCGAAACTGGCACTCAGACGAAGCGGCATCAACGGTTTTGTAACCTGGAGTTCCAATCGATTCGGTAACCACGATATTCTGAAAATGTCCCTGCCGGACGGCCGAATTTCCCGATTGACCAGACATTCGCATACCGAGTATTACCCCAGAATTTCTCCGGATGGAAGCCGAATGGTATTCGCTCGCTCCCAGATTCCATGGGTTTCCCAGCGCAATAGCGTGGCCTGGGATCTGATCTTGTTGGACCTTGCATCAGGCAAGGAAAAAGTTATCGCCAACAGGGCGACCTATCCATTCTGGATTGACCGCAATACGGTGGGCTACCTGCAAAATGGTGACCAGGTTATGCGCCACAATATAGATAGCAATGAAATCACCCTGGTTTATCGATCCGGAAAAAACAATTCGATGCCTTCGGGAGCGCCCATTACTTCCCCGGAAATCAGTTCCGCTACCGGGGAACTGGTATTTACCGCCAGACAATCTGCTATCGGAATGAATACCGGGTTCTGGGGTACCGCAATATGGCCAGATCACGGCCAAACAGGAGGACCTGTTAGGGGTGTCCTTGATGGCTGCGAGTTGAGCTGGTCAAGTGATGGCCGCTGGCTTTATCAGGTCGGGCACGGTGGCAATCAGGAGACCATGTTTTACCGCATCGATCGCGCCACGCTGAAACCCGTCCCCTGGCTTGATCTGCCGGGCGATTACAGCCATGAGTACTGGCCAAAGGATTCAAATGATGGCCGTTACCTTGTGTTTGGCGCCAGCCGGGGTGAGCATGAACACGATGTAGCAGATTACGAAATATTTTTGTGGAAAATTGATAGTCCGGTAGATTCAGCTACCCGGTTAACCTTTCATAGTGGTAACGATAACTGGCCGGATATATACATTCAATGAGAGTGTTATTACAACGCGTTTCCCAGGCAAGGGTGGAAGTGGACAGTCAGACGGTTGGCGAGATAGGTCCCGGACTATTACTCCTCGCAGGATTTGGTAACGATGACCAGGATGGGTTGGACTACAAAATCAAAAAGGCCTGTGACAAACTGCTCAATCTCAGGGTGTTTTCCAATAAGCTGGGAAAGCTGGATCATTCAGTCGTTGATATCGCTGGCAACATTCTCGCGGTACCCCAGTTCACCCTGTATGGAAAAAGCCTGAAAGGGAGACGACCGGATTTTACCGATGCCCTGGCACCCGCCCTTGCCTCCCTGGCTTTCGAACGATTCGCTGCAACGCTTTCTGCCGACCTGGGACAAAAGATTGAAACCGGCGTATTCGGTGCCGATATGAAAGTATGGCTGGTAAATGATGGGCCACTGACCCTTAACTTCGAGTTCTGAACCGGTTTCTTCCCCGCTCCATGTTATCAACCCATCAGCCTGAACTTGACCGCCAAATCGCCGAGTCAATTCTTGCCGGGTTTAATCGTCACTTTAAGCGTTTTCAGAAAATCACCCGTGCCGCCAAGTCACGTTTTGAGCAGGCCGACTGGGAAGGAGAGTCCAGTGCACGCAAAGAGCGGATTTACTTCTACGACAAACGGGTGGAAGAATCTACCGACTACCTGAAGCGCAATTTCGGTCTCGATCAAATCAATGTCAGGCTCTGGCAGGATATCAAACGCAGATATCTGTGGTTGCTATATGACCACATTCAACCGGAACTTGCAGAAAGTTTCTATAACTCGGTATTTTGTCGTCTGTTTGACAGTAGCTACTACAACAACGATTATATCTTCGTCAAACCCGGTACTGCGGTGGATTTTCTAGACATTGACCGGCCGGTTTATACCAGCTTTTATCCAGCTACTGATGGTCTTGAAAAATGCATACGGAAATTGCTTTTATATTATAAACTGAAACGTCCCTGGCAAAATATTGACCGCGATGTTGTTCTGATTAGTCGATGTCTGGAGCCTATTTTACAATCTCCGCTCCGACCCGCCCCTTATCAACAGTTGCACGTAGCGTCTGCTTTGTTTTTTCGAAACAAGGCAGCCTACATTGTTGGACGCGCCATGGTTGGTCTCGAAATTCAACCCATTGTCATTCCGGTATTGATCGATGATCAATACCAACTATACGCCGATACCGTAATCACTGATATCAATGAGGTTGCGTTGATTTTCAGTTTTACCCGGGCCTATTTTATGGTCAATACCGAGGTTCCGTCAGGGATGATCAGTTTTCTCAAATCAATACTTCCAACCAAATCTCATGCAGATTTGTATACCTGCATCGGATTTCAGAAACAGGGCAAGACGTTATTCTATCGGGAATTACTACATCACCTGATGCATTCCAGCGACAAACTGGTAATCGCACCGGGGATCAAAGGGATGGTGATGAGTGTATTCACCCTTCCCTCTTACCATTATGTCTTCAAGGTTATTAAAGATCGCTTTGCACCACCGAAAAATATAGACCGGGAGACGGTCAAGAAAAAATACCAGATGGTAAAAATGCATGACCGTATCGGACGCATGGCAGATACCCTTGAATTTTCACATGTTGCGCTTCCGGTGGAACGCTTCTCTGCCGAGTTGCTCGAAGAACTGAAGCAAACCATCGCTTCAAGCCTGGTGATAGACGAAAAATATCTCATTATTCGACACCTTTATATCGAACGCCGCATGGTCCCATTCAATATCTATCTGGACCATGCCAGCAACGCACTACTCGAAGCTTCGGTGATCGACTATGGCAATGCCATTAAAGAAATGATCGCTGCCAATATATTTCCAGGTGATATGCTGCTTAAAAATTTTGGCGTGACCCGCCACGGGCGAGTGGTGTTCTATGACTATGACGAGATCTGTCATTTAAATGAAATCAGGGTGCGGAAAATCCCTAAAGCAAGATCTCCGGAAGAGGAGTTATCCAGTGAACCATGGTTTCACGTTGGAGAGGATGATTTTTTTCCGGAGCAGTTTGAGCATTTCGTGATCAACCACCCCAAAGTGCGTGAGAAATTCCTTGTACACCATCCCGAATTGTTGAAGCCGCAATTCTGGAAGCAGGTGCAGCAGGATATTCTTTATCGGAAACGTCACGATGTATTTCCCTATTCACGGAAACAACGTTTTATCCATAGATTTCCCGAACTTTACGAAGAACCGGGAGAATTCGCACTGGACAAAATCCCCACCTGATCCAGGGAGCGTAATCAGGAAAGTTGTTTTTCGCGAATTTCGTCGATGGTTTTGCAGTCAATGCAAAGATTTGCCGTGGGGCGTGCTTCGAGGCGCTTGAATCCGATATCCTCACCACACTTTTCGCAGTAACCAAAATCACCGGATTTCAAATGAGCAATGGATTCTTCGATTTTCTTGATCAGTTTACGATCCCGGTCACGACCGCGTAACTCCAGCGCCATATCCGTTTCCTGGCTTGCACGATCGGTGGGATCCGGATGATTGGCGGTTTCATCCTGCATATGAGTGACGGTACGATTGGTTTCATCTTTGAGTTCCGCACGCCATCCATCGAGGATTTTTTTAAAATGCTCCAGTTGAGCGGATCCCATATACTCTTCACTTTTCTTTACCTTGTAGGGTTCAACACCATGAATCAGTAGTTTCGGTTTTCTCTTTGTTGCCATAGGATATTCAGTCTGCGATTAGGACGCTATTAAAAGACCAGGATCACCGCCTATTGGTTGATCCAGGTAAAATCAGGCGCAGCGTTATACCAAATGCGAGTAACCAATGCAATAAATTATGATGGCTATTTTGTGGTCGCTTGCACAGTTTTTCAGCGCCTGAATTTGCTGTTAGTTTTCAACAGGATAGCGGCATGGAATTATCGCTTGAATCATTCTCTGCTACGACGTCGCCGACGCGATGCAGCGCGCATTTTACGGGCATCGGTAGGGCTCAGAAAAAGTGGTCGATATATTTCGACCCTGTCACCGGGCTCAAGCACATGGTTGAGTGGTTGCCGGAAGCCATATATCCCCACCCCTTCATCCTCCAACACGATCTCCGGAAATTGCTCAAGGATCCTGGATTGTTGTATAGCCTGCTCGATTGTGACAGGTGAAATGCATTCCAGAGGGATCACAACCTGTTGTTCAGGAAGAGCGTAAACCACCTCGATCGAAATTGTCATGCTATGGGGCATATATCTGATCTGCACGTTTGCAGAAAGAATCCACCATGGAATCAGCAATTAATTTAAACACCGGGCCCACGACACTGCCGACGATCCTGCTGGAAAAATCGAATTGCAGTTCCAGGGAAATTCTCGAAGCCTCCGGGGAAAGTGCCTTGAATGCCCAAAATCCACCAAGTTCACTGAATGGACCATCTACCAGGGTCATATTGGTGCGCTGGTTTTCCACCAACTGGTTTCGCGTGGTAAAGGTCTTACGGATGCCCTTGAATGCAATGTCTACCGACGCAACAGCAATATCGTCGTATGTTTCCACAATCCTGGAGCCACCGCACCAGGGTAAAAATTCTGCATAACGATCAACGTCATTCACCAGCCTAAACATTTGCGCTGCTGAATGCATGACCAGCGCCGAGCGATCTACCGTGTACATCATAACAAAATGAATAGGACCAAATTCAGAGTTAGTGGATTATACTTCAGGGCCGATTTTTCACCGAGCAAACATCGTACAAAATGCGATTCGGTCGTTATGGCCAAAGCAAAAAAACAGGATTCAAACACGATCACGGTCAATCGAAAGGCCAGATTTGACTATTTTATCGAAGATCAGTTCGAGGCTGGTGTGGTGCTGGAAGGATGGGAGGTTAAAAGCATCCGGGAAGGACGCGTGCAGCTAAAGGAAAGCTATGTGACGGTTCAGAACGGCGAAATATTTCTGGTAGGTGCCCATATTTCACCTCTCAAACAGGCCTCTACCCATATCAATCCTAACCCTACTCGCGGTCGAAAATTGCTGCTGCACAAAAAGGAAATCAGCAAATTAATTGGTGCTGTTGACAGGGATGGCTATACCCTGGCCCCATTGAGCCTGTACTGGGTACGAGGCCGGGTAAAGGCAAAAATCGCTCTCGCCAAAGGAAAAAAGCAGCATGATAAGCGCCAGTCCATCAAGCAAAGGGAATGGGACCGGGATAAACATCGATTAATGAAGATGTGAATTATTTGCTCCGACCACCCTTGATATAACCAGCCATCGTCTCGATATGCTATAATCTGATCGTTCTTTGGGGGTGACTGGCTTCGACGTCGGTCGCGAAGCCATCGGAGCATGTCGAGGTGCAGGATTCCTCGTAAATCCGTCTGCAAAACTATAGTTGCCAACGACGACAACTACTCACTAGCGGCTTAAGCCCGTTAGTCCTTTCACCCGGCTCGCCTGTAGGCTTGGGCTCGAAAGGTCATCTTATACAGGATCGCTCGCCGGTTGCGCTCGTTAACTGGCTGCTAAAGGTAAGCGAGCTCGCCGAACTGTAAGTCAGTCTGCCTACTGGCAGTTCGGTTAACTTGAAGCGCAGACTAAACATGTAGTTGCCGGTGAGTGTAGGATCTACGGACGCGGGTTCAATTCCCGCCACCTCCACCATTTTTTTCAATAAACCCTTTTTAATCAAGGGTTTATTGCGTACAAATTTTATTGGTAAATGTGCTTTTGCCCCACGTTTGCCCCACGTTTGCCCCAAATATACCCTGCTCTGTCCCAGAAAGTGTCCCAAATAGGAAGTGGCAATAATATTATGGTAGCCCTACCCCCTATCCAGCATGGGGTGAGGGTGTGAGTAATCCAAGATGATTTAGCCGCATTTTCAATTTGTGGAGTTAAAGCATCGGTAGTTGAATTCTCTGATCTGACAGTCTATTGGAAATCAGAGGATTTGGAAGCATGACGGTTCGCTACCACACACCGAGGCTTGGAAGAAATCCAATGACAGGTGAAAGTATAGATACCCCTGAAAAATATATCCCTCACTTCAAGCCAGGAGTTGCGTTGCGCGAATTGGTGAACAAATGACTCTGATATCCGCTTCAGCGCAATAACGAATCGTATACCTACTATATACTTGCAGATTGCGGAGGAGAATTTATCATGAAATTTGCAACGGTCGCGACAGGGGGTATCGGTGGATATCTGGCAGTAAAGTTAGTGAATGTGGGAGAAGATGTAGCGACATTGGCACGAGGCCCCCATCTTGATGCGATCCGATCCAGGGGACTAACGCTTGAAGCCACCGATGAGACAATGACTGTTCATCCACGTATCGCGACAGAAAACCCGGAAGAGATTGGACCAGTGGACGCCATCATATTTGGCGTAAAGGCGAAAGATGTGGAACGTGCAGCAGAAAGCTGCCTGCCACTCATGGGGCTGGAGACCGTTGTGATACCGTTTCTTAACGGTGTGGAAACCGTTGAGCGACTGGCGACAGTCTTACCCCTGAAAAACATCGCCAATGGCACCGCAGGGATCTCCACCACAATCACAGCACCAGGGATGATCAGACAAGTGGGAACCTTCGCCACATTTACCTTTGCAGAATGTGATAGCACCCAATCACCACGAATTAAGGCTGTCCGAATGGCTTTTGAGCGAGCCGGGTTGAAAGCGCCAGTTGTTGAGGATATCGACGTTGCACTCTGGCGAAAATTCTGTCTTTTTTCATCAATGTCCGGGGTAACGGCAGCGGCGCGTTGTACGCTTGGCGAAATCAGGCGTAATCCCGATCTATGCCGACTGTTTCAGGATGGAATGGCTGAAACCGCTGCACTGGGTAGAGCACTCGAAGTAGCACTACCTGAAGGGTTAGAGTCGCGGATTTGGCACGGCATTGGCGACATGCCTGATGATATGCGAGCCTCCACCGCTATTGACCTTGAAGCTGGTCGAGCGCTGGAAGTAGATTGGGTGTCAGGTGCGGTCGCACGCCTTTCAGATGCTGTTGGACTGGATGCTCCGGTCCATAGGACGTTGAGTGCAGTGCTACAACCTTGGAAGGCAGGTTGTACAGATAGTTAATCTGTAGAAGTTCAAATCCGATCTGACAGTACCAATTTATGTGGGGTAATTTTTTAAGCCCAACCCAGTTCTTGGAGACTGATGGTGTCATTCCAGATTTTTGTCATATGACGAATCCGATCACCATCAAAGTCCATGACATAGACATAGTCAGCGGCAACTGTTTTGCCGGTAGGTTCTCCAGGACCGCCGGGGCCAGTTTGAGTCCCATGAAATACCGCAAATGCCGCCACACAATTTCGCTCTGAGTCTTCTGCAAAGCACTTAAGCTCATAGTGACCATCCGGAATGGGCGTAAGCAGTCCTTTCATCCATTCACAGTACCCTTCCAGAGTATTCACATCGGCTAATGCGCCACATTGACCGGAAAACGTTGCACCTGCATGGCAGTATGATTCACACCCATCCCATCCTTTACCCGTTTCGCAGGCATCAAAAAACTCTTTTGCTTGATTGGAAATGTTACTCATGATTTTCTAGCTCCCATTGGTTTGGAATTTCATTATACCCTCTATAATCAGTGTAATAGGTGGCTGCTTCATTGGGAAACTTATGCCAGCGGCATACTATCGAAATGCGG
>CAYOGN010000184.1:0-5337 GCA_964403545.1 uncultured Gammaproteobacteria bacterium
GGGCTACTGCCAGGCAGACTGGCGGCGTATATCGCCAGCACCGGCAGTAACAAAAACAGCCCGAACAGTCTCAAGCCGAATATTGCGGCAAGGGAGAACACGGCTCTCTTTTCTACCGCTGTCATGCCGTCAGGTTGCTTAATATTTTCCAATTGCGCTTGGTCTGGAGGTTCAAGGGCGCGTATAGTATCAGGTTTACTTTTTGTGCCCTAGTAGTCCAACATACAAAGATTGATGGGTTCAGAGCTTTCCAAATGATTCAAGACAAGGCGCAGACCGCAGTGAATGGCTGGCCCTTTGCAAGGGCTGTAACGCCGGATTGGATCATTTGGAAAGCTCCCTTCGGGCGAGCCGATAAGCCATCGTCCGCGGTGTTGCATTTCTTGGAAAGGGAACAACCATTCCCTGCGAAACGCGCCTGGCGGTCAATGGCTTCTCGACTCGCTGAACCCATCAATCTTTGTATGTTGGACTACTAACAGTGTCTACTGAAAAAATTCTCATTCGGGGTGCCCGCACCCATAACCTCAAAGCCATCGACCTCGACCTGCCCCGGGACAAATTAATTGTCATCACCGGGCTTTCCGGATCCGGAAAATCTTCACTCGCGTTCGACACCATCTACGCCGAAGGTCAGCGTCGCTATGTTGAGTCGCTGTCCACCTATGCCCGTCAGTTTTTATCGATGATGGAAAAGCCAGATGTCGATTTGATCGAGGGATTGTCACCGGCAATCAGTATTGAGCAGAAATCTTCTTCTCACAATCCTCGCTCCACGGTGGGCACCGTCACTGAAATTTACGATTACATCCGGTTACTGTTTGCCCGTATTGGAGAGCCACGATGTCCGGATCATGATATTCGACTGGAGGCACAAACCGTAAGTCAGATGGTCGACCAGGTGATGGCTCATCCCGAAGGGTCCCGGATGATGTTACTGGCACCGGTGGTCAACGACCGAAAAGGTGAATTCCAACGGTTGTTGGGAGAACTCCATTCCCAGGGATATATTCGTGCCCAGATTGATGGTAAATCCGTTGAACTGGACGATCCGCCAAAACTGGACAAGCGCTATAAGCACACAATCGAGGTCATTGTGGATCGGCTGGTGATCAAGGATGGCAATCAGCAGCGGTTGGCTGAATCATTGGAAACCGCCCTTGCCCTGACCGATGGCACTGCGAGAGCGGCATTTCTCGATGATGATCGCAATGTTACCACCACCCTGTTGTTCTCCAGCAAGTTTGCCTGCCCTCATTGCGGCTATAGCCTCAATGAACTGGAGCCCAGGTTATTCTCATTCAATAATCCGGCAGGTGCCTGCGCGGACTGTGACGGGCTCGGTGTTCGGCAGTTTTTTGATCCCGATCGGATCGTCGATGATCCACGAAATTCATTGTCTGAGGGTGCCATTCGAGGTTGGGACCGGCGCAGCATTTACTATTTTTCCCAGCTTTCCTGTGTTGCAGATCACTATGGTTTTAGCGTGGATCAACCATTTGAATCGATGACCAAAGCGCACAGGAATATTGTCCTGTTTGGCAGCGGCAAGGATGAAATAAATTTTGTCTATATCCGGCCTGGTCGCAAATACGAAAAGAAGCATGTCTTCGAAGGTGTCGTGCATAATTACGAACGTCGCTATCGGGACACGGAGTCATCGGCTGCCCGCGAGGAAATTGCGAGGTATATGAGTAGCCGTATCTGTAGCACCTGTGAAGGTAGTCGGCTTCGGCGGGCACCACGTCATGTCTTCATAGAAGGTCAGGCCATCCACCGACTGACCGAGATGCCGGTGAACAAATCACTGGCATTTTTTAACGGACTCAAACTCGGGGGACGGCGGGCGGAGATCGCCAGCAAGATTGTCCAGGAGATTAACGCCAGACTCGGGTTTTTGATCAATGTCGGGCTCAACTACCTGTCTCTGTCGCGTGCTGCCGAAACCCTGTCCGGCGGTGAAGCACAGAGAATACGACTGGCATCACAGATCGGATCGGGACTGGTGGGGGTGATGTACGTGCTGGATGAACCTTCTATTGGCCTCCATCAGCGCGACAACAAACGATTGCTGGATACCCTCTTCCATCTGCGTGATCTCGGTAACACGGTCATCGTTGTGGAGCATGATGAGGACGCGATTCGCAGTGCCGATTACGTCGTGGATATGGGGCCGGGCGCGGGTAAACATGGTGGTTCCATCGTCGTAGAAGGCCCTCCGGAAAAAATCCTGAAAGACCGCAAGTCGTTGACCGCCTGCTATTTGAGCGGAGCAAAATCCATCCCGATCCCGGACAACAGGACATTGCGAAACCCGGACAATGTACTGAAAGTGACCGGGGCAACGGGCAATAATCTGAAGAGTATCAGTGCCGAAGTGCCGGTTGGCCTGCTGACCTGTGTTACCGGGGTTTCCGGTTCAGGCAAGTCCACTCTGGTCAATGGCACCCTGTATCCGGCGGTGGCTCATCAGTTGAACCTGGTGCGGGCAAATCCGATGCCCTATCAATCCATATCCGGGCTCGATCACTTTGACAAAATCATCATGATCGATCAGAGCCCCATTGGACGCACGCCGCGCTCAAATCCTGCAACTTATACCGGCTTGTTTACCCATATCCGGGATTTATTTACCAGCACCCAGGAGGCCAGGGCGCGAGGATACAAACCTGGTCGTTTTTCGTTTAATGTCAAGGGTGGCCGCTGCGAAGCCTGTCAGGGCGATGGCATGATCCGGGTTGAAATGCACTTCCTGCCGGATATCTATGTGGCCTGTGACGTTTGTAAAGGCAAACGATACAACCGGGAAACGCTGGATGTGCGATTCAAGGGCAAGAATATCAGTGAAGTGCTGCACATGACCATAGAAGAGGCCGCAGAGTTTTTCCAGGCAATACCTGCGATCAAGAAGAAACTGGATACCTTGCTCGATGTGGGGCTTGGATATATCACCCTCGGACAGAGCGCTATTACGCTGTCCGGTGGCGAAGCGCAACGCATCAAACTGTCAAGGGAGCTATCGAAACGGGATACCGGCCGCACCCTGTATGTGCTTGACGAACCCACGACCGGACTCCATTTCCACGATATCAGGCAATTACTTGTGGTGCTGCACCGGCTAAAGAGTCACGGCAATACGATCATTGTGATCGAGCATAATCTGGATGTGATCAAAACCGCAGACTGGATTATCGACCTTGGGCCCGAAGGGGGAGATGGTGGCGGTGAAATCGTTGCCTGCGGCACCCCTGAGCAAGTTGTCAATGAAAAAAGATCCCACACCGGGACATTCCTTAAACCCATGCTCGAAAAAACCACCCAGAAAGATATTGCCGTCAATCAATGAGCAAAAACATTGTTTCTGCAGCTGCCGATTCACCAACACAGAGATTTGATTTGGCTCAATTCACGTTTCGAAATCGATCTGGTATGATTGGTCAAAGATCTTATTGGGAATAATTATGGATAATATTATCGACCAGATTCATTACGATCATATCAGCCTGTCCAAAGTCCTCACCATTATGGAGCAGGAGGTACAGCGAATTTTGAGCGATATGGAGCCGGACTACGAACTTCTGGTGGATGGAATGCGGTACATGATTAACTACTCGGATTCTGTTCATCATCACAAAGAAGATGCCATTTTTGCGCGACTATCAGAAAAGGATCCGGATCTCAAGCAAACAATCGATGACCTTCTTCAGCAACACCGCTCGCTGGCTAACCTGAGCGCCCAGTTTTATAATATTGTCACCAGCGCATCACTCGGGGAGGTCGTCTCGAAACAGGAAATGCTGGATATCAGCCGCGACTATACAAAATTTCTTCGCCAGCATATGCGGCAGGAAGAAGGAGACGTACTGAGAAAAGCGAAGAAACTGTTGTCCGAAGACGATCTCAAAGAAATCGATAAAATCTATTCCGATTTTCGAGATCCGTTGCTTAGTGAGTCTCTGGAACAATGGTACAACGCGCTGTATCAGCGTTTGATGGCTTAAAGAATATTCTATTATGCCCATAAATATAGCGATTAACGGATTTGGCCGCATCGGCAGGCTTACCCTGCGTGCGCTACTGAAACAGAAAGAGGTACATGTTGTCGCGATTAATGATCTGGTCGATAACGATACCATGGGGCATTTGTTCAAGTATGACTCTGCCCAGGGTGTATTTCCTGCTGCAGTCAGGGTAGAGGGCGACACACTCCGAATCGGCCGACAATCCATTTTGGCGTTGACCGGAAAAGACCCGGCCAGCCTGCCGTGGAAAAAATTGAAAGTTGATGTGGTGCTGGAATGTACCGGCGTCTTCAAAACCCGTAAAAGCGCCGGCTTGCACCTTCAGGCCGGAGCGCGGCGGGTGCTTATCTCGGCACCGGCAAAAGGTGGTGGGGTCAAAACCATCGTGCTTGGGGTAAACCATGAACAACTGTGCGGCCAGGACCTGATCGTATCCAATGCTTCATGCACCACCAACTGTCTGGCACCGGTGGTCAAGATTATCGATGAAAACTGGGGCTTTACTCTCGGAACGATGACCACAACCCATGCCTATACCGCAACCCAAAACCTGCAGGATGCGCCCCATAAAGACCCTCGAAGAGCCCGTGCAGCGGCATTCAATATCATACCCACCAGCACCGGAGCAGCGTCAGCGCTGGCGACGGTGTATCCGGCCGTTGCCGGCAAAATTTCTGCCATCGCGATGCGAGTGCCGGTCATTACCGGTTCATTGATTGAACTGAATGTGATGGTAGAGAAAAATGCAACCGTCGATCAAATTAATCAAAAATTCCGGGCATCCGCTCGGGGCAAGCTCCGGGGTATCCTCGAATATTCCGAAGACCCGCTGGTTTCCTCGGATATTATTGGCAACCCACATTCTTCGATATTCGACAGTCAGCTGACTTCAGTGATGGGGAAAATGGTTAAGGTGGTAAGTTGGTATGACAACGAAGCAGGATACGCCGCACGATTGGGAGATCTCGCTGTGAAACTTGGCAAGCTGCCACGGGTGAGGCAACAGCGCAAGCCTTAATGTAACCCGCATGCCTTTAACCCGTTCCGAGCCTCACCCCCGTTTTTCCACCAACAAAGTTTCTCAGGACTCTATTTCCAGGTAGCTCTCCAGGGAGTCATCCAGCGCATCTTTCCAGGAGGTATGGTGGGCGGGCGCCATGGTACCGGTAAGGGCCGATTTGTGCCCGTAGTTACGAAACGTCATGATGTCTTTTTTCTTGTATTTTTTCCACTCGAAAAAAGCCTGATTTGAACCTTCGGTATCAAAGGGCGGATAGTCCGTCATCGCCATTAATTTCATGGTGTATTCGCCCTG
>CAYOGN010000185.1:0-29807 GCA_964403545.1 uncultured Gammaproteobacteria bacterium
GCCGAAGCCATGACGGTAAAAGTCACCACGTATCGAATGGCGTAGGCTCGACTACGCCACTCACTTCGTACCACGCGACCGACCAGAACATCGTTAATTGGAATCTGGCCAAATACTACCAGCATAAAAGCAATTGCAACCATCAGCGAGAGCGTCCCGCTGACCTGTGTCATGACAAAGAAGAAGATGGCCTGAAGCAGGGCAACCATGGCAAAGACCGGGCGAACAGAATAGTTATCTACCAGATATCCCACCACTAGTTGGGCCAATGCAGCCACCGAAAACACCAAAAAAACATACCAGCCAATGATGGTCGCTGATTGAGAAAATTGTTCAGAGAAAACTTTAGGCAGGGAAAATGTCGTGCTTTGAAAAATCAGCCCGCCAACGGCAGTGGTAAAAAATATTACCGCAAAAATACGCAGGAGTGTTGGCCGCGAAACGCTCGCTGGTTCGGCTTTCTGGTCCGCCACGTCACGCTTTTGTGCTGCGGAATCATTCTTTGGTCTGGAGCGAATAAACCACAGATAAATTATACCAAGTGAAATGGAGATCACCCCCGGGACGATGAAGGCGCTGCGCCAACCCGCTACATCGATAAGAAATCCGGTCAAAAGCGCCGCACAGGCGACCCCCATATTGCCAAATACACCATTAATCGCCAGCGGCATACCCGTTTTCTTGCGCCCTTCTACCACCATTGCAAGCCCCACGGGATGATAAATTGCAGCGAAAACCCCGATCAGGGTCAGGCTGAAAGCAATTTGTACCGGATTGTTTGCCAAACTTGTAAGCATGGCGCTAACACCGATGCCAATGAAAAACACAACCATCATCCCTTCACGACTCCACTTGTCTGCAATCCATCCCGCCATCAGGGCACAAGCACCAAAGGCAACGAAGGCCGGGGTCGCATAGGGGATGAGTTCAGCGTAACTCAACCCCCATTCGGCAGACAGTCGTAACGCCGCAACGGAGGCGAATATCAACATAAACAGATGATCCAGAAAATGACCGAGGTTGAGAAACAGAAATTCTGCTTTAGTGTGATTTGTTGTTGCCATGGATCACTATGGATTTTCTCTGGTTATGGATTCCCTGAATATAATATAAAGCCCGCTGGCAAAAATAATAAGAGCACCAATCAAGGTGGAGATATCGAATGCGTCCCCGAAAAAGAAAATTCCAATCAAAGCGCCCCACACCAGACGCATAAAATCAATTGACATCACGGCTGTGGTCTCGGCATACGCCAGTGCACGTGTCATACCCAGGTGACCGAGTGTGGCGAGAACCCCCATTGTTCCAAGTAACAGAAACTGATTCAGGTCCGGCCACTGCCAATAAAAAAGCGCAGGTGGCAAAGACAGAAACGTCAACAGAATTGACATCCACCCGACGATACTGGTTATGGAATCTGTCCGGGTCAGATATTTAACCGTGGTCACCGAAATGCCCCAGAAGACGCAGGATACCAGTATCAGTAACATGCGAGGATCGTAATTCTCTGTAGTTGGCTGGAGTACGAACAGGACACCGACAAACCCGCCAAAGATCGCGGTCCATCGACGCATTTTCATTTTCTCGCCAAGAAAGATAAAGGCAATAAGTGCAGTAAAAATTGCCGCAGTAAAGCTCAACGCGGTGGCATCAGCAGTAGGCACCACAGACAAACCGTAAAACCAGGTCAGCATGGCACAGATGCCGGAAATTCCACGTAATACCATCAGTCGGGGATGATGGGTTCGCATGCCGGCAAAACCTGTTCTGAGTATCAGTGGAAGAACCGCAACAAAACCAAAAAGATTGCGGTAGAAAGCGATCACAAATGGATGCAGGTCTGTGCCCAGATAACGCACCATACCGTGCATACTGGCGAGCACGATGGTTGCCATAAACATATAGAAGAGGCCTTTGGTTGGATCAGGAATATTGAAATTCACGGTTTTCGATATCGCTGCAACTGCAGCATCACCCTGCGACTCCTTAACTCCTTTCCCCCTAACTGCTGAACGATCAAACTTCGGCTCAGGGTTCTTGCCTGGCGACTGGATTCTACCGAGTTAAATTGCTCTTCATGAAAGGCCTTTAAGGTATTACCACTGACTCTGGTCCCCGACTCACGATCTCCATTGGCTAAAACGGGCCCTCGCTGGGGAAAATAGTGATAGTAACAATCCGGATCGATGGCTTCGCCAGTCTCGACATCATGATCCAGAATCATGCCAAAACCGATTTCTTGCAGCAGTTGTTTTTCAAAAACCCTGAGTACGGAACCGACATCGGTACCTGACGACAATGCCTGTATTGCGTGATCATAATAATCATATAGTTGCGCATGCTCATCGAATCGATGGAGCAATTTCAAAATCAGTTCGTTAATGTAGAAACCTGACTGAACCCATCGTCGGGATTGGGTATTGGTAAAACCCCGGGGTTCGGCAACCGTGAGTATGGGTAATTGGCCTTTACCGGCCCAGCTGATCAGCAATGGAACAAATGGTAACAACATTCCCCGCATTGCCGACTTTTGCCGCCTTGCTCCTTTCGCCAGCAGCATAAATCTTCCGTGGTTTCGACTGAAAACATCCACCAGCAGACTGGTTTCAGAATAAGGCCGTGTATGTAAAACGTAACCTGGTTGCTGGTGGTGTTTCATGTTAACAAACAGCGTTTGTTAACCATCAGTATATCCCAGTGACTTCAGCATATTGTTGTTATCCGCCCATCCCTTGCGCTCCTTGACCCATAAGTTCAGATGTATACGGGTTTTGAAAGTACGTTCCATTGCTTTGCGCGCACGCTCACCAATCGCTTTTAACTGTTTTCCGCCACGGCCAATGACAATAGATTTCTGACTCGATTTTTCAACCCAGATAATCATGTCCAGATACCAGAACTCAGGATCATCCTGATCGAAACGGGTCACCTCTACCGCTGACTCATAGGGCAATTCCTTGCCCAGAAGCAAAAATGTTTGCTCTCGTACCAGTTCTGAAGCGAGAAATTGTTCGCCTCGATCGCAAACCTGGTCCGGGGGAAATCCCGGGGGGCCCTCCGGCAGGTACCTGATCACGGAATCAAGAAATGATGTGGTGTCACCCAACCTTAATGCAGACAAAGGTATTATCGCCACAAAGTCATACCGCTCACTACTTTCTTTTATTAATGGTAACAGTGCAGCTTTATCTTTCAGCGTATCGATCTTGTTGATCACCAGAAGTATTGGTACTTTTCTCTCCGCTACCTGCCTGAACCCATGAATATTTGTCTGGTTCCAGCCACGATGATCGATCATAAAAATAATCAGATCAACATCTGTCACGCTATTGATAGCGGTTCGGTTGATGACTCTGTTCAGGTTTTTTTTCTCACCATGATGCAGTCCAGGGGTATCAACAAATACTACCTGCGCGTGGTCCAGTGTTTTTATGCCCAGTATCCGGTGACGGGTGGTTTGCGGACGCCGTGAAACAATAGATATCTTTTGACCCACAAGTTGATTGATCAGTGTGGATTTACCCACATTAGGTGGACCGGAAAGAGCCACAAATCCAAACCGGTGTGTCTGTGACATGGAGTGTTATTGAGGATCTGTGGTGACATCAAGCAGCGATTTGATCGCTACCTCTGCTGCATTTTGCTCGGCAATTCTGCGGCTACTTCCGGAAGCATAAAATGGACTGGCAACATGCTCAATTTCACATTTCACCTTGAATTCGAGTTGGTGTGATTTGCCACTTTTTCCGACCACCTCATAGACAGGAAGTGGCTTTTCCTGTTTTTGCAGTATTTCCTGCAACCGGGTTTTGTTGTCCTTGAGATTGTGTGGCGTGATGTTCATTAACAATGACGAAAACTGCTTCACGATCACAGCCTTTGTTCGACGAAAACCTCCATCAACAAATATAGCGCCAAAAATTGCTTCGAGCGTGTTTGCAAGTATCGAGTCACGATCACAGCCCCCACTTTTTAACTCCCCTTCCCCCAGGATCAAAACCTCACTGACATCCAGCTGGCGAGCAACCCCGGCGAGGGTAGTGCCACGTACCAGTCGGGAACGCATCCGGGTTAAATCTCCTTCCGGAACCATTGGAAATTGATGGAACAAAGCTTCAGCAATGACAAATCCCAATATACTGTCGCCAAGGAATTCGAGACGTTCATTATTTCTGTGATGATAACTGCGATGGGTCAGAGCCTGCTTGAGCAGCCTCTGGTCTGTAAAGCTGTATTCGAGTCGGGACTCAAATTTGTCTAGCGCTCTATCCATGACATGTTGACGGCTTCAAAAGATTGTTCCGCGGTCAGTACACCCTGTCATTCACCAGGATTGTTCGATATTATTATCTCGTTCTTGAAGTCAAATAGCAGATATGCGTTATACATCAGGTGCACAACGACTTCATAGTTGATCGTCATCTGCCTTTTACCTTTGAGGTTTTTGATGACAAATGCTTTTTTCAGATCGACATACTCATCCGCATAATCGATATTGAGTCGGCGCTGCATTTTTCTGAGAAGCGTCACCCGCGACGCCGTCATGACATTGCGCTCCTCTTCCAGTGCTTCCAACGCCCTGCCTATCTTCTCATTGTTGATATAGGGCGGTATCGACCTGACCAATACAACCGTTACGCAGATAAAAAATGCTGCACCCCAGAGAAATCCCCAAAAAGATATTCCACGTTGTTTTTTCATTTCAAACCCCATTGTTGCTGATCGCAGATTATTTCGACTTATTCAGGCCTGAGCCTTACTGAATTCTGCTACCAATTCTACTCCACTCGACACCGCCACCTGTTGCACTTTTCCAGCTGAACCAGATAAAAAATGCTTTGCCTACAACGTGGCTTTCGGGGACGAACCGCCAGTATCGACTATCGTTACTATGATCCCGGTTATCTCCCATTACAAAATAATGGCCCTCAGGAACCTCAACGTCCATATCCGTTGTAGGTACTTTATCGTCTATAAGAATGGTGTGGCCAGTTTCATCGAAGGTTTCGATAAGTTGTCGTGCACTGCGACCCCGCATTCTAAGCTGCTCAAAATCATATTCTCCATCGGCGACAGTTTCCGCCAGCTCACCGTTAATATAAAGCTGTTTACCACGGTAACTCAGTTTATCTCCTGGCAAACCAATAACGCGCTTTATGAAGTTAAGCTTGGGGTCGTTGGGAAAACGAAACACCATTACATCTCCCCGTGACGGCCCACTTACATCGACCACTTTGTGATGAATGACCGGTAACCGGATACCATAGGTAAACTTGTTTACCAGAATGAAATCTCCAATATGCAAACTGGGCAACATGGAACCGGACGGAATCCTGAATGGTTCGACGATAAATGAACGTAATACGAATACGATTAATATGACAGGAAACAATGCCCGCGCATATTCCACCAGAATTGGCTGACTGGATTCTTCGGTTGAAGTTCCGTCAACCATAGTACCCCGGGTTTCCATAGCCGCCCCGCGACCTTCCACCAAAACCCGATATCCCAGCGAAATCAATCCGGTCACCACCAGACAGACAAACAAGATTAAAGAAAAATCCACAAATTGTTCCTGTTGTTAAAATTTTTGCCAATAAACCACGAACATTATTCGCGATCCACTTTGAGCACTGACAGGAAGGCTTCCTGGGGAATTTCCACCGAGCCGATCTGTTTCATACGTTTTTTACCTGCTTTTTGTTTCTCCAGCAACTTGCGTTTGCGGGTAATATCTCCCCCATAACATTTGGCCGTTACATTTTTTCGCAATGCCTTGACTGTTTCGCGGGAAATGATCTTGGCGCCTATAGCTGCCTGAATGGCAACATCAAACATCTGCCGCGGGATCAATCCACGCATGCGTTTAACCAGTGCCCGGGCACGATACTGGCTTTGGGCACGGTGTACCAGCACCGCCAACGGGTCAACCCGCTCGCCATTAATCATAACATCCACTTTAACCATATCGGCAGGTCGATTTTCAATAAATTCATAGTCCAAAGATGCATATCCCCGGCTATCAGACTTGAGATGGTCATAAAAATCCAGCACTACCTCATTCAGTGGCATTTCAAATTCCACCATCACCTGGCGTCCATGATAATGAATATTTTTCTGGATTCCGCGTTTTTCGATACACAGAGTGAGCACCGCTCCTACGTATTCATGGGGTACGAGAATTCGGGCGATGATAAAGGGCTCCAGGATCTGATCGATGGCGGAAGGATCCGGTAAATCTGCCGGATTGTCGATAAATTTGACCGCCCCATTCCGTAACCGGATCTCGTACACAACGGTTGGTGCGGTAGTGATCAGTTCGAGGTTATATTCCCGCTCAAGCCGTTCCTGGACAATTTCCATATGCAGCATACCGAGAAATCCACAACGAAACCCGAAACCCAGGGCCTGGGATGACTCCGGTTGAAAAAACATTGCAGAATCATTGAGGCTCAGTTTATCGAGGGCGACACGAAAGGCCTCAAAGTCGGCGCTGTTAATCGGGTACAAACCAGCAAATACGGTGGGTTTTACCTCCTTGAAGCCCGCTAGCGCCCGAGTCGCCATTTGATGAGTCAGGGTGATGGTATCACCCACTCTTGCCGCCTTGATATCCTTCAAACCAGCGATCACGAATCCAACCATGCCGGTAGACAATTCCGGCACATGCAGTGCCTTGGGCTTGAATACACCAACCCGCTCAACGAGATGGTCAAGACCCGTAGACATCATTCGAATTTTAGTACGTGCAGCAGTCAGATTGCCATCCACAACGCGCACCAGCGTTACAACGCCAAGATAGTTATCGAACCAGGAATCCAGCACCAACGCGCGTAAAGGAGCATCAGGCTGACCAGATGGAGGGGGTAACAATTTGACAATTTGCTCCAAAACCTTCTCCACACCAAGGCCTGTCTTGGCACTTACCGATAAAGCTTCGGTACTGTCGATACCAATCACTTCCTCAATTTCCTGAATTACCCGATCAGGCTCAGCGGCTGGCAAGTCAATCTTATTCAGTACCGGAATCACGGTGAGCCCAAGATCTACTGCGGTATAGCAGTTGGCAACCGTCTGGGCCTCCACACCCTGGGCGGCATCCACTACCAACAGCGCCCCTTCACAAGCCGTCAGTGATCTTGATACTTCATAGGAAAAATCCACGTGTCCCGGGGTATCTATCAGATTCAGCTGGTATTCAATGCCATCATCAGCAAGATACTTCAAGGTTACACTCTGGGCTTTGATCGTAATTCCACGCTCACGTTCAATGTCCATTGAATCCAGCACCTGCTCCTTCATCTCCCGACCGCTGAGTCCACCACACAGCTGAATAAACCTGTCTGCCAGGGTGGATTTTCCGTGATCCACGTGGGCGATGATAGCGAAATTCCTGATTCTGGATTGATCAATCCGGGACATGAAAAAATTGTAGCAGGTAAATTATTGAGGCAGGCCGTGCAGGATCAGTAATAGCTTATACCTGCAACCCTGTCAGAGGCGATCTTTTTTGGCGGGGCGATTGTAACCTTTTGCACCCCAGGTTGTTTGGTTTTTCAACCCAAATTCTGCCTTGCTGAAGAAAAAAAGGGTATCGCAGCGACGATGTGATCATTGAGAACGCCCGCGAACGGTTTTATCCGTTTTGAGGTCTACAAGTTAAATCAGGAAAATGCCACAATCGCATTGGAATAATTACAGAAACGCCGTTACCGGTTCCAATGACTGATTCTCAACAAGCCAAACTATTTAAACAATACTATTTTCTGCAAACCGAAGATAGCGAATTGCGCAAAGACATGCGACTGCTTGGAGGATTGCTTGGCGATACGATCAAAAACCAGCACGGAAAAGCATTGTACCAGCTGGTGGAAGAAATTCGACAAATGGGCAGAGATGCCCGGCGCAACGAACCCGTTGACACCTCCCGCCTGAAACAACGGCTATCACAACTGAACAGCGAGCAGATTGTGATTCTGGCCAGAGCATTCGCCCTGTTTCTTAACCTGGCAAATATTGCCGAGCAGCATCACCAGATAAGACGAAGAAGGCAGATCGCCGCCGAATCCCGTGACGAGCAAGGCTCAGCGACCTTTTCGGCCAGTTTTCTCGAGGCCGAGTTCGGCAAATTAATCGATTCCGGCGTGGCCCCAGAGGTGCTTTATCAACATGCCTGCAAATTATCTATCGAGTTGGTACTGACGGCTCATCCAACAGAAATCATCCGGCGCAGCGTGTCGTCCAAATTTCTTCGCATCAATCAATTGCTGGTGCAACATGATCGCCCTGACCTCTCTCGTCTCGAACGCGACCAAATTGAACTGTCACTACACCGGGTAATCACCGAAGTATGGGAAACCGACGAAATCAGGCGTCTGCGCCCCACCCCTGTGGATGAAGCGAGAAATGGCCTCATCGCGGTAGAGCAGACACTATGGGACGTGGTGCCGGAGGTGGTTCGGCAACTGGATCGCGCACTATTTCAATGCACAGGCAAGCACCTTCCACTGCAGGCGGCACCCATTCGTTTTGGTTCCTGGATGGGTGGGGACCGTGATGGAAACCCCAATACAACAGCCACGGTAACCCGCGAAGTCAGCTTGATTTCCCGGATAAAGGCAGCCGAGCTTTTCTACCGGGAAATTGATGCATTGAGGCTGGACTTATCGATGAATCGGTGCAGTACTGAATTGCGCCGGCTGGTTGATCGCAATCACCAGGAGCCTTATCGCGCGTTACTGAAGCTGGTACGAAAAACGCTACGCAATACAATCAAATACTATCGCCGTCAGCTCAATGACCCGAAAAAAGCCTGGCTCGGTAGCAGTGAAACCCTGGTTCCCGATATCTACCTCAACAGCGACCAGCTGCGGCAACCATTGCTGGTTTGTTATCGATCCCTGGTAGAGACCGGCAATCAAATGATCGCGGATGGGCGCCTCACAGATATACTCAGACGACTTGACGCGTTTGGGCTGATTTTATTGAAACTGGATATACGCCAGGAGGCGAATCGCCATAGTGAGGCTATTGATGCAATCACCCGTCACCTTGATCTTGGAAGTTATCTCCAATGGGATGAACGCAAGAAGCAGGAATTTCTGCTAAAAGAGCTACAAAGCAAACGACCATTAATTGCCTCAACCTTTCCCGCAGCAGAGCAGGCCTCTGATCAGGCGCGGGAAGTATTCGACACATTTCGTATGCTGGCCCGGGAGAATCCAGAATCACTGGGCACCTACGTGATTTCCATGGCCGCAAATCCATCAGATGTCCTTGAAGTGGCGTTATTACAGAAGGAGTGCAGGGTAAAGAAGCCCATCGGGATCGCGCCGTTGTTTGAGCGCCTGGATGACCTCGAAAATGCACCTGACTGCATGTCCCGGTTGTTTTCTATTCCCTGGTACAAGCAATATATCCATGGCAAGCAGGAAGTCATGATTGGCTATTCAGATTCGGCCAAGGATGCGGGTAAACTGGCTGCAGCCTGGGGCCTGTATCAGGCTCAGGAACGATTGACCAGGATTTTTTCCGAGCATGACATCGCACTTACTCTGTTTCATGGTCGCGGTGGAACCGTCGCCAGGGGCGGTGGACCAGCTTACGAAGCAATCCTTTCGCAACCGCCAGGTTCGGTGAATTGTTCGATGAGAGTCACAGAGCAGGGTGAGGTCATTCAGGCAAAGTATGGACTTCCCGGCATGGCCATGGAAACCCTGGAGGTATATATCGGTGCGGTACTTGAGGCAACATTGAAACCGCCGCCGGAACCAGAGCAGGCCTGGCGTGACCAGGTCGGAGAGTTGGCAGCCAACTCTTTAAAGGAATTTCATAGAATAGTTAGACATAACATTGATTTTGTAGACTATTTCAGACTTGCTACTCCTCAACAAGAACTGGGGAATCTGAAAATTGGCAGCCGCCCGGCGAGACGCAAATCAGGCGGTGGGATCGAAACTTTGCGTGCAATCCCGTGGATTTTTGCCTGGACCCAGACGCGGTTAAATTTGCCCGCCTGGCTCGGTGTCGGCGCCGCATTGAAACATGCCATGGATAATGGCAATCGGCAGATACTGGATGAAATGCAAAAGGGCTGGCCTTTTTTCAGCGCCACAATGGATTCCATTGAAATGGTATTTTCCAAGTCTGATGCCAATGTTTCGGCGATCTACGATGCGCGTCTTGTACCCGAATCGTTACAGCCGCTGGGCAATGAATTAAGGCAGAAATATCAGCAAACCGTGGATCTGACTTTATCCGTTACCGGCCACAAGGTGCCGTTGGAAACACAACCGGTAGTACGCCGTTCTGTGGATGTCAGGAACACCTATGTGGATCCACTCAATCTGCTACAGGTTGAACTATTGTCAAGGGTGCGTGAAAATGAAGATGATAGTGCTCTGGATGCGCTGTTAATAGCAATTAATGGCATCGCGGCCGGGATGCGGAATACCGGCTAGTATGATTAAGTCAGTAGTCCATAAAAATGTAAGTGCCGTCATTCTGGCGGGTGGCCGCGCCACCAGAATGGGTGGGCAGGATAAAGGACTGATCGAAATTGCCGGGCAACCCCTGGTAGCACGAATTAGCGAACAACTGGAATATCAGGTAGGGCAAATACTGATCAATGCCAATCGCAACCTTGAGCGATACAAAAAATGTGGCTTCAAGGTCATTATCGATTCCCTTGATAATTTCCAGGGCCCTCTGGCAGGCATGTTGACGGCATTGCAGTGTATCGACAACGATTGGTTGATCGTCGTGCCCTGTGACGGACCATATATTGCGTCAGATTATTGCGATCGGATGATCTCGGCAGCGTCAGAACAATCAGTTCAGCTAGCCGTTGCTACCGACGGAGAAAGGTTACAACCGGTATATGCCCTCCTTCACCGGGAATTAATCTCCAGCCTGACAACGTTTATTAAAAATGGTGGTCGCAAGATCGACCGCTGGTACGCCCAACACCCTTTTGCCAGAGTAGATTTTTCTGATTCCGTGCAAATGTTCACCAACGTGAATACACCGGAACAACTCACCCGGATTGAGCAACAAATTCCATAACCCCGATCGTCACTATGTCAATTTTAACAACCCACTGTTCCGGTTATATGAGTGCTTTTGACTGCCCGATCCGATCAGTGGCTTCCCGCCATTTGGTTCGAGTCTGTGTCCGATCAATCTGAAGAGAAATAATGAATGGTACTTGAAGCCATTGTTGAACCCGAGCAGTATCCACTAGCAAATCCGGAGTTTCGCCGCTCGTGCCGTGAGAGCCTGGAGAAAACTGGCGCTATTGTCATGCCCCGATTCCTCAAGCCTGAGGCTATAGATGCTATACGACGCGAAGGAGAAGAAAGGAAGCATCTGGCCTATTTTTGCCGTCAGGAACATAATGTTTACCTGACCCCGCCGGATGACCACTACCCGCCCGATCACATCCGCAATCGTATCGTAGTCTCGACCAAAGGATGCATTACCGATGACGTCATACCACCCGAATCGCCGCTACGCACACTCTATGACGCTGAAATATTCCGCAGCTTCCTTGGTAGTGTTTTAGCTGAAACATCGCTCTATAACTATGCTGACCCCCTGTCTTCAATCAACCTGCATTACGCCGAACCCGGCCAGGAACTGGGCTGGCATTTTGACAATTCTTCCTTCGCGGTCACGTTGATGATTCAGCAACCGGAAAAAGGTGGCACCTTCGAATATATCGGTGGCATGCGTAACGCCGACAAAGGCGAAATGAATTTTGAAGGTGTACAAAAAGTATTGAACGGCGGTATTTCACCACAGCAACTGAATATGGATGCCGGAGCGCTGGTTCTTTTTCGCGGCCGCAATGCCATCCATCGAGTGGCGCCGGTTGAAGGCTCCAGAATGCGGATGCTGGTTGTCCTGGCATACAACTCTGAACCGGGAGTCTCGCTCTCCGAATCGGCCCGGATGACATTTTATGGACGCCTGAGCTGATCCATTGATCTGGGTAATTTCAACCCTGCAGATTTGATCGCCTGCACTAACAAGATGACTCAATAACTTGTCAAATTCTGTTTCCAGGCGCAGCGCAAACCTGGCCTTTGCGCTGGGATCGATATTCTTTGGTTACGCCTTTATTCAACGCGTGGCGCCCAGCATTATGACCAATGAGCTCATGCGGGATTTCAATGTTGGCGGCGCGGCACTGGGTTCTCTGTCTGCATTTTACTTTTATGCCTATGCATCGATTCAACTTCCCGTTGGCATACTCACTGATCGATTCGGTCCGCGCAAGCTGATGAGTTTCGCTGCGGTATTGTGCTCGGTAGCTTCCGTTATTTTCGCGCTCAGCGATTCATTGCTTTTAGCTTCGATCAGCCGGGCGCTCATCGGGGCCACAGTGGCGTTCGGATTTGTCGGCACCCTCGCTATCGCCGGCTACTGGTTCAAGCCTTCTCAATTCGCCACCCTGGCCGGACTGGTACAAACGATAGGTATGTGCGGTGCAATTTTTGGCCAGGCCCCATTACGCCTGGTAGTCGAGCAGACCGGATGGCGCGGCATGATGGGAGCGTTGGCCGGGCTGGCACTAATACTTGCTATTTTGCTCTGGTTGCTGGTGCCAAAGAGGACCAGGGACCAGCGCATTGTCAAATCAGGTTTAGGTATATTCGAAGGCCTCAGTATCGTTGCCACCAACCCACAAAACTGGATTTGCAGCATCATCGGATTCGGCCTGGCGGCTATCATGCTGGGATTTGGTGGCCTGTGGGGCGTCCCATGGCTCAACACCGTACATGGCTATAGCATCAGGGAAGCTGCTGGCATCGTATCGACCCTGTTTTTTGCCTGGGCCCTTTTCTCCCCTGGCATGGGCTGGCTATCGGATAAGATTGGTCGCCGAAAACCGGTGTTGATTGCCGGAGCAACACTCTGTCTGGCCGCATTTTCGACAACCGTGTTTTTTACTCCGCAAAATACCTTTCTGCTGATCACTCTTTTATTTTTGACCGGCATTGGCGGCTGCACCATGACCATTGCGTTTACCGCGGCGCGGGAACATAACCATATTGAAATCAGTAGCACTGCAGCCGGCCTGATCAATATGTTTGTGGTTGGGTCCGGTGCGGTGATGCAGCCACTTATTGGCTGGTTGCTCGACATCAACTGGAGCGGGGCTTTGGAAAATGGTGCAAGAGTATATTCGAGCACGGCATATACCATTTCTTTTTCGAGTCTGCTGGTCGTTACAGCGGCTGCACTGATCGCTTCGTTAGTTTTGAGAGAAACCTGGTGCAACAATACTGCTCCGGGACAAGAATAAATTGAAAACAGCTGATATCGCCATGGCTATCTCGGTAGCTGTCATCTGGGGAATGGGTTTCATTATTGCCAAGGCTGCAATGTCCCATTTTTCACCGATTTTACTGATGGCGTTGCGTTTTACCCTAACTGCGTTTTGCCTGATCTGGTTTTACCGCCCACCACGGTCACTCTACAAAAGCCTGTTCTGGATATCACTCGTGAGTGCTGCAATCCAGTATAGCCTGACATTTAATGGTGTGAATGGTATCGACGCCTCAACCGCAGCTTTGCTGGTGCAGCTTGAAGTGCCGTTTGGGCTGATTCTGGCCTGGATTTTTCTGGGCGACAGAATTTCAATGAAACAGTTTATCGGTATGGCGATCGCCTTTGCCGGCGTAGTCTTGATCGTTGGTGAACCGAAGCTGGTGGGTGACCTGGTTTACGCATTCATGGTGATTGGTGGTGCCTTTACCTGGGCTGTGGGTCAAATCATGATTAAAAAACTGGGGAACCTGGGTGGCTTCACTTTAATTACCGGAATCGCCGTTTTTGCAACGCCTCAACTCTACATTGCCTCATTCCTGTTTGAATCAGATCAGCTTATGCAAATCCAGACAGCGACAATGTCGGCCTGGGCAGCGGTTGTTTATCTCGGCCTTATTATGACAGCGCTTGGTTACGCCTTTTGGTATCGATTGCTCGGTCTGTACTCAGTGAATCAGGTAATGCCTTATCTTTTGCTTCTACCTGTGACTTCGGTATTGGGCGGTATCTTCTTTCTCGGAGAATCCTTAACCATCAAGATCTCTATTGGCGGTTGTCTGGCCGTTTTTGGGGTCGCACTCATCACTATTCAGCGCTTCCCGGCAAGACAGAAATCCTTAAAATAATAGATTGCGAGCTGCGGCGTATTGCTGGCTGCGCGGCGATACGGTTATTCGGTTTTGGGTAAAATCGCTACTTACCCATACCCGGGCAAAACGATGACGGACAAGCTCCGTAGGAACCAATCATTGATTCAGGCATCATTGATTCAGGCTAAACTAACGCCGCAGAATCCAGTACCAGCATTTTTTGAATTTGCATATCGTGGAATGTGTGTGGAATACCTCCCACACCGAGACCTGACTCACGCAATCCGGCAAACGGCATCCAGTCCACCCGAAATGCAGTATGATCGTTAACCATTACCGCTGAAGCATCCAGCTGTTTATAGATATACATGGTGGTATCGATATCCCTGGAAAAAATAGCCCCGTGAAATGCGTATGGGAGCTGGTTCGCTTGTGCAATTGCCTGATCCAGATCTTCATAAGGATAGATGCAGATAACAGGCCCGAATATCTCGCTGGTACTGACTTTGCTTTTTGCGGAGGGGTTATAGAGTACGGTACATTGATAACAAGTTTCAGATAGCTGACTTCCTCCAACCAGGAGTTTCGCTCCTTCTGACACTGCTTCATTAACCCATTCGGATACCCGTTGCACCTCTCTGGCAGCAATCAGGGGGCCTATTTGGGTTTCTTCCAGAGCAGGGTCGCCTACTACTAAATCAGCAGCACCGGCAGCCAGTTTTTGTGCGAGTTCTTCGGCGATGGATTGATGAACGAAAATTCGCTGGACGGAAACACAGACCTGCCCTGCGTGATAGAACCCCCCTTTCAGTAGTTTAGGGACAGCTTTACTGATATCCGCATCTTCCGCAACAATAACAGGTGCTGCACCACCGTGTTCAAGGGCGCAACGGGTTCCGGGGGAAAGCTTAGACCGGAGCATCCAACCCACTTTAGCGCTACCAATAAAACTGAAAAATGCAACTCTTTTATCTGTCACCAGTTTTTCCGCGACCTGGTTATCGCTGGTCACTAAAGCCTGACACCATTCATCAGGTAACCCGGCTTGCCTTAAAATTTCAACGAAGCGGTAACAGGAAAGCGGTGTAGGATTCGCGGGCTTTACAATTACAGGACATCCGGTAGCCACTGCTGGTCCTACTTGATGGGTAATCAGATTCAATGGATGATTGAAAGCACTGACGGCAACGACCACGCCAATGGGTTCACTGGTTGTATGGGCTACCTTGCCTTTTGATGCGGCGTTGATTCCCATCGGAATGGAATCCCCGCCGTCATGGCGCAAACATTCAACACAAATTCGGATACTGTCTATGGCGCGCATTACCTCAACACGAGAGTCAATCAGTGGCTTGCCTCCTTCGTTCGCCGCGTCAAGCGCGAGCTCTTCTTCGCGCTGCTGCATAAGCACAACAGTCTTTTCCAGTATTTCGATCCGGCGATGAACGGGTAGCCACTTGCTCCGGTCCCGATAGAGAGAATACGCTGTTTCCAGCGCCTGCTCGACTTCAGCCTCACCTGAAGTTTCCATCACAGCAATGGGAGAAAGATCATACGCTGCCAGAACTTCTTCCGTGCCTGCGGCAGTATGCTCGCCAACGATCATGCTTTTATATACAGATGACATTCTAAACTCCTAAATTAGCTGATTTTTCTTTTTGAGATCTATTGGGTCTCACGACCGTTTCCATTTGAGGCAAGTTTATCATGAAGCCTATACCGTCACAATTAACCAACCATGGCGTTCCGAATGTACGGAGCAAAAATATGTGCCATAGCGACTGCGATCCAATATCTATATTTCTCAAGACAAATAGCCTACGACAATCCCGCGGCGGTTCACACAGACGCTGAATCTGCAGTTTTCACATTGTAGAGTCTAGGGAAGATTCTCACGCAGGTAAATTCTGACTTCGCGGGGTGTTGTATCTGCAGAAAACGGATTCGAACTGCTGAGATCCAGCAGCACTTTGGTCAACTGCCTTGCTTCTCCACGAGGATCCTGATCGATGACTGCATCCATGGTGCCATCGATCAGATAGCGCCTGGAAAACCGGGTTAGTTCATGGCCGATAAAGACAATGTCCTTTTGTTTACCCCGTTCCTCCAGAGCCAATGCGATTCCCCGATTACCTGCACCAATATTATAAATTCCCGCCAGGTCGGGGGTCGATGAAATCACGCTCATGGTTTCATCATAGGTCGTGTGGTAATCATCATGGTCTTCGAGGTGCGCGATAATCCGGATTTTGTCGTTCAGTTCACCCAGTACTCTGCGAAATCCGATTTCACGCTCTTCATGGTCTCTCAAGCTGATACTCCCGGCAATGAGTAATACACTTCCTTTTTCCGGGAGCAGCCGTCCCATTAGATACCCCGCAGTCCGACCGGCTGCCCTGTTATCCAAACCGATATAGGCCTGGTGCCTTGCATTGGAAAGGTCAGAAACCAGGGTAACCACTGGAACGCCCGCGTCTACCGCATCATTGACCGCTTCCCGCACTACGGGATCCTCAATTGCCACCAATGCAATACCATCACTCGATTGGTGCTGCTGGCGAATACACCGGGCCAGTAATTGGGGGTTGAATCCTTCTATGCGTTCGACATTGATTTGAACGTTTCGCTGCGCCTTGGAGATGGCGTCAATTTCCGCTTCCAGGGTGTTAAAAAACGAGTTGGTTCCCTTCGGGAGAATCACGGTAAATTTGTTTTGACCGCGATTTCGTCCGTTGCCCGGGGTGGTTGCAGGGATTGCCTCCATCTCCCGAATAATCGCCCGGATATGACTGACCGTATGCGGTTTGACTCCAGACCGGTTGTGAATGACTCGATCTACGGTAGCCGTGCTGACCCCTGCCCTGCTCGCTATGTCGGCAAGTTTAAGCCTTGATTCGTTACTGGCCACGGTTACTCACTGTTTTGCCATCAATACTTTCCCATTCTGGTGGAGTTGTTTTTGGGACAATTGTTAAATAATTACATCTTTTTGATCTATTTTGACTCCGCATTGTAACGCATTTACAAAGATACTATCAAGTATAAGTTCCATATAAGTATTTATAAACTTATTTTATATGTATATTATCATATAGTTACAATACTAAAGCCAAGAATTCAGATTTATTTATATTCACATATAAATGATGTAATATTAATTTTACTTTTTTACATCATAATTATTTATAACATCTATTTGATTTATTCAAACAATTTCATTATAATTTTGACCATCAAAGGTTTAACCATATTTTGCACTCTGGAGGATGAATAGATGAAGACGTTAAAAGGCCCGGCGCTGTTCCTGGCGCAATTCGCTGGCGACGCAGCCCCATTCAATTCGCTGCCGGAGATTGCTCGCTGGGCTGCTGACGTCGGGTATGAGGGTGTACAGATGCCTAGCTGGGACAGTCGCCTGTTTGACCTCCAAAAAGCGGCGGAAAGCACAGACTATTGTGATGAGGTTACAGGAACGCTGGCCGAGGCCGGACTACAACTTACCGAGCTTTCGACCCATTTGCAGGGTCAGCTGGTCGCGGTTCACCCCGCCTATGACCTCGCCTTCGACGGCTTTGCAGTGGAAAATGTGCGAGGCAATCCCGATGCCCGCCAGAAGTGGGCGGTGGACCAGATGATGCTTGCCGCCAAAGCGTCGAAAAACCTGGGGCTGACCGATCACGTCACTTTTTCAGGAGCGCTGGCATGGCCCTACGTATATCCGTGGCCACAGCGGCCCGCGGGATTGATCGAAACAGCCTTTACCGAACTCGCCAGTCGCTGGCGTCCGATCCTTGATGCGTTCGATGATGCCGGGGTCAACGTCTGTTATGAAATTCACCCCGGTGAAGATCTTCACGACGGGATTACGTTCGAGATGTTCCTCAAAGAAGTCAACAATCATCCACGCTGTCATATTCTGTACGACCCCAGCCATTTTTTACTTCAACAGCTCGACTATCTCGGTTTTATTGACGTCTACCATGAACATATCAAGATGTTTCATGTGAAAGACGCAGAATTCAACCCCTCTCCAAAACAGGGCGTGTACAGTGGATATCAGCCGTGGGTGGAACGCGCCGGCCGCTTTCGCTCGCTGGGCGACGGCCAGGTGGATTTCATCAGCATCTTCTCCAAACTGGCGGCATATGATTTCAGTGGCTGGGCGGTTGTGGAATGGGAATGTTGCCTCAAACACCCTGAAGACGGCGCACGAGAGGGCGCATTGTTTGTGCGGGATCACCTCATCCGAGTCACCGAAAAAGCATTCGATGATTTTGCTGGCGGCGGAGTAGATGATGAGAGCAACCGGAAAATGCTTGGTATTTCGTAATGGCGGCAGGCACCAGATTCGAGGGGCGCACGGGTAAAATCAGCCTCGGCATGGTTGGAGGAGGCGATGATGCTTTTATCGGAGCGGTACATCGAATTGCTGCCAGACTCGACAATAAGTTTGAACTGGTGGCGGGAGCGCTATCTTCGACACCGGAAAAGGCACAACGCTCTGGCGAGAATTTGGGGTTGGCAGCGGATCGCATCTATGACGATTTCAAACAAATGGCAATCCGGGAAGCGCGACTCAAAAACGGTATAGAAGCGGTAGCGATCGTTACCCCAAACCATGTTCACTACCCCGCAGCACGGGAGTTTCTTAAACGGGGTATCCACGTTATATGTGACAAGCCCCTGACGTCAAATCTGGCTGATGCCCGTAAACTTGTTAAGTCAGCGGAGTCATCCGAAGCCCTTTTTATCCTGACCCATAACTATACCGGCTATCCCATGGTACGCCAGGCGCGCCAGATGGTAGCCAATGGTGATCTCGGGAAACTACGTGTGGTTCAGGTGGAATACCCCCAGGACTGGCTGACCGTCCATCAAGATTTCAAACAGGCACAATGGCGCACTGATCCCGCGCGTTCAGGTGCCGGAGGATCAACCGGCGACATTGGAACCCATGCGTTTCATTTGGCCGGGTTTGTAACCAATCTCGAACTCGAAAGCCTGGCCGCAGACATCCAGTCTTTTGTTCCGGGACGTCAGGTTGACGACAATGCTCACGTCATGCTCAGGTACAAAGGCGGAGCACGTGGAATGTTGTGGAGCAGCCAGGTTGCGCCAGGCAATGAAAACGCGCTACGCCTGCGGGTCTATGGTGACCAGGGAGGTCTGGAGTGGGCACAGGAAGATCCCAATTATCTTTGGCATTCGCCATTTGGGCATCCAAAGCAATTGATTACTCGAAATGGAGCCGGTGCAAACGATGTCGCCAACCGGATCAGCCGAATTCCTCCGGGACACCCTGAAGGATACCTGGAGGGGTTCGCCAATATTTACAGCGAGGCCGCAACTGCCATTTTGGCCCGTAGAGAGCGACAAAATCCACCCCCGGAGGTGATTTACCCCACTGTTCAGGACGGATTGAAAGGGGTTCAGTTCGTTGATGCCTGCGTGCGTTCGTCGGCCCGAAACGCAGCGTGGGTTAGCCTTCTCTAAAGCATGTATTTAGGAATTGACCTCGGCACGTCCGGTTTGCGCGGACTGCTGGTTTCCGAACAAGGGGTTCCGGTAGGGGATGCTGCTACGGGGTATACCGTGCAAAGCCCACAAGAAGGATGGTCCGAACAAGATCCGGCGGTATGGATCAAGGCCTGTCAAAAGGTGTTGGCCGAGCTTCGAAGTGCCTACCCCAGGCAATATGCAGCGATCAAGGGAATTGGGGTGGCGGGTCATATGCATGGTGCAACAGTACTGGATGAACAAGGTGCAGTGATTCGACCCTGCATACTCTGGAATGACAACAGGGCCGATTATGAGGCCTCGGAAATGGACCGGCAGCCTCAATTTCGCAGCATCACCGGCAATATTGTTTTTGCCGGATTTACTGCGCCGAAACTGAAATGGATGGAACGCCACGAACCGGAGCACTTCAGGCGCGTGGCCAAGGTGCTGCTACCCAAAGACTATCTTGTGTACTGGCTGACTGGTCAGGTTGGTTCAGATTTATCGGATGCATCCGGCACCAGTTGGCTGGATGTGGGGAGGCGCGTCTGGTCCGATGAGCTAATTGACAGGTCCGGCATGTCACCCAGTCAAATGCCGGACCTGGTTGAAGGCTGCCAGTTGATTGGTCATCTCAACCGTAAAGTGGCGGCAAAACTGGGATTATCAGCTAATACCGGTGTCGTCGCAGGCGCAGCGGACAATGCCGCCGCGGCCTGTGGAATTGGAGCCATCAACGAAGGACAGGGGTTCCTTTCGCTAGGTACTTCCGGGGTATTGTTGGCGGCAAAAGATCGCTTCAGTCCAGAGCCTGAATCCGCGGTCCATACATTTTGTCACGCACTGCCAGACAAGTGGGTTCAGATGGGCGTAATGTTGTCTGCCACTGACAGTTTGAACTGGCTGGCATCCAATCTGGGCCAGAATCCGAAAGACCTGGCGGCACAATTGAGCGGTAAAATCACGGGGCCATGTTCGGTATCTTTTTTACCCTATCTGTCGGGTGAACGTACCCCACACAATGATGTGGATGCCAGAGCGGCATTTATTGGCCTGTCCAGGTCCACCGACAACCGGTTGTTATGCCAGGCGGTAATTGAGGGCGTAAGTTTCGCTATGCGCGACTGCCTCCAGGCGCTGAAATCCACGACAACAAATCTTCCCGGATTATACGTGATTGGCGGTGGTTCGAATTCCGGGTTCTGGGTAGACACATTAGCCCAGATCCTGAATCTGCCTCTCTACCTTCCAGTAAAAAGTGACTTTGGTGCCGCAATGGGTGCGGCGCGCCTGGCAATGGTGGGGACATCTCATGGCACCCTATCAAGCATCATGGTGCAACCGGAAATCGAGCAATGCTATGAACCGAAACCCGATCTTGTCTCTGCTTATGAGGCTGCCTATCAAAAATATACGCGAAGTTACCTCGCTTTAAAGGAAATCTCATGACTACAAGCTTCTTCCCAATCGAAAAAATTGAATATGAGGGTGATAAAAGCACCAACTTGTTGGCTTTTCGACACTATAACGCCGATGAAGTGATCATGGGTAAACGGATGCAGGATCATCTCCGTTTCGCCTGCGCTTATTGGCACTCTTTTGCCTGGCCCGGCGGCGATCCGTTTGGTGGACAAACCTTCGACCGTCCCTGGTTTCCGGATCGTAGTTCCGATGCAATGGAGGCCGCGCGGCTAAAAGCGGATGTGGCTTTTGAGATGTTCAGCGCACTCGGCGTTCCCTACTTTTGCTTCCATGATGGGGATGTAAGGCCAGAAGGCCGCAACTTTACCGAAAGCAAAAACAATTTGAATGTCATGGCAGACATTTTTGAACAGAAAATGTCGGACACCGGGGTCAAACTTTTGTGGGGCACTGCGAATCTGTTTTCACATCGCCGTTTTATGGCAGGCGCATCAACCAATCCCGATCCTGACGTATTTGCCTACTCCGCCGCGACGATCAAATCCTGCCTCGATGTTACTCATCGACTGGGTGGCGAAAACTATGTTTTATGGGGTGGACGAGAAGGCTATGAAACATTGCTGAACACCAATCTTTCTCAGGAAGACCGTCAAATGGGCAGGATGCTGAACATGGTAGTCGAATACAAACACAAAATTGGATTTACCGGCTCAATACTGGTCGAGCCCAAACCGCAGGAGCCCACCAAGCATCAATACGATTATGATGTTGCAACGGTGTACGGATTTTTAAAACGACATGGGCTGGAAAATGAGGTAAAAGTTAACATCGAACAAGGGCATGCAATATTGGCGGGGCATACCTTTGAACATGAATTGGCCACCGCAATCGCACTGGGAATCTTCGGCTCCATAGATATGAACCGCAACGATTATCAATCCGGGTGGGATACCGACCAGTTTCCCAACAATACGCCGGAAGTTGCGCTCGCCTACTACTACATTTTAAAAGCAGGTGGATTCAACAATGGAGGCACCAATTTTGATGCGAAATTACGACGCCAGTCGCTGGATCCACAAGATCTGCTGGCTGCCCATATCGGCGGAATGGATATATGCGCCAGGGGATTTAAAGCTGCTACTGCCATGCTCGAAGATGGCGGCCTGGATGCGGCACTTACAGATCGTTATCGGGGCTGGTCATCGGCTGAGGCTCAAAAAATGATTGATGGCAGCTTTACACTGGACCAGATTGCTGTTCAGGTTGAGCAACTGAATCTTGATCCGCAACCTCAATCCGGGCAACAGGAAATTCTGGAGAATTATGTCAACCGGTTTGTGTAAGCAACGTGTTGCGGTTATTGGTTTGATAATGCGCTATAGTAAACTTCGTGTTGATAATGTACTCGAGAAAATATCGGGTAGAAATGAAACCCCGATTTCTCAAGTGAATTGCTTTGTTCCATCAATTTGCATTCTCTTGAGACCCATTGACCATGGAGAACATTCGATATGGTCAACCATTGATATGTCAGGCGTCAACACGCCTGCCGTATAAAGAACCACACCATTTTTGGAGAATAATATGAAAGCGAGAAAAATTATGTTAGCCGCAGTTGCGGGGCTGGTTATTGGTGGATCATCATCGATTGCATCCGCTGATGACCTGACATTGTGCTGGGCCGCATGGGATCCTGCAAATGCGCTGGTCGAGTTAAGCAAAGAATTCGAAGAGCAGTCTGGTCACAAGATGGGCTTTGAGTTTGTGCCGTGGCCGAACTTTGCAGACCGAATGCTGAACGAGCTGAATTCTGGCGGTAAGCTGTGTGACCTGTTGATTGGCGACAGCCAGTGGATTGGTGGAGGAGCGGAGAATGGTCACTATGTCAAACTGAACGACTTCTTCGACAAGGCGGGTATTAAGATGTCAGATTTTGCCGAGGCAACCGTTTATGCCTATTCCACCTGGCCAAAAGGTACGCCGAACTATTACGCGCTGCCCGCCATGGGTGACGCAAATGGCTGGTTCTATCGCAAGGACTGGTTTGCCCGTGACGATATCAAGGCCGCATTCAAGGAAGCGACCGGTCGGGATTTGGCAGAGCCAAAGACACAAAAAGAGCTGCTGGAGACGGCGCAATTCTTCCAGGGTCGCGAGATTGATGGCCAAAAGGTGTATGGCGCGGCAATTTTCACAGAGCGCGGATCAGAAGGGATCACCATGGGTGTGACCTCTGCCTTGTATCCCTGGGGCTTCAAATACGAAAACACGCCAGGCAAATACGATATGGAAGGTGCTGTGAATTCCCCTGAAGCGGTAGAAGCACTGGAATTCTATAAAGAGTTCTATAAAACTGCGACACCACCGGGATATACAAACAGCTACATGGGCGAGAGTCTTGATGCCTTTAAATCCGGTCAGGTCGCCATGGCAATGAACTGGTTTGCGTTCTTCCCCGGCCTTTACGCCGACCCGAATACCGGTGGCGACAAGATCGACTTCTTCGTCAATCCTCCGCAAAACCAGGCGGGTTCGACTCTTGGCGGGCAAGGTATTTCTGTGGTGGCCTATTCGGACAAACAGGATGCGGCACTGGAATATATCAAGTGGTTTGCCACTCCTGAAGTACAGGCAAAATGGTGGTCACTTGGCGGATACTCTGCTCATAATTCGGTCTTGCAGGGCGAAGGATTCGAGGAGAGCGCACCCTTTGCTGGCGATTTTCTGGTTGCCATGGATGCTGTGCAGGACTTCTGGCAAGAGCCGGCCTACGCCGAGTTGCTGTTGGCAATGCAAAAGAGAATGCATGACTATGTGGTCGCCGATATAGGCACAGCCAAGGAAGCGCTGGATTTACTAATCGAAGACTGGACCGAGGTCTTTGAAGACGAAGGCAAACTCTAAGCGCCTTTTGTGTCAGGCTTGGTTCAGCTGACATCGCGCCCTCTGTTCGATCGACGCTGATCGAACAGAGGGACCTCTTCACTCAATTACCGATCCCCGGCAAATTCCAGGGCAGCCCAGAGGACGTCAATAATGGCACACACTCCTATCGATACGATTGCGAAGGTTACGCCTGAATCCATTGCCAAACGCGTACGCGGACTTTCTGATCGTGCCATCGCGTGGATATTCGTTGGGCCATCGGTTTTTCTCCTGCTTGCGGTGAATATCTTTCCGTTGATCTGGACCATTAACCTGAGTTTCACCAACTTCAAAGCCAACAGGAATCGGGAGGTCGAGTATATCGGGTTGCGTAACTACGAGCGCATACTGACGGATGGTGATATATGGCTGAATATGCAGGTGACGGCGCATTTTCTGTTTTGGACGATATTCTTTCAGGTGTTGATAGGATTTACCCTGGCCTATCTGATCAACAAAAAATTCAAGGGCAATGATCTTTGGACCACGATCATTGTATTGCCGATGATGTTATCACCGGCAGTGGTCGGCAATTTCTGGAAGTTTCTCTATCAACCACAGATCGGACTTTTCAATTCCATTATCGGATTTTTCACTGGCAAGGATCCGTCAAGTTTCGAAATGTTGGGATCTGTCAGTCTGGCACCCTGGTCCATTGTGATTGTAGATACATGGATGTGGACACCATTTGTGATGCTGATCTGTCTGGCTGGACTGAGATCAATCCCGGATTACATCTATGAGGCTGCAGAAATTGACAGGGCATCGAGGCTGCGCCAGTTTTTCACCATTACGATTCCAATGGTGCTGCCGTTTCTGATGCTGGCGATACTGTTTCGTGGCATCGAGAACTTTAAAATGTTCGATCTTGTTGTTCAACTCACCGGCGGCGGACCCGGTTCAACCACTGAACTGACCTCAATTAACCTCAAGCGCGAAGCTTTCGAGAAGTGGCGCACCGGCTACGCCTCGGCCTATGCCGTAATACTCTTTGTGACCGTGTTCGGGCTCGCCTCGATCTACGTGAAAGCATTGAACAAGGTGAAAGAAAGATGAGTGGTTTTTCGGTGACAGAACCGTCTTCCAGGACGAAATTGTTCGCGGGAATTTTGGTTGTTGGCTATGCCCTGATTACAATCATGCCGCTGTTATGGATCATCGCAACCGGCTTCAAGTCTCCAGCAGACTCCATCGCCTACCCCCCCAAGGTGTTATTTGAGCCGACTCTGGAAGGCTATGTAAACCTGTTTACGACACGAACTCGTGTGACGCCGGAAACTCTGCAAGCGCTGGGCGAACCGACCACATGGTATGACCGTATCGTGCGTCAGTACGACATGGTGATTGCAGGCCCGTCGCGGTATGGTGAGCGATTCCTCAATTCAGTGATCATCGGGTTCGGATCGACTTTCCTTTGCATCGTATTGGGAACTGCCGCGGCCTACGCCTTTTCGCGATTTCGGGTGCCGCTGAAGGAGGATTTGCTATTCTTCATCCTCTCTACCCGGATGATGCCCCCCATTGCGGTTGCCATCCCGATCTTCCTGATGTTCCGACAACTGGGCCTGAACGACACTCATCTCGGAATGATTCTGCTTTATACCGCGGTGAACCTGTCACTTTCGGTGTGGCTGCTGAAGGGATTCATCGACGAGATTCCAGTCGAGTACGAAGAAGCCGCGTTGATTGATGGATACACGCGCTTTCAGGCATTTTATAAAGTTGTGCTACCCCAGGCGGCTACAGGTATCGCTTCTACCGCGATCTTTTGCCTGATTTTTGCCTGGAATGAATACGCCTTTGCGGTCCTGTTGACGAGCGGTACTGCGCAGACCGCGCCGCCGTTTATTCCGACAATTATAGGGGTCGGGGGGCAGGACTGGCCGGCCGTCGCGGCTGGTGCAACAATCTTCCTGGTGCCGGTCATGGTCTTCACCATCCTGTTGCGCAAGCACCTGCTGCGCGGCATCACGTTCGGAGCGGTCCGAAAATGAATGGTTTTTTCAATGGCCTGTTGCGACTTCGCCGCGGCCCGTGGGAAATGGTTGCTTCACTCCTCATTGCCATCGGCGTGGTGATGCTGATGCAACCTTTCGTTCTGTCGCTCTATACCTATTCCTTCATCGTCACTCTGGTTGGCACAGTGATGTTTATCGTCGTCAGTCATTTTCCGAAATAAACCATGGCACAAATCAGAATTGAAAACGTGCGCAAGGAATTCGGGGAATTTACCGCGGTGCAGTCCTCAACCTTCACCATCGAGGACGGCGAGTTTTTTATGCTATTGGGCCCGTCCGGTTGCGGCAAGACCACTACGTTGCGCATGATGGCAGGGTTGGAGTTACCGACCAGTGGCCAAATCTATATCGATGGCGAAGAAGTCGGCAGGAAACCGGCAAGCCAACGTGATATTGCTTTCGTTTTCCAGATGTTTGCGCTCTATCCACATATGAATGTGGGCAAGAATATCAGCTATCCGTTGTTGAGCCAGGGCATGTCCAAAGCCGAGGCCAGGAAAAAGGTTGACGAAGTTGCAAAAATTCTCGGAATCACGGACATTCTCAAAAAGCCGGTTGGCGGTCTGTCTGGCGGCGATCGTCAAAGGGTGGCCCTGGGACGTGCAATCGTCCGCGAACCCAAAGCGTTCTTTATGGATGAACCTCTGGGTGCATTGGACGCCGAATTTCGCGAACACATGGCGCAGGAGTTGCGCGCGCTGCACGATCGAATGGGAGCGACTACCGTTTATGTAACCCACGACCAGCTGGAAGCCATGCAAATGGGCGACAAAATCGTAGTGATGAACCATGGTGTGGTCGAACAATTTGGTCCACCACAGGATATTTATGACTGGCCAGCAACCCTGTTTGTTGCCGACTTCATCGGATCCCCGCCGATGAATTTCCTGAAGTTTCACGGCATGGTTGATAGCGGAGCAGAGAAAATCGATCTCGGAGAAAGCACCATCAGGATACCGCAACTACATCAAGGCGCACGCGGTGATCTGGTGCTGGGTGTTCGACCCGAACATATTCGCCTGGATGACAGCTCTGACTATCGCGCTGAAGTTCTCTCCACAGAATATCTCGGCACCACGCAAATTGTAACCATGCGAACAGAACACGGCAACGTGAAGGCGAGGATTTCCTCGGGCGAGAACATCGATGTGGGCAGCCAAACCGGGCTCAGGTTTGATGAGCGCACCCTGACAATATTCGAAACGGAAAAGGGGCAGGCATTACTGTCTTCAGGAAATGAAGGGGTTTTGCAACATGGCTGAGGTTGAACTGCGTAAAGTGACTAAAAAGTTCGACGATGTTACGGCTCTGGACAACGTGTCGTTGACAGTACAGGATGGCTCATTTGTTGTTTTGCTGGGGCCAACTGGGGCAGGAAAAACCACGACCCTGCGGATGGTTTCTGGACTGGAGGTGCCGGATAGTGGAGACGTCTGTCTGAATGGCCATTCGGTAAACGGATTGCCACCGGCACAACGCAATGTTGCAATGGTATTCCAGCAGTACTCACTATATCCACATTTGAGTGTACGACAGAATCTGGCTTTTCCATTACGTTCGCCATTGTTAAAAACGCCCGAACAGGAAATCTCCCGCAAGGTTCAGCAGGTGGCAGAGACATTGCAGATCTCGCACAAACTGGACAACAAGGCAACGGAGCTGTCCGGGGGTGAAATGCAGCGCGTATCGATCGGACGGGCATTGGTCCGGAACCCCGCGGTCTACCTGATGGACGAGCCACTCAGCTCCCTGGATGCCAAACTGCGGTCGGATTTGCGGATTGAGTTGAAGCGAATTCAGGCCGAGACCGGCGCGACGTTACTGTATGTGACCCATGACCAGGTCGAAGCCATGACGATGGCGACCCATGTTGGGGTCCTGGACGAAGGCAAATTGGTCCAGTTCGGTACACCACGTGAAATTTATGAGAATCCGGTCAGTATTTATGCAGCCAGCCGCCTGGGACAACCCGGTATTAACATTTTGCCTGCCGACCTTTTTGACAACGCACCCCCGGAAGCGTCTTTTATTGGCTTGAGACCCGAGCAGATACGGCAAGGTGAAGGGCAAGCCTCTGTGGTGACACGGGTCGAACATCTGGGCGATCAGACACGATTACACCTGACATACAAAGGCCACGATCTGATCACCGTGACGGACGCCCATACCCAGCTCAAAAATGGCGATTTGGTAAAAATTTGCCCCACCAAACCATTCTATTTTGACACCAACGGCGCCCGGATCGCCTGAATGAGGACACAATGACTCAATTCATCAACAAAAGAGAAAACACTGTCACCGAAGCCATTGATGGCGTTATCCAGACCTCGGGTGGCACCCTGGCGCGGCTGGACGGATATCCACATATCCGGGTTGTGATGCGAAACGACTGGGATAAATCCAAAGTCGCACTTGTATCTGGCGGCGGCTCTGGTCACGAACCGGCACACGCCGGTTTTGTTGGACAAGGGATGCTGACGGCCGCTGTGTGCGGAGACGTCTTCTCTTCCCCGTCGGTGGATGCGGTCCTGGCAGGCATCCTCGCTGTGACCGGACCGGCTGGCTGTTTGCTCATTGTCAAGAACTACACCGGTGATCGCCTCAACTTTGGTCTTGCCGCGGAGCGTGCACGGAGCTTTGACTTACAGGTGAACATGGTCATCGTCGACGACGACATCGCGCTACCCGATCTGCCGCAACCACGGGGCGTTGCCGGTACTTTGTTTGTGCACAAAATCACGGGGTCAATGGCGGATGCCGGAGCATCCCTGACGGAAGTAACCAGGGCGGCGGAGAAAGTGATTGCCGGAACCAGGTCCTTTGGCCTTTCCCTCGACACCTGCACGGTTCCCGGGTCGCCCAAAGAAAACCGGATCGTGTCCGGCAAAGCCGAACTTGGTCTTGGCATACACGGCGAAGCAGGTGTCGAGCAGGTCGATTACGTCGATGCCAAACAGGCTGTCGATGCAGTTGTTGAAAGGCTGTCGCCGTTGATGGACAAAAAACCTCATGTTGTATTGTTAAATAACCTCGGTGGTGCATCGAACCTTGAAATGTCGATCCTGGCCAACGAATTAATCACGTCCTCGGTCGCCAATAAATTGAAGCTGATCGTAGGTCCGGCGGCGATGATGACTTCGCTTGATATGCGAGGTTTCTCGGTCTCGGTTTATCCGGTCAGCGCTGAAGAAGAAAAATGCCTAAAAGCGCCCTGCTCCCCCGCCGCGTGGCCCGGGTGCCAGGAGATCAACCCGGTCACGGTCCTGGCACTGCCGGATGGCCTGACAACGGTTCAGCCGGTTGCGTCAAAACACCAGGAAACTGCAGTTTTTCTCACCAAATGCTGCGAAATCCTGATGGCAGCCGAAGCCGACTTGAACGCCCTCGATGCAAAATCCGGAGACGGCGATACAGGCTCCACATTGACCGGGGCGGCGCGCGCATTAGTCAGTGCCATTGACCGCTTGCCACTCGCGGATCATGCACAGCTCTGTAGCGCCATTGGACAGGAGCTGAGCCAGACAATGGGTGGCTCCTCGGGTGTTTTGCTTGCCATCTTTTTCACCGCAACAGGGGAAGCGGCGTCACGCGGTCTACCAATGGTCGAAGCTTTAAAAGAAGGCCTGAGGCGGATGCAACACGTCGGCGGTGCGCAACTCGGTGATCGTACAATGGTTGACGCGCTGCAACCTGCGCTTGATGAACTGGACAATGGCATCGCAGCTGCAGCGAAAGCCGCTCGTAGAGGCGCGGTACACACGTCTACCATTGTCAAGGCGAAGGCCGGTCGCGCGGCCTA